>CANRKF010000073.1 GCA_947631145.1 uncultured Clostridia bacterium | reverse complement strand
CATATGTAGTTTTAGGATTAACAACAGTAGCAATGCTAACAAGTGGAGTAATCTTAATTAAGAAATTTGTAATTTAAACATTCGTAAGTTAAACAAAAAAACTTAAATAGAAGCTTTTTGTGACTAATATAAAATCACAGAAAGCTTTTATTGTGAAAATAAAAAACTATATTTTTAAGTTTTTAAATTTTTTGTTTACATTAAAAAAGGCTTGTGCTATAATTTCTATATAAAATAATAACGGAGGTTTAATTATATGAATCAAATCCTTGTTACTGAATATAATAAGAAAACAAGTAAAAAAGCAGGAATAAAAGGAATTATTATGTTTTTCGCCTTTAGCCTTATACTTTTTGGATTAACCTTATTAGGAGAAGGATCTTATGCAATATATAAAAACATACAAGAAAAAAGCCCATCAAATATCCCAATAGTTAATATTAGAAGAGAAAACGATGAACTTGTTGTTAATATTACACACAGTGCTGAAATTATGAAAATTAAATACTCATGGGATATGGGAGAGGAAAATGTTGTTCCAATAAATGCTTATACAGCAGAAGAAAGAATTAAACTTTTAGGTTATAATAGCACCTTAACACTTACTATAGAAGATTTTAACGGAAAACAAATAACTTATCAAAAACAATATATATTAGACGGCGTAGATATTACAAAACCAAGTATAGATGTAACCACATCAAACGGTAGTAGTGAAATGGTAATTACAGCAAAAGATGAAACAGCAATTTCAAAACTTACTTATAAATGGGATGGTGAAGAAGAAGTTACAATTTATGCTGAAACACAAAATCAAAAAGAAATAAAGAAAGAAATAACCTTAACTCCAGGAACTAGAACACTTACAATTACTGCAGAAGATAAAAATGGAAATATACAAGAAATGAAAAAAGAAATAGTTACATCAACTTCAAAACCAAAAATGTCTGTATTAAAAAACGGAAATAAAGTTACTTTCCATGTAGAAGATGAAGATGGAGTAAAATATATTTTAGTTAATTTAAATGGTGAAACCTATTCAGCAGATAATATAAATAGAAAAGAAGTAGATGTAGGACCTTTAACTTTACGCGAAGGAAATAACATACTTTCAATAGAAGTAACAAATATTAGTGGTTATACAGAAAGTGCAGCAACAGAACTTGAATATACAGCACAGTAGAAAAAAACTTATAAAATAAAGGAGATAAAAATGTCACAAGAAATTTACATTATTGATGAAAATACTGAACTAAAAAGTAAATTAGCGGAGTTATTTAAAAAAGAATCAGACTATAAATTTAAAAAAGCAAAAACAAAAGATATAGAAACAGTTTTAAAAAATATACCATCTCTAATTATAATTAATGAAGATGGAATTAAAGAAGATACTGTAAAGCTTTGCAGTAAAATCAGACAAAATGAAGATAATAGTATAACTCCAATTATAGTTATTTCATCTGTTAAAGAAAGAAAGCATAGAGTTGAAATATTGCAAGCCTGTGTAGAACATTATATAAAAATACCAATAGATGAAGAATACTTATATTATACTATAAAAAATATTATTAGGTTATTAGACACCAATCGTAGAGTAAGCCCACTTACTGGCTTACCAGGAAATGTACAAATACAAGCAGAAATGAAAAAAAGACTATTAAATAAAGAAGAATTTGCTATTTTATATGTAGATTTAGATAATTTTAAAGCCTATAATGACATTTATGGATTTTTAAAAGGAGATGAAATTATTAAATTTACCTCTAGATGCATTTTAAAACATCTTAACGATTCAGAAACAGAAGATAATTTTATAGGCCATATTGGTGGAGACGACTTTGTTGCAATTACTTCTAATCTTGAATGTGAAGGAGTATGTCAAGACATTATTTTAGAATTTGATAAAGGTGTATATAAGTACTTTAATCCAGAAGATACACAAAGAGGTTACATAGAAGTACCTAATAGAAAATGTGTTATAGAACAATTTCCACTAACTTCAATTTCAATAGGAGTAGTTATTATAGATAGAGGCAGATTTAAAAATGTTCTAGAAATAGGAGAAGTAGCAGCACAAGTAAAACACGTAGCAAAAACTACCCCTGGTAGTGCGTATGCTATAGATAGAAGAAAAAAATACAATTAAAAAATTTGTGGCAGAGCCACAAATTTTTTTGTACTATGTGAATAAATATATATATAATTAAATTTATAAAATACATTTATAATGATAAAAATATTCATAATTATTTTATAAAGAATTCATTGTTAAAAAATCTTTTAATTTAATATGCCTTACTGTACTTGTTGAATAATCTATGTCATCGTTTGTTATAATAATTTTTTGTGATAAATTATCTATATTTTTAAATGCAGAAAACTCTCTTTCATAAGTCTTATCTTCTGCTATACTATATGCCACTTGTATATAATATTTTTTATTATCCTTTTGCGCTAAGAAATCTATTTCTTTACCATTATTATTGAATACATTAATAGAAAATCCCATATAAATTAACTCATTATATACAATATTTTCTAAATTATGT
>CANRKF010000072.1 GCA_947631145.1 uncultured Clostridia bacterium | reverse complement strand
ATTACTTTTAATTTTAGTGGTAATTCATACAAAGTAAATAGAAAACAAATTGAAAACTTATATCCTAATTATAATGAAATAAAAAGTAATGAGATAAATGAAGATAGTTTCAACAAGTATTTAGAAAACAAAATGAATGATAATGAATTCGTAAAAACAATTTTTAATAAAATATTTGTTAATGAAAAATGATAAAAATGTATAAACGTAAAAAACATAATTTTTAAAAATGTCGAAATTTCAATAAAAATTTGAAATTTCGACATTCTCTGTATAATGCTTTAGCTAAAAAAGAAGCGAATCAAAAACCACTTGCTCTGCAAGTAAGATTAAATCTTATTGTGTTAGGCAAATTTTTATAAAAATACCAAATAATTCCAAAAAACTCCCCAAAACCTACGGCAACAAAGAAAATAGCCAATCAAATCACCAAAAAACTTGAAAATATGACAAAAATGTAATATAATTGTAATATAAGGGCAGAAATTTTACATGAAACTAGTAATTAGAAAATCCGTAAGTAAAAAAAACATCAATACAAAAAAATATGTAAAACATGTAAAATACTGCTATTGACACGTTATAGAAACAAAAGTAAAATAAATATAGAGAGTATTGTGAAGAAAGAAGGTAAATAACATGAAATCAAGAAAGGGAATATTAGTAATTGCATTATTATTTTTTACAACAATTATACTAAGTTCATTTGGAACAGTACAAGCAACAATAGCTAATCCAGGAAAAAACTTGAATATTAAGTTCTTAAGAAAATCAGGTTATGGCTATCAGTTAGCTGATGCTCGAAAAAATGTATGGAAAATTTATGAAGTAAATAATGATATAGGACAAACCATATATTGTTTAAAGGGTGGTCCTGGTTTTGGTGCAGAAGACCTTTTCTCAGTAACCGAAACGCAAAAGGCTCGCGATTATACCCAATATTTCGATTTAAGAGATAGAGAAAATATTACAGACGCATACAAAAGTGCATTGCCTCAAGCTGATGGAACTTATGCCTCTTTAATGTGGCTTTTTGATAATTTCTATGTTCCAGCAGTAGATGGTGCACCACAAGAGGAAATAGATAGGGCAAAAGCTAATAAAACTATTTTATTAGAAGCAGCTAAAAAATATATATCATCAATAGATGATGATAGAGATGGAGAAGAATTATTATATTTAACAGATGATGATATAGATGCAGTACAACAATTAGCAGTATGGTATTTTACAAATGATGATGATTATCATGTAGATGATAATACCTTTGAGTTTTATTTAAATTCAGCAAAAGATACTGAAAATAGTGTAATGGAACCATTAAGTACACATAAATCTTTTGAAGACAGCTGGGAAAGAGCTACTGGTTGTAAACAACTATTCAAATATTTAGTAAAAACAGCTGAAGCAAATTCAAATTATAATTATAAAGAAATTTCAAAAACACAACCTGTAGAGCTAGCAGATACAACAATTACAAAAACAAAAGTAGGAAATAGATTAATATTAGGACCATACAAAATAAATCAATTAAGAAATGATGTTGAATATACATTAACAGCTACACTAACAGATGCAAATGGAAATACAGTTTCAGATGTTATATATTTAAAAGAAGATAAAACAACTAGTGTAGAAGATATAAAAAATTTAGTAGGACAAAATTTTTATATTTCTATACCAGAAAATACTAAAATTAAAGAATTAAAATTAAAAATTTCAGGTTCTTTTCTTACAACAACAACTACATATTGGTCAGTAGAAAATCAAACAGCAGAAAAAGACCAACCAGTTGTTATTATAGAAAAAGAAGAAGTACCCTTTGAAGATGAAGCATCTTACATAGAAAAAATATTTGACTTGGCATTAAGAAAATTTATAATTACAATAAATGGAGAAGAAGTTACAGTAAGTAGAGAGCCACAAATATCAGAAGAAGAAAAAGCAAAACTACAAAATGGCGATACTACAACAGCAAGAAAAGTTCATCCAAAAAATCCATTACTAGTAAAAACAGGAGATAAAGTAGTATATACAATAAGAATATATAATGAAGGAGAAGTATCTGGATTTGCAAAAGAAGTAACAGACTACTTACCAGAAGGACTAAAATTTGTAGAAAATAGCACAATTAATGAGCAATATGGCTGGGAAGTATCAGCAGATGGAAGAACAGTAAAAACAAAATATTTAGAAAATAAATTATTGGATGCCTTTGATGGGCAAACCTTAGACTATGAAGATTTATTAATAGAATGTGAAGTAATAGCAACAGTAGGAAACCAGGATAAAATATTGAAGAACATAGCAGAAATAACAGAAGATGCAGATGAAAATGGAAACCCAGTAGATGATAGAGATTCAACACCAGATAATGTAGATAAACCAAATTATGGAGACGAAAGTCAAGAAGATGATGACGACTTTGAAGACCTAGTATTAAAAGGAGAATATTTTGATTTATCATTAAGAAAATTCATAACAGAAATAAACACAGGAACAAAAGAAAATAAATATGATAGAAGCCCAAAAGTAAATGTAGAAGACTTAAGAGGTGGAAAATCAACAACAGCAACATATGAACATCCAAAAGATCCAATAAGTGTTTCAAATGGAGATATAGTAACATACACAATAAGAGTATACAATGAAGGACAAATAGATGGTTATGTAACAAAAATAACAGACCATTTACCAGAACAACTAGAATTTATAGTAAATGA
>CANRKF010000071.1 GCA_947631145.1 uncultured Clostridia bacterium | reverse complement strand
CTACTATCATAATCATTTGTATAATTCTTCCTTTTTCAGCTCCAAATTTATACATAATTGGTATTTGAAATGCTTGTAAAAACATTATTGCTGAGAAACTTCCAATTATTACTGCTAATATATTACTTAAAAATTCTTTATCAAAAAAATTTGATGTTTTAATTCCCTGAGCTATATAAGTAAAAACAAATCCTAATAATGCACCTAGTAATGTAAATATTAAAATATAGATATATCTTGCTTTTACAATATCTTTTTTATTAACAGGAAATGTAAGTATATATTTATCTGTTTTTGCTAAATTATCATAGCTAAAACTACTTATTCCTATCATTCCAAAACATAGTGGCATAAAGATAGGTAAAAAGCTCATTAAATCATTATTAAGAAATGAACACACTATGAATATTATTATCATAAACAATATTGTTGTTTTATATGATTTTACTGTTTGAAAATCTTTAACAATCAATCCTTTTATAGTATTCATTTTATTTTTCCCCCTTTATATAAATTAGCATAATATCCTCTATTGTTGGCTTATCTATTACTGAAATGTTATACTTCCTTTTAAACTCGCTTTTATTTGCTATTAAAACATCATACTCATATTTATTTTTCTTATATTTTACATAGTCATTTTTATTAAGGCTATTAAAGTCCTTTTCCTCACATTTTACTATTCCAAAATTTTCCATAAGTTCATCTTTTGATTTTGTAAAAATAACTTCTCCATTATTTATAAATGTAATGTAATCAGCAATATGTTCTAAATCTGATGTAATATGACTAGAAAGCAATATAGAATGTTCGCCATCTTCTATAAATTCTTGAAAAATATCTAATATATCATTTCTTGCTACAGGATCTAAACCTGATGTTGGCTCATCTAATATTAGTAGTTTTGGTTTATGTGCTAGTGCAGTTGCTATTTTTAGTTTCATTTTCATACCACTAGAAAATTCTTTAGATATTTTGTCTAATGGTATATTAAATTTTTCTATGTACTTTAAGTATAATTTTTCATCCCAAGTAGAATAAAAACTTTTCATAATCTTACTTATACTTTTAGGGTTTAAATATTCTGAAAGAAAGCTATCATCTAAAACAACACCTATATCTTGTTTTATTTTCTTTTCATTTTTCTGTAAATCTAAACCGAATATTTTTACTTGCCCTCTATCTTTGTTTATAATATTAAGTATGGCTTTTATTGTTGTTGTTTTTCCAGCTCCATTTTCTCCTATTAAACCAAGTATCATGCCTTTGGGCATTATAAAATTTACATTTTTTAACTCAAAGCCACTATATTTTTTGCATAAATCTTTAACTTCTAATACATTTTCCATAATATTATTTTTCCTCCCCATATAAAATATCTAACATACTCTGCATTTCTTCTTTGGATATTTTACTTATTTTAGCAATAGAAACAGCAGTATCTATTAAATTTTCTACTTTCTGCAGTTGTTCTTCCCTTATAATTTCTACATTTTTATTTGCTACGTAAGTTCCTTTTGCTGCAATAGTTTCAACATAGCCTTCTTTTTCTAACCCTTCATAGGCATTTTTTGTAGTTATTACGCTTATTCGTAAATCCTTTGCTAAACTTCTAATTGAAGGCAACATTTCTCCTGCTTTTAATTCATTAGATATTATTTTACTTTTAATTTGTTCTTTTATTTGTTCATATATTGGAATATTACTTGAATTACTTATTATTATATTCACGGTTTAATTTTCTCCTTTTTTGTTTTTGTGTATATACAGTATATACAGTTATAGTAAAAAAGTCAATATGATTTTATAAAAAAATAAAGATTATCTTTATATATGCAGATATTATCTTTGATATTTTAAGTTTTCAGACATGTGGGACTTTCACCGATTAACTAAACAACATGCCCATCGCACTAAAAAAACAGATAATTAGCAAATACTAATTATCTGTTTATATAAATTTAATTCTTTTCAATTAATTCATATTGACTAATATCAGGTTCAGCAAAAATTTCATCTTTTACTGTATCAAATTCATATTCTCTTTCTGAAATTATACTGCCTATGTTTGTTCTAACAACTAATCCTGTATCTTTTTCAATATATACTTCATTACTTTCTTTAGATAGCAATGCAGGTGTAAATGAATTATTTAAGCTATAACATTCTTTTCCATTATAGTTTATTTTCTTTATTTGTGCAAACATATTTCCACCAAATAATTGTAAATCAGTTTGTGTTTCAAAATAATCATATAATTGTACTTCTATTATTAAATCTGCATTTAGTTCTGCCTTTTTTTCTTGTGGATTGTCATAAAATACATCTTTTCTAGTACCATTGTTATACATTAAAATTTTTGAAATTGTTTCATCTTTATTTCTTTCTAGTATAACTGCCTCTTTATTGTCCTTTTTGTAATAATTTAGTATTACTCTAGTACCATCTGTTTCATAGCTTGTAACTTTTATATGGTAATTGTTATATGAAGTATATTGTTTAAAATTTTCTTTCAATTCCTTAACTATTATAAAATTTCTAATGGCATTTACTAAAAATAATACTACAATTACTAATAAGATTATTAAAACTATTTTTATTATTTTCATTACTTTTTTCTTGTTCATATTTACCATCTCCTTATCTTCTGTGCAACCTAGCTATCATAAGCATAAATGCTTTTAGACCTATGGCTTTGCGTCATAAACTTTCGTTTACTTTGCCTTTGACATCTACTTAAATTATACCATATTTTTTCAGTT
>CANRKF010000070.1 GCA_947631145.1 uncultured Clostridia bacterium | reverse complement strand
GGATATTTAGAACTTGCTTATTATATTATTCTTAAATATTCTATTAATTATAATGATTATAAACCACTATATGATTTTTCAATTAATTTTGGATACTATCCAATATCTAATATAATTAATAAACTAGAATTAATAGAGTTAAATTCAATAAATGATATTATAATAAAAAATGGAATAAATAATTTCAAGAAAAATGAAATTGTAGAAACATATGAACAGAAATATAATCAAGAAAAATTATTAGATAGTAATAATAGTGAAATTGCATATATAGCACCAACGTCATATGGTAAAAGCTCAATTGTTGCAGAAAAAATATTAGTAAATAAATTTGATAAAATTGGGATTATAGTTCCTACAAAATCATTAATCAATCAAACATATAATTATATAAAACAACAAAAATTAAATTATAAAATAATAATGTTTGATGAGATGTATGAAAATGATAGTAAATTTATAGCCATAATAACACAGGAAAGAGGGCTGAGGTTATTAGAAAGAGAAGATTTTTATTTTGATCAAATTTTTATTGACGAAGCACACAATTTACTGTCTGATGATGATAGAAGTATACTGCTATCAAGATTAATAAGTAAAAACTATATAAAAAATCCTAATCAGAAAATAGTATATCTTTCTCCATTAGTAGATAATAGCAAAAATTTAAAATCATATGCAGCTGGCAATGTGGATGAATATAGAATTAATTTTAATTTAAAAGAGCCAGAAATATATGAATTAAGATTAAATGGAAGTGTTTTAAAATATAATAGATTTTTAAATGAGTTTTATAATGTAAAAAGTAAAACAGGTGTAATGGAATACATACAAAACAATGAAAAAGAAAAGAATTTTGTTTTTATTACTAGACCAGTTAAGATTGAAAAATTTGCAATTGAGTTAAAAGAACATAAATGTATTGAAATAAACAATGAAGAATTGAATTTATTAATAGATACCCTGAAAAAATACGTTCATAAGGATTTTAATATTATAGAATTAATTAAATATGGAATAGTATATATACATGGGAAGATGCCAGATCAAATTAAAGATTATTTGGAGTACAAATATAAAACTATAAAAGAATTAAAATTTTTAATAGCTAATCATGTAATATTAGAAGGAATGAATTTACCAATTGATAATTTATATATAATGACCGTTAATTCTTTAGATACTAAACAAATAATAAATTTAATTGGAAGAGTCAATAGATTAAATGATGTATTTACAAATGATAAAAATAATTTAAATAAATTACTTCCAACAATTCATTTTATAAATACAGAAGAGTATAATAGAAAAGATTCTAATATGTCTAATGCTATAGAAAAATTGAGAAGCTTTGCATTAGACGATTTGGTTGAGAATCCTATTTTGGTAGAATATAAAGAGGATAATTTAAAACTGTCTGAGCAAAGAAAAGAAAAACATAGAGAAATCATTGAAAGAGAGGAAAAATTATTTTCAAATGACAATACAGAAAACGCTAATTTGGAAAAAGTATTGATAGAGTGTGGAATAGAGAAATATTATGATAATATAACTGAATTAATAGAAAAAATCAAAGAGCTAAAACAAAATATAAATGATGATTCAAGATGGAAAGAATTAAATATTATTGATAAAATATGTGCTGTTTTTATAGATCCAATTCTAAGTATTAATGATTTTGAGATTAAAAGATTAAAAAATTCAGAAGCAAAAGATTTTTATAAAAATTTTATTAATAAACAAAGATACCAATTAAAAGATAGAATAAAAGATCAATATGAATATTTTAAGAGTATACAGTATAATGATGAAAAAAATGAGTTCTACATAGGCAATAGCTATGGAGAAATAGCCAAAATAACTGAGGACTATAAAAGTAGCTTTAACAAAGTATATATTAAATTAAACACCAAAACAGATAAGGAATTAGTTAATTTAGCTATAGTTAAGTTAAAAATAGAGGACGACTTTATTAGTTTTAAAATAAAGAGTTTCTTACAGGCAATGTTAAAGCTAGAATTCATTAATGAGGAAGAGTATAACAATATTGTTTATGGGACAAATGATAAACATAAATTAATTTTGATAAAAAAAGGTTTGACATATAATTTAATAAATAAATTTGAAAATGACAAGCAATTAAATAATTTATCATTTGATGAATATAATAATATTATTGCAAATGATGATTTTAAAGAGTATTGTAGTACATTAGATGATTTTTTAAAGTTTGAAATTAATAAATATATATAAATATAGGACAAATACTTCATGGAAAAGTTATTGCTCCAGAGGAAAATATACAGCAAAAGCTCGCAAACGAGCTCATACCAATGAACGAAAGAAAAGATTTTTACGATTTAGCAGCTAAAAATCGAAAAGATATACTTATTGATATTTTAGAAAAGATGTCAAAACAAGATAGAAAATGGGATGAAATAAGAAAATATTAAAAGGAGAGTAGAAGAAATGGAAGAAACAATGAATATATCAAAAGAAGTGGCTATGGTATGGAGTATAGCAAATAAATTAAGAGGACCTTATAAAAGTGATAAATATAAAGACGTAATAATTCCAATGGTAATTATAAGAAGATTTGAATGTGCTCTATCTAAAACTAAAAAAGTAGTATTAGAAGAATATGAAAAAGACAAAACAACACCTGCCCAAATACTATGTCAAAAATCAGGATATTCTTTTTATAACACAAGTAAGTTTGATTTAAAGGAATTGCTGAATGATTCAGAGCATATAGCTGCAAACTTTAAATCATATATAAATGGCTTTTCTGCTAATATTAAGGAGATTATTGATAATTTATCTTTTAGTGCAGAAATAGATAAAATGGACAAAAATAATAGATTATTAGGTGTAATTAAAGATTTTTCAAATTTGGATT
>CANRKF010000069.1 GCA_947631145.1 uncultured Clostridia bacterium | reverse complement strand
CGGAATTTTGATTAATTTCAAAAATTCCGTTTTTTCTTTTATCTATTTACTTTTGGAATTTTCAGGGAAAATTCCTGATAAAAAAGAAAGGAATGATAAAAATGGAAGAAAATATTTTTGAAGTGGTAAAAAAACAATTAAATACAAAAGATGTTGTAAGAGATATTTTAGGAGAGCCAGTAAATAGTGGAACTGATGACACATATCACAGTCCATTTTGCGATGGGGATAATGACCCATCTTTTAAAGTCTCAAATGATTACATATCAGATTTTAGTTCAAAATCTGATTTTGGAACAGGAAAAGATATTTTTAACTTTATAGTTGCTTACAATGAATTTTATCATTTTATCTCAGATAAAAGCATTACTGATTTTGAAGCATTAAGATGGTTAGTTAGTAGATACCACCTTGATATAGATGTTCCAAATTACTTTGGAAATACATATAAGTTGCCAAAGCCTTTTGCAGAAAAACAAACCACATTTTCATTAGTGAGAAGTGCTTATCCACCAAACGAAATTTGGACTATGTTTGATACTGAAAAATTTTCTGAAAAACCAAACGGCGATGAGATAGGTAAAATAAAAAATAGAATAGACAGTTTAGAGATGAATCCATATAATTATGAGTTTGTAAAAAATTCATTTGAAGAAGGAAAAACGTGTATCCCATCAGGAATTAAATCTGAAAAATATTGGCAAGACAATGTCTGTATGCAACAAATTTTTTTAGTTGATATTGATAATACTGAAACAGTTGAAGGTGAAAAGAGGAAATATTATGTTCGGTGATGAAAAACATTTAACAGTAGAAAAAATATTAAATTATTGCGTTCAAATTAAACTGGTACCTACTCTAATTTATTATACTTTGTCACATTCAGAAAAACAACATCGTTTTAGATTAGTATATATATTAGATAGACCCGTACAAACCAAAAAACAAATTAAAGAAATTTATAAGTTTTTAACAGCAAAGTTTAAAGATTACAACGTTGATACAGCTCCAACTTCAATAGCTTCTCTTTTTCTTGGTGGAAAAGAAATTGCTCACGAAAGTAATTTTTTCTACACTTTAAATGAAGAAGAAAAGACAGTTACAAATTATGACGCTTTAAATGAATATAATGAAATTTTAAAATACACACCTTACTGCATAAGAAATCGTAAATTATGCTACAAAAAAGCAACATCTAAGAAAAAAAGTACAGCAGATGAAAATGAAGAAATTAATTATACTGAAATTTCCAATTTTATCGTATATGTAGATAAGAGAATTCAATATGATAACGGCAATGAAACTAATACATTTTATCAAGTAAATTGTGTAGTTTTAGACAACCCTTTTGTTACATTACCACCTCAATTAATAGACGCCGACAAATATGCAAAGGGAACATATTTATTAGGAACTGAGTGGGATAAATTTGCAATAATTCGTTCAGGGCGAGGAAATTCGGATAGGTTAAGAGAAGTTACTCAAATATTTAGTAAAAAAACTATGGTAGAAGAAACGGTTTATAGTCATACAGGTTTTAGAAAAATAAATGATAAACTTTGTTATTTGTATCACGGAGGAGTAGTTGGTAACATTGAAAATATAAGTGTAGATTTGTCAAGAGATAATTTGCAAAGATACTCGCTTACTGATATTAAAGCTAACACAAAAGAAGATAAATTTAACAAAGCACAAGAAGCTATAAAATTAAGTTATTCAACTCTTGATGTAGCAGATTACAGTATAACAGTTCCTTTAATTGCAATAACTTATTTAGCACCACTTTACTCAATGTTGGCTGAGCAAGATATTCTTGCAGATTTCGTGTTATATATACAAGGAAAAAGTGGTACGAGAAAAAGTAGTTTAGCAGCAATTTTTTTATCACATTTCGGTAATTTTAATCGAGATAACTTTCCTTGCACCTTTAGAGACACATTAAACGCATTAGAAAAAAAAGCATACATATTAAAAGATACTCTAAATATAATTGATGATTACAATCCTGAAATTTTTGGAAACGGAAAATTATTTACAGTTGAAAAAGTTTTTGGTATGTACGGTGACAGGACAGGTAGAGAAAGAATGTCAGCAGATGGAAGCACTTTGAAGAAAGCTTATACAGCAAGAGGACTTGGTATCATTACAGGAGAAACGATTCCAGAGGTTGCACAGAGTAGAATAGCAAGGTCACTAATTCTCAACATAAATGAACATAGTGTAAATTTGCAAAAGCTTTCCTATATACAGGATAATCTAAAATTATTATCTTATGCAATGCGAAGATATATAGAAGTGATTATCTTAAATGAAACTAAAGTTAGAGAGGCTATAAAATTAAAATTTAAAGAGTTTATGAATTCAGCAGTTAAAACTGAACACGGAAGAACAGCAGAAATAGTAGCAACATTAAAAATTGGTTTTTATTTATTTGCACAACTCTTACAAACTTATGAAATAATTAACAATGAAAAAGAATTTAATAACTTAACCCAAAAAGCTTATGAATGTTTGGATATGTTAGTTGAAAATCAATCAGAACAAATTAAAGAATTAAAACCTACTGAAATGTTTTTTAGAGCATTTGACGAATTATTAGCAACAAAAACAATAGAAGTAGATACTATTGTGCCAAGAAGTCAAAATTTAACTATGCCAACTACTAATCCAAGTGCTACATTTGTTGGGTATCGTGATTGGCAAAAAAATTGTTATTACCTTTACCCACAAAAAATCTATAGTGAAATTGTAAAATACTATAAAGCAACAAACGAGAAATTTCCGTTAAATGAAAAAAATTTGTGGAAATATCTTGAAGAGGAAGGGTATTTATATAGAACAGATAAATCACGTTATACAGTACAACGAAAAATATATGGTCAAAATCGAACTGTAGTTGAAATTAGACTACAAAAAGAAAAACCAACTCAGGTAGCTGTGTTTTAACAAAAAAATAATTTTAGTAAATAAAACGAGGAGGGATTATGGAAACATTAACAATACCAGAATTATCTAAATATCTAAATATTTCTAGTCAAACGATTAGAAGGGGAATAAAAAATGGTGACATACCTTATTTTAAGGTAAGTGGTACAATAAAATTTAGCAAAAATTCAATAGATGAGTGGATTCATAATCAAGAATTATTTAATTTCAAAAATGAAAAAAATTAATAATAGCAATTAAAAATAGACATATGAGCTAAAAAGTGATAATATATTAAAAAGCTTATGGTCTGTT
>CANRKF010000068.1 GCA_947631145.1 uncultured Clostridia bacterium | reverse complement strand
CATATAGCAATAGCAACTGCAAAAGTAAAAGCAGTTATAATACTATGTTTAGAAACATTTAAAATAAAAACTATAGGTATAAGAATAAGCATAAAACGTATTAATAATTTACTTATACTTTCAATTCCACGCTGAAAAGCAGACTTTGGTTTACTACTTGGAATAGTATGAGCAACTTTTCCAAAATAAGTATCATCTGCAGTTTTTATAACAGCACATTTAGCACTACCACTTATAACATTAGTACCCATAAAGCAAATATTATCTAAATCTGAAATGCTATCTATATTTATAGAAGAGTTAGTTTTATTTAATTTACTAATATCTTTATAATTACTATCAATTAATTCAGAAGAATATTGCTTTGCGTTATTATTAATTAATTTAGAAGCATCTTGTTTTGAATTAATTAGCTCTTCTGAATTATAAGAAGCACCTAACTCTACTACTTTTTTTACTGCATCAGATTCACCAGTTAAAGAAGACTGCCCAACATACAAATCTTTTGCTTCTAAAACTCTAAGGTCTGCTGGAATTAAGCTACCAGCAGAAAGCATTACAATATCACCTACAGTAATTTGTTTAATAGGAACCGAAATTTCTTTGCCATCACGTACAACTGTAGTAGTTGTTGCAACAAGTTCCTTTAGTTTTTCAGCCGCTTTATTAGAATTGTACTCTTCAAAGAACTCTAAAAGGGTACTTGAAGCAACTAAAATTAAAATAACAATAATATTTGCGTAGTTAGGTGATTCTGCTAAATATACATCAGTATAAGATAAAACAGCTGCTATAGCGAGAAGTATACTATTAAACGGACTAAATAAACTTTCAAAAAGATATTTATACCACTTTTTAGGCTTAGCTTGTTTAATTTCATTTAAGCCATATCTATTTATACGATTTTTAGCTACATTTGTACTTAAACCATTTTCACTAATATTAAACTCCTTTAAAAAATCTTCTTTATTTAAAGAACTTTGCGTTCCATATAGTTTATTTATATCTACATCTTCTTTTAAATTTGACATTTGTATACCAACTCCAATTTTTATAAATTTAAATTCTATATTATTATACACTATATTAGAAAAAAATAGTTATTTTGAAATAAAAATAATATAATTTGTTAAATTTTTATGTGGGAAAAGTTAAAGAGATGGAAATAAGGATAAGAGAGAAGTAATAAATGTTAATTTAATAAAAAAAGTTTTAAAAGATTTAAATATAAGAACTAAAATATGATTATTTTTTAGAATTAAAAAGAAAAAGGTTCTTGAAGAATAAACAGGAAAATTCATTAAAAATGAAACCAAAAGATTTGAAAAAATAAATTAATAAAATTTGTAAAAAATATTGCAAAAAAATGTAGATAAATGATATAATGCTTCATAACAAGAAATACAAAAGAAGGGAAGAGATAAAATATGGAAATAATAGCTTTTTTAGTTAGCGTTTTAGCAGGAGTTTTAAGCTTTTTTAAGGTAACAAGATTACCAGCCTTTGTTTTTGCAGTATTTGGAATTATTTTAGCAATGATAGCAACATATCAAAAAAGCAAAGTTGAAAAAAGTAAAGCAGAAGTTAAACCATCAAAAGCTTTTGAAGTAGGCTCTATTATTAATTCTGGTGCCGTATGTCTTACATATATAGCACTTCTATTAATTTAATAAAAAATGAATGTAAAAATACAAAAAGAAGTAAAATAACCACTTCTTTTTGTATTTTACATAGAGCTATTTATATTAATATAACTTGCTACAAACAATTAAATAGTGATTTTATAAAAAATAATTATATAAAGGAGAAAAAAGATGGAAAAAGGTAACAAAAGAAAAATATTATTATCAACAATTATTATACTAGTAGTAGTAGCAATTATTATTACAGCAATAATATTAATAATTAATAATAATTCAAAAGAAGCAAGAAGGAAAAGACTATTAGCAAATGCAAAAAATAACGTAAGCACTCAAAACGAAATTAATGAACAGGACACAAATTTGGACATAAATTCAAACTTAAATAATAATACCCCTACAAATAAATATATAGTAGATGATGGAAAATTAATAAGTGAACCAATTGTTTTACTTGATGAAGAAAAGGCAAAAGTAATTTTAAAGGAAATGGAACCAGATAATATTTCTTTTATTAAAAGTTTTGGTGTCAAACTTACCTTTGATATAGAAAATAAAACTTCAGATAATATAGCTTTTAGAATAATAGATGAGCCAAAAGTAAATGGATATACAGAAGATAGGTTAGTATCTACTACTACTGTAAAACCTAATAGTACCTATGAATATGAAAAAACTTCAGGTAATCTTGCAGGAATTACAAGGGAAGCAGATAAAATAAAAGAAATAGTTTTCTCATTTGCAATTGTAAAATTAGACGAAAATAAAGAAGATAATGAAATATTATATATAAAAAGAGATAATATAATAAAAACAAAATATAATGAAAATGAAGAAATAAATGTAATAGCTGAAAATAAAAATAGAGGGCAAGGTATTTATTTACAAGATAAGTTGCAGATGAGAGCAGAATTAAAAAAAGATGAAAATGATGCAGTTTTAAGATTAATGTTAATTAATGATGGATATACTAGTCCAACTGTAATAGAGAATAAACCAACTGCTTCTGAAAAATTTAACGGACAAGAAATAGACTATTCTATTCCTAGATACTATATAGGAGATTTAGATTATGTTTATGCTTCTATTAGTAAATTAAAAATCAATGGGGTAGAAATAGGCGTTGCATTTAAAAGCAGTATTTATACATCTATATTAATAACAGGTGGCGGTGCTGTATCAGCACTTGAAATAAGAATCAATCCTAATTCTGAAGATTTAAGAGATTATAATCTTGGAACAATTGAAAATGTAGAGCTTTCAGGAAAAATATATTCTAATGAAATATATGAAAATGGTACAATAGAAAAAGTAGTAGTTAATAATGAAATAACAGAATTTACAGATTTTAAAGTAAATATAGAATAATTATATATGGCAATCTTTTCAGATTGCCATATATTTGAAGTATTTATTTATTATATTCAAAACATTGAAAATTAAAGGAGGTTATTTGCGAAAAATTTTCCTCCCACTTTTTGCTCAAAAAATAATTCGATTAATCAACTGCTGAAATTAGTATAACATAAGACAAAAAAACTGGCAACTAATTATTTCTAACTAGTTGCCTTTCATAGCAATCTTTTTGATTACTTTCTAATACTATGATACTATATTTTATTCTAAATGTCAACGATTTATTCATTAAATTTTTATATGAATCTGCTCCTCTCTTAAATAAAACATATTTCATAAGTATTTTTACATCTTCTATTGATATATTTGCATTATTAAATGTATATTTATTGTTTTTAAAAGCATAATTTGATTTAATTATAGATTTTACATTTTTATTAGTTTTATTAAAT
>CANRKF010000067.1 GCA_947631145.1 uncultured Clostridia bacterium | reverse complement strand
AACATGTTCTTTCCTCCGGATTTTTACTAAGTTAAAATTATATCATAGAAGTTTTGGTTTTGCAACTGAAGTTTTCATTAGCACAAAGAAAAATTCTTGCTTTTTTCAAAGCAAGAATTTTTCTTTTAATGGCTTACCATTGTACGGTGCGGACCTCGAAGTTTGCACCGTTCCTAGAGTAGCACAGGATGGTTGTGTTATCCACCTGTGCTGCGAACATGACGACGCCACAAATAGGTTCAGGCTTAATAATGCTCACCCATTCAGGGTCAACATGTAAGCCAGTTTCCCGGCTCATGAGCCAAGCCATTTGCTTGACCAACGGTGCAAGTCTCTCTGGGTACATAGCCATTGTTTGTTTCCTCCTTATTAATAAATAATAATGCTATAGTTTCTTGGTCTTCTTTGAGGAATTTTGCACATACCTAACTCGGTACTATATACATTTTAACAAATTTATTAAGAAAAGTCAATTTATGTTAAATATATAAATTTTTCTTGCAAAATTGTATTTAACTTTTCTGTGAAATTTTGTTATATACAATTTACTTTTATTTTTTACTTACTTTTAGTGGCTTTTTTTGTTGTTTTAGTAGTACCTTTTTTCTTTGTTGCTCTTTTAGTTGTTCTTTTTTCAGTAGCTTTCCTTGGCTTAGATTCTTTTGTTTTCTTTGTTTTAGCTGCTTCTTCTTTAGACCAAACTTCGCCTACTTTTGGTGCATTCCAAGATATATATTCACAAGATTTTGGATTGTTCTCACAAATATAGTATTTCTTTCCTCTTTTGGTTTTTCTAACTTGCACTGCTCCTCCACATACTGGGCAAGGCACCTTAACTGTTTCTACTATTGGTTTAGCATTTTTGCATTCAGGATAGCCCGGACATGCTAAGAATTTTCCATATTTGCCATATTTATATACCATCATTCTTCCGCATTTTTCACATTTTACATCTGATACTTCATCTACTAATTGCACGTGTTCTAGTTCTTTTTCTACTTTTTCTACTTCTTTTTCAAAAGGTCCATAAAATGTACGAATAATTTGTTTCCAATTTTCTTTTCCTTCTGCTATTTCATCAAATTCTTCTTCTATTTTTGCGGTAAATTCTACGTTTATAACATCTGTAAAATTTTCTACTAATAAAGAATTTACTATTTTTCCTAATTCTGTTGGTACTAATTGTTTTTGCTCTTTTTGAATGTATCTTCTTTCTAATATAGTTGTAATAGTTGGTGAATACGTACTTGGTCTTCCTATTCCTTTTTCTTCTAAAGCTTTTACTAAACTTGCTTCTGTATATCTTGCAGGTGGCTGTGTAAAGCTTTGTTTTGGTTCTAATTTTTTCTTAGTTAGTTCTTGACCTACTGTTAATTCTGGAATAGAGTTTTCCTCTTCTTCTTTTTCATTATCTAAGGTTTCTACATATAAGGTCATAAATCCTTTGAATTTTAAGGTTTGACCTGTTGCTCTAAATTGGTAATCTTCTACATTTATTTCTGCTGTTACAGTGTCATAAATTGCTTGTGCCATTTGACTTGCAATAAATCTGTTATATATTAATCTATATAATTTATATTGATCTGCAGTTAAATGATTTTTTATAGATTCTGGTGTTAAGTCTATATAGGTTGGTCTTATGGCTTCGTGTGCATCTTGTGCATTTTGCTTTGTTTTGTAATAACGATTTTCATAGTATTTAGCACCATATTCTTTAGTAATATGTTCTTTTGCAGCTGCTCTTGCTTCTTCTGATATTCTAGTTGAATCTGTTCTCATATAAGTAATTAAACCTACTGTTCCACGTTCACCTACTGAAACGCCTTCATAAAGCCCCTGTGCTACAGACATTGTTTTCTTTAATGTAAAGCCTAATTTTCTAGATGCTTCTTGTTGCATTGTGCTGGTTGTAAATGGTGGTGCTGGTGTTCTTTTCTTTTCTCCTTTTTTTACATTTGAAACAATATATGTTCCTTTTTCAATTTTACTTAGTATTTCATCTACTTCTTCTTTTGTGTGAAGTTCTTGCTTCTTTCCTTTTTTTCCATAGAAAGTGGCTAAAAAGTCTTTTTTAGAAGTAGGTTCTGTAAGAGTAGCGTAAATATTCCAATATTCTTCTGGAATAAAATGTTCTATTTCTTCTTCTCTATCTACTATTAATTTAACTGCAACTGATTGCACTCTACCTGCTGATAATCCTCTTTTTACTTTTTTCCATAGTACAGGGCTTATTTTATAACCAACTATTCTATCTAATACACGCCTTGCTTGTTGTGCATTTGTTAAATTCATATCTATTTTTCTAGGCTTTTGAATTGATTCTTTTACTGTTTCTTTGGTTATTTCATTAAATGTAACTCTACAATTACTATCTATTGGTATTTCTAAAATATGTGCTAAATGCCAAGCTATTGCTTCTCCTTCGCGGTCAGGGTCGGTTGCTAAATATACTTGTTTTGCATCTGATGCTTCTTTTTTTAATTTTTTTATTAATTCCCCTTTTCCACGAATATTGATATATTCTGGTTCGAAGTCCTTTTCTATGTTTATTCCCATTTTAGATTTTGGTAAATCTCTAATATGCCCCATTGATGCTATTACTTTTGTGTTTCCTCCAAGAAATTTTTTTATTGTGTTTGCTTTTGCTGGTGATTCTACAATAATTAATTTATCTGCCATTACTTCCTCCTTTTAATTTGAAAGTATATTTTTTAGTTTTCTTATAAATAAGGTTATTAGTTTTAAACATATTTCATTACTTATTTATGCATTACGTATTACTAATAAATTTTCTAGTATAAATCATATAGTATAATAGCTTACTTTTTTATATTTTGCAAGTATTTTTTTATTTATACAAATATTTACTAACTTTTTTAATTAATATTTTATAGATTAAAAAAATAAAGATATATATTTTTCTACAACTTTAAGCGTGTAAATTATAAATTTAATTAATATAAAAAAGCCTAAAGCATTGCCTATATAATAGGTTATTGCTTGAGGCTTAATTACTATATTTCTACAAAAAGGATAGTTTCAAAGAAATTTAAGACATTTTCAATTACAACATTTAACGGTAATTCTAACCAATTGTTTTTAGCTGTATTTAAATTTTTCAAATAATTTTTATTATTTAAAATTCTATTTAATCTTTTACATATATCATTTATGTTGTTTTCTTTCATGTCTTTGTCTTTAAATATTAATATATCAAAGTATTTTAATAACTTGTCTTTATTTAAATTTTCATTATTAATTAAATAATAAAAATCAAAAATATCTTTATATCTTGTTGAAACAAAGCCAAATTTTAATAATGATTTTAATTTTTCACTAAATATTTGCTCCTTTGAATTTATTAGTAACGTAACATTCTCATTGATATTATTTAAATCAAAACAGTATTCATCTTGCTCTATATCAAAATTTTTATGAACTCCTATATCTAACTTCGTTTCAAGTTTATAATGTTTTTTATCTTTAAGTTCAATATATACTCTTTTTCCATTGTAGTCTTGATGACTTAATTCTTCTATCTTTCCAATTATTCTTATATTTATATCTGTTTTAGG
>CANRKF010000066.1 GCA_947631145.1 uncultured Clostridia bacterium | reverse complement strand
AGATAAATACTTAGTTGAAAAAGTGCCTAATACTTCTAACGAGGTTTACATATATTTAGACGCTAATTTGGCTAAAATTAATTTGGTCTTAGCTCCTAAGGCAGCTTCTATTAACCAAGTTAAAAAAGCAACTCCTTTTGTGCTTAACTTTAAGTCTACTGCTGTACTTGCTATCGATGAGTATAACAGCGATCAGGACGTAACAAGTAATAACAAAAGTGGAGTACAAGTAGCTGTTCCTACTGGTGCTTCTGGCACAGCAATGTATACCAACCAAATTTCAAGCACAACGCCTATAACAAGCCTATCTGTAGACCCTCTAGATGAAAAGGTTATACATGTTGGAGCTAAAATTGATAAAGTCCTACCTTACGCATTCGATACTGAAACACTATTGCCAAGTTCAGATGAAAATGCGCCAAAATACAAATGGTTAGGACTTAAGATAAGAATTATTAATCATAAAAATGATAAAAATACAAAAGCGCAAGTTGAACTTGCAGACGGGGATGTAATCATCGACAACGGTACTAAACAGAAAACTCAAACTCCTACAACTCAATCACCAAGATTATTATGGGTTTGGTTCAAAGCTGAAACTGAAGGTGACACACACTTCACCTTGAAATTTACTCAAGACAGTGTAACTGAATATCTACCTCTAACAATCAAGCTACATGATGCTTCTGATGGTCAAGTCATTTCTGCAAAAGTTATTGGTGTTAACGAAAAAGGCGTTAAAAATGTTAATGTTGTTACTGACGATAGCACCGATAAGGGCGGCAAAATTACTTTAGATACTTATAAGTATGCTATGGATGATAACATTTCAGGTATTGTTACTCCTGAAACTCAATCTTCTAATGGTAGATTATATACCCTTGAACTTACAACCAACGTTCCTGTAGATTCTTTACTTAAAACTGACTCTCAAACTGCAGCTACCGCAGCTGATTGGAAAGATATAACAACAAAGACTGGTCCTAATACCTTCACTTATACTTTGGATGCTAATGATGCTGTTTCTTCTCCTATTACTTTCAATTTGGCTAACAAGTACGGTAAGAAGGACACTTCAGATAATAATAAACCTGATTCAACTTCTATTCAAAAGGTTACTATTAACCCTAAAGATAAGTCTAGATTACAGATTTGGACTACAAGCAGTAAAAATAAGATGATATATTCAAGCATGTTAAATCTTGCATCAGATTTAAATCTTGATGGAAGACAGGTAGAAAACTTAAAAGAAAAGATTGAAGGTCATGCAGTAAAATCTACTTTACAAGATAATTTAACAGCTTCTAAGGAACATATTAAAAGTGTTTATAATGCAGACAAAAATTTAAATACTTTGACATATAATCTAAGTTACTTTAAAGACATTAAAGTTGACAATGCAAAAGGAAAATGGGCAGTTGTATACTTCTGCTGCCGTGATAGCGAGGATATAACAGGAAATGATATTCCGGGTGCTTTGTATGTTGACAAATTAAATGCTTCTAGACTTTTAACAGCTTCTACATACCAAGGTGGCATGACAGATGATGAAACTTGGGATTTAGTTCCTATTTGGATTAACCTAAGTGCACCAGAACTTGCTAAATACGTAAAAGATGTTGATGAAACTAGTGCTGAAGCTTTAGAAATTAAATTGTCTACAACTAATCCAGAAGAACACAATAGTATATTTGTAACTTTTGAAAATACTAGTGCTGCTCAAGAGATAGAACATGTTGAAAAAGCAACGGGAAGCTTCAACTCACAAGAGTATAAGGATGCAGATACTGATACAAAGAAAGAGTTAGCAAAAAAACTTATGAGTAACCCAGGCGCTGATGCAGAAGATTATGCAGATACATTAATAAATGCAATGGAAATCCTAGAAAAAGGTTCAATATCTGAGCCTCGTGTTGTTGATGACACAGTTTACTTAACTGTTAAAGCAGACTTAAGTGAATTTGCAGAAAAGGCAAAAAGTACCAAAGACCAGCATGTTAGAATACCACTAAAACTTGATGTTAGCATGCTTGGTGCAAAAGACGGCACAAAATTAAATATATGGTCAAGACAAGGCGAAAGTTGGAGTTCAACATATGAAGACAATAGGGACTTCGATGGAAATTACTTAGATTTCGTAATTAATTTCACGAATAGTAGCAAATATCAAGAATCAGGTAACGGAACCACAGATGAAGTAGACAACTTCAATAATAGTAGATCAGTTACAAAAACATTTATTATAACAACGTTAAGTAATGTTCAAGAAATTACTTGTAGCCAGTCAAATAACTGCGATAATGAAGCTGATATAATTAAAGGACTTAGAGAAAAAAATGCTAACTATGTAAAATATGTAATAGACTTTGTCGAAGGATAAGTCAATATTTACTAGAACATATTATATAAATTGCCCTAAAAGGCAAAAAGAGGATACCAGTAATGATATTCTCTTTTTGCCGTATTTTGCAATTTATATAATATGTTTTAGTATATTAGCTTATTCTTGAACAAAGTCTATTACGTATTTAACATATGATGCATTCTTCTTTCTTAAATTCTGAATAGCTGTTTCTTTGTCAGAACAATCGTGACAAGATTCCATGTCTTCTGTAGTAAATATGAATGTTTTTCTTATTGATTTTCCTTCTTTTAGTAAAGCAACCTCTGATTCAGAAGATACACCACTGATGTCTTTGCCGTTGCTATCCTCACATTCGTAGGTTCCAATGTTACTATTTAAGAAGTTAATTACCATTGTCATTGTCTTAGTATAATCTTCGGTATTGTCATTATAACTCTTACTCCATTTTTTGCTTTGTCCGCTATATGTCCATATAGGCGAACCCTTCGTTGCTCCAAGCATTGAGATATCCAATTTCATTGGAACTCTCATATTCGTTGTTCCATCAGCTGTTAAGTCCGTATTATTATTTAGTAAGCTATCAAAATCTGCTTTAACTGTCAAATGAACTGTATCATCAATTATTTCTGGTTCAGAAACCTTTCCTTCAATTGCTTTAGCTCCTGAAAGTAAAGATTTAGTATAGTTTTCGTCAGCACCACCACCGTTTTTAAATGTACTTGCATATTTTTTAGCTTCTACCATGTTATTTCCACTGTAATCTATATCAGTTCCTGGTACTTCAGGTTTAATAGCTTTTTCAAATACTTTAGTCTTACCTGTTTGCTCAAATTTAACTAGAATTTCATTGTACTCTTCTGTTTCTGTGCTATGAAGTTTTATTTTTAATACATCACATTCTTTTTTGTCATCTGGATTCTTTATATATGCTTTTAAATCATCGCTACTTAGATTTATCCAAACTGGTACTAAATCCCATGTCTCTTGTGCTGTTTTTTGGTCTTTGAATGTAGCTTGCTTTAGTATTTGTCCTGCGTCAGCTACATCGATATATAAAGCACCAGGAATATTTGAGTATTCAGCATCTAAGTTTTTGCTCTCTCTAATTAAGAAATGAAGGCAAATCCAATTTCCCTCATAATCATTAACTTTTATCTTTTCAAAATTGTTAAGATTATATTTTACAGTATTTATTTTTGTTTCTGTATCATATGCAATACTTATCTTAGTATCTGCAGCATTTTCAGCTTTTAGGTTTTCATAAACGTTAGAAACTAAACCAGCTACTTTCTCCATACCTTCAGCATTAACACCTTTGAGTTTTATATCCTCATCCTTTGAAAATTCTTTTAGTAAATTCGTATAAACGTTTTGAGGACCTTTATATAATTCTAGCTCAGATTCATCTTTTTCAGTAATTTTTATTGTAGTTACATTCTTCTCGTCTGGTTTTCCTTGATCATCTACTGCCCATTTATTTGCTATTTTTTGTTCTTCTCTACTAATTGAGAAGTTTGCTTCTTCAGAATTACTTGTATTTTTATCTAGCCAAACAATAATCTTTCCGTCTGATGTTTTGTATTCGTCTGGTAGTGGAATCCACTCGTTATCTGATTTTTCCACTATAATATAGTCTAAAGGTATATTAGGTGTAAGGATTAAAGCAAATTTTCTTTCTTTCTCACCTTCACTGTTTAC
>CANRKF010000065.1 GCA_947631145.1 uncultured Clostridia bacterium | reverse complement strand
AAAAATTAGGCTGGGCAACAGATGCTATAGTTTATGATGAACAACCACTTGGATTTAAACAAAGCTGGTCACAAAGAAGTAGATGGACAGTTGGACATATTCAATGTATAAAAGAATACACTAAACCATTAGCTCTAGCAATTAAAGAACATAAAACAATTATGAATTTTGATGGATTTTTATATATAATGGGCAGTATTCCTATGTTTGTAGCAACACTTGTATTGTTATTTTTAAATTTTGTTATGTATGCAGGTCAAGGAATGACAAGCACAGATTTAGTAATAAACTTACTAAGATATTTAATACCAACTTTCATATTACCAATTGGAACTGCGGTGCTTATTATGTTATTAGATAAAAGACCAATTAGACCAATGATAAAAGGCTTACTATGTTATCCATTATTCTTAGGTTCATGGCTTATGATAAACTTTAAATGTTTATTTAAACGAGACACAAACTGGGTAAAAATTGAACATATTAGAAAAATTGCAATCAATGAAGTTACTGAAGCAAAAGCAAATATAGAAAAAATAGATTAATTAAATAAATTGTAAGAAGAAAAATTACTAATATAATATTTATTTTGTATAAATTAAAAATGTAGTGAGAGGCTAATCATATAAGTTTCTCACTACATTTTTTAAGTGCAATTTAATAATAATATAAAGAATTTTCACTACATTTTTTAAGTGCAATTTAATAATAATATAAAGAATTCTTACTACATTTTTAAATGCAATTTAATAAATAATAAAAGTATTTCCAAATCTATAATAACTAAGATCATTAATATTATCAATATTTTCATACATGTTCTTTAAAGTAGTACCTGTTAAAATAAAAGCTTCATTTATATCTTTATTATTTAATCTATCTATAAAATCATTTCGATTATCAATACATTCAGGTGAAACATTATCTAAATAATCTCCAAATTTAATATAAACATTTTGCTGCTTAGCAATACATAAACATATAGTATTTTTGTGTAAAGTTTGTGTAGAATAACGTAAAGCATCTATATACCCAGCAGAAAAACACGAAGAATTATCAATAACAGAGGTATAAGAAGTATATAAATACAAAATAAAACAAATAAATAACGTAGCATAAATTGTAATAATACCATATTTAAGGAACTTTATCTTGCTAAGAGCATAAATTATTCCATTAAAACTAAAAAATAATGTAGGTATCCAAATAGTATTTAATCTATTAATATTAACTTTGTTAATAATCAAACCAGATATAATACTTAAAATTAGCCATACACAAAAAAAGAAAGTACCAGTATTTCTTTTCTCTTTGTGAATAATTAAATCAATAAGTCCTATAAAGAAAAATATAATAGATATATGATATATAGTACCAAATTTTTGAGTTCCATTCCATTCTAATTTATCATATTGAGTAAAAAATGTAGAAACTAAACTTTTAAAATTATCTCCAAGGTCTTTTAGAATATTTTTAGAAAAGAATATTATATCATTTGTACGAATATTATTTCTAAAATATTGAATTGTTATAGGTCCAATATGAATGTTATTTCTAATTTTTAATGTATTAATTATATACATAGTAAAAATTGGAGAGCTAAATAGCAAGTAAATAATAATGCAAATTGCAATCTGTTTTATAGTAACTAATTTTTTTACAAATAGATAAATAGCACAAATTAAAAGGAATAGTGGTACTATAAATACAGAAATTCCATAGGTATACATAGTTAATGCAAAGAAAAGCATAGATAAATATAAAAGCCACTTTTTATCTGTTACACCACGATATAATAAATATATGGAAATAAAAATAAAATGTGGAAACATATTGCAATCAATAGACCAAATAGATTGAAGAAAATGCCAAGGGCAAATACTAATAAATGCCATTGCCCACAAAGCTATTTTTTTATTATTAAATATGCGTTTTGTTAAATCATAAAAAATAATAATTGAAATAATACTAACTATAAGCATTGGAAGCCTTACACTTATAAAAGAAAAGCCGAAAGTTTTTATACAAATAGCCATTAAATATAAAAGCATTACACTTTGACCGGAAGTTCCCCAAGCTTCCAAATAAACTGGAAAGCTTGTACCATATATATCTACACCACTATCAGCAATTGATTTAGCATTAATAGCAGTCATTGCTTCATCAATATTTACCTGTGAAATTGCACAAGGCCAAGATATTAATCTAACTCCAATAGCAATAGCTAATATTAATACAAATAAAATTTTACAAATTATATTTTCATCTAATTTTATTAAGTTCATTGTAAACTTTCTCCTTTAAATTTAACTTTTGTGTAGGCTATTTCTATTATTTTATAGGAAAGTACATTCCTTAAATGCAATTTTCCTATAACATTTTTCCTATAAAACAAGGTTAATTTTCCTTAGTCTGCCGAGCAATTAGCTCGTGGCAATTGTTTGCAAAGCAAACGAAATTCTTCTTATGAAATATTCTTCTGAAATAGCTTTTTAAAATTAGTTGTAATTAATGTAGAAGCAACAGGTATTAATACAACTATATAAGGAATTATGTATCTAGATTTTGCTTCCCATAATATATGAAATGCAAATCCACCTATAAAAATAGTAATTAAAAATATTAGCTCTAAAGATAAATTTTTTCTGTTTTGTATTAAAACTACTAAGCTACACATACAAGTTACTATTAATAAAGCTTTTTGGTAAAAAGTAAGTGGAGCTGTAAAACTTTCAAATGAATTATTATCATCATTAGCATTATTTGTTATAGCAGAATATGTATTTTCAGTCCACATAGAAGCAAGTTTTTTAGTATAAAAATCAAAAGTATAGCCAATATTTTGTGAAAAGTAATGTAATCTATCTTTTACCCTTTGTACATATTCATCTTTAATATCAGGATTTTTTAAAGCAGGTTCACTAATAGCTGAATCATACCAACCATTAGCTCTATAACTTTTATCCTCCATACCAGTAAGAATATAACTTATAACAGGGAAGGATTTACTTTTATCCATATTATATTTATCTAAATAATAGTTTTGTACTAAAGATGATGGAAATATAGAAATTACTACATAAACAATAACAAAAACAGAATTTAACAAATTTTCTTTCCATGTTTTTTTAGTAATTCCATTAAATAAATTTAGTAATAAATATATTACGGTTGCAATTACAAATATTAAACTATTCATTCTCATCATATAAGCTACCATTGTAAGTAAACTTGCAAATACAATGTATTTTATTTTTTTAGTATCAGTATATTTCATTGTAAAATAAACAGCAAGCAAACATAAAGCTAAAGAAGGAATATCTCCATATATAAAAGTTGAAAACATTGGCAAAGAAAAGAAGGTTAGCGATAATATAAAAAGTAAAACTTTATTAGTTTTATATTTTTTTGAAAGCACAGTGTTTATTTTATATAAAGAAACCATAATCAAAATAATAGCAAAAACATTTAATATTCGTAAAAAGCTTACCTCACTAGTATGTATTATTTTCAAGAAAATGTTATAAATAAAAGAAAGTGTAATTTGGTGAGGATAACTTTGAAAATAACTGCCTATAGAAACACCGCTAGCATAAGTAGGATTAAAAAAGGCTTCTTGAACATTATTATTATAAATAGCTTGTACTATATCACAAACGGTTCCACAATCCCCATATATGCCTGGCCTTACTAAAATAGGCCATAATATAAGAAATATGGCATAAATTAATACGAATATAATAGGTAAACATTTTCTTAATTTGGGATGTTTACAATCTTCAGCGCTATATAATTTATCATTTATAAATTTAGCAATAAAAAATATAAATATTCCTAAAAGTATAAGACCAACTATATATAAAAGTGAGTTAGAACTGATTGTAACACATTCAAGACCATCTATAGAAGTTGTAAATGCAAAATTTAAAATGATAACTATACTTAAAAATAATATTCCAAAAATATATATGATTTTTTTCAAATAAAACATCTCCTTAAAAAATTCAATTAATTTAAATAAATATAGGCACATTATAACACACATATATTCTTAAATACAAGTTTTTTTGCTAAGTAAATATTTTAAAAAAATTAATCAAATATCTTTACAAAAAATAATAAGTATGTTTTAATTTAAATAGTACAAATAGTACACAAAAAAATAAAAAAACGAAGGAGGAAAATGAAATGACAGCAAACCGTTGGGAGAGTAGAGAGAGAGAGAGAGAGAGAGAGAGAGAGAGAGC
>CANRKF010000064.1 GCA_947631145.1 uncultured Clostridia bacterium | reverse complement strand
TATTTCACCACATTTCTACTTATTATTATACCATGAATAAGTGTTATCTAACCTTACAGTTTTGTAACATTAGAAAAGCAAGTATTGTTGTATTAATTATAGAACTTTTAAGTTACTAATAAGTTACATAACAAAAAAGACTATCAATTTTACTTGATAATCTTAGTATCATTTTATTGAAAAAGATGATCTAATTGTTCCCAATTTTCAGTTTCCATTTCTTCTGTATATATTGTATTGGAATAATATAGTTTATTATTTTTATCATAATCTCTTACAAAAGCCCAATTAACATTATATTTTTTAGAATATTCTTTTAATGCTTCAAATTTATTTTCAACTTTTATATCAATATTTTTAGATTTACCATCAGCATTTTCTCCACCTTTAGTTTCAATAATCCATATTTTATTATTATTATCACAAACTATAAAGTCTGGATAAAAATGCCATTTTTTATTTACTGCATCTACATATACGATAGAAAAGTAATCTGCAGATGATTCACCATTTTTATAAAACCATTTAATTTTGTTACTATTTTCACAATAACTTTCAAACATTTTTTCTGATTTTGATTTTATTGTACTATTAGGATAATTTAAGTATATGTTTTTTTCGTAAATAGTAGTATCTTTCATTCTTGGATCATATTTTATATAGTCCATTTCTGGTGGATACCAATTTGTTTCTTTTAATTCTTCTAACTTTAATTTTTGTTGTCTTGCTTTTTGACTTACTGCTTCTTGAAAATCATATTTTAACTTTTCTTCGTTATTTATTACAAAAGCATAAAATTCTGTTAATGAAAGATCAACAAATTTTTTATTGAATAATTTTTGTTTCCAAAACATTCTTTCAAGCATTAATCTTGTTCGATCATATCTCATACCAATTTTAGATGATATAACATTTATAGAATATCTTAATTCAAATCCATTTTTACTAGTTTTAACTGCTGATTCGACTTTGATTCTATTAGCATTTTCTAGTTCATTAGAATTTAATCTAACAATTTTATCTTGAACAATATAATTTTCAATAGTATCTTTAAAAATATACCCATTTGCTTCTAATATAGTTTTGTTATTTTTCTTATTAGTTGTTAATTTATATTTATCAATATAATATTGATGCAGAATATTAAAAGTTTGTCTTTCATCAAAACCATCAAAAGAAGAATCAAAAGATAATTTTTTTAGAGATAAATTTTTGTATTCTTTTTTCAAAAATATAATTTTTGTATCATAGGCATTACTTCCTAATTCTTGTTTTACACTTTGCTCATATTTTTCATCAAAAGTATATAGATAACAATTATCCAAAAGTACATTATCATAATGATGTGCTTGTGGCATTCTTCTTATTCTTCCAATAGTTTGAGTTTCAAAATCTTCACTCATATTATCACGAAGTTTTACTAAAATTTTTGCTCTAGGGCAATCCCATCCAGTAGAAATTGCCTGTTTCATAATAAGAATAGCTTGATTCGATTCGTTATTTTCAATGTTATCAATATTTTCTTTTCTTTCAGAAAGCCATATTGCTAAATTTTGTTTATCATAATTATAGCCTTTATCATCTAAAATGCTTTCAATTTGCGTTATAAGTGAATCAGATTTACTAGGAACTTGAATAATAATTAATGGATTAACTTGTATATTTCTTTTTACATATTCTTCCTTAATTGCTTTCCTTTTTGAAATTGCTAAATCTAATAAATATTCATGTTCATTTGCCAATACACTTGAATTAGAAACATTTTCATTAATATACAATGCTCTGGTAATAAGTCCCTCATTAATAACATCTAACTCATTTATAATTATATTTTCTGCTTCTTTATTAGTTTTTGTTGTAGCACTAACTCTGATAATATATTCTGGATCTATATAATCAATAATGCTTTCTGCTTTTACAGTTTTATTTAAGTGTTCTTCATCTACAATTACAATAAAATTATATCTATTATTGTGTGCTTCGTGGATTCTTTCATATAAATTTTTTCTTTCTGCTTCTCTTAAGGCATTATTTCCTTTTTTTGTAACAGTTTCCCAATTTATAAAAGCAGTATCCTTTGCGTTAAATCCTTGCAACAATACATCTTGAATATCTTTATTACTAAAACTTGGTAATAATTTTATCATTTTATTACGACTTTGCTCCTCCAATTCACCTTTACCAGGGGTAAGCCATACAAATATTGTATTTTTATTTTCGTTTAGATATTCTTCAATATAAGAAAGTAATATTATAGTTTTTCCGCTTCCAGTAGGAGCTTGAACTAAAATTTCTTTTTTTGTTCCAACAGAAGTAGCATCCAATAACCTATTAACTGTATCTATTTGAAAATTTTTTAATTGTATTCCTTGCATTATGCCACCTCCATTATTTCATCTTTAAAATAATATTCTGGAATAATATATACTTCAATATTATTGTTTTTAAATATTTTTTCTTGATTAGAAGTAAGTAATATATCAGATGAAACATATAATTTATTACATATTTTTAACGCATTCTCATCTTTAGAAAAATTATCTAACTCATTTTCATCAAAATAAATTTTAATTGTACTGTCATCTATTGAAATACCATTTTCTAATTGTATTAAATTTTTAATATTAGTCAATAAATTTTCATGTAAATTTTCATCATCATTATTTATTTTTGAAATATAAGAAGTTTTATAATATTTTAAATTTGAAGGTATTCCTTTTTTGCTTTTATATCCATTAATAACATTATATATTCTTGGATATAATATTTCTGAACAAATATTATTTTCATCATTTGTACATAATATATACTGTCTATTACCATTATCTTCGTTATTCATTTCTATTACAGCTTGTCCAGTTGATCCAGAACCTGCAAAGAAATCTAATATAGTAATATTTTTATCAAAATGACTTAATATTTCTTTTATTAAATTAATTGGTTTAACCGTATCAAATCCTACTGCTTTCATTAAAACTGAATTTAATTCATCTTTTCCAATTTGTGCTGTTCCAACTTCTTTTGCACTAAAATGCGACCAAAATGGAGCATAACTTTTTTTATCTGTTTCGTCTTCTGGATATACTGCTTTCTTTACAATGCCATCTACTATTTCAATTCTATTATTTTTAATCAGTTCGTCAGCTGTTGCTTTGCCTATTTGCCATCTTTTACCATCTCGTGGTAAGTGTCCTAAAATTTCAAATTTCATTGTATTTCTTTTATAACTTCCTGCATCAGATTTTTCAATTATTTCAAATCTACATTTACCCAACTTACCTTGATGTGGATATTTTAAACCATTATCTATTTCAGATAGATTAAATGTTCTTTTTTTATTAATATCTTTACAATAAACCAAAATCCATTCTGTTTTTTGTTGTAAGCCAAATCTAGCACTTCCAGAATTTATTGGTTGTGTAGTTGATTCCCATGAAATCTCTCCTATCAAATTATTTTCTCCGAATATATCATCACATAGAAGCTTTAATTGTGCTTGTTCTATATAGTTAATTGAAATAAATATATATCCATCATTCTTTAAGATTTTGTGAGCTATTTTTAATCTTTTTTCCATAAATGATAACCATTTAGAATGTTTATACTCGTTATCAGCATCTATATAAGTATCGTTATACATAAAATCTTTGCTTCCTGTATTATAAGGAGGATCTATGTATATTACATCTATTTTTCCTTTATGTGTTTTTTCCAGTAAATATAAACTATGTAAATTATCTCCCTCTAATAAAAAATTAAATTTATCAGAAGTATTAGATATGATTTCTTTATCAGTAACATCCTCAAAAGTAGGTATTTTAGTTTCTAATTCTTTATCAACTCTTTCTTCATGTTCTTCCCAAATAAGTCCATACTTTTTTTTAGTTAATTCATTTTCTATTAAAGCCAAATTATTTAGCGTTTCTTCATCTGTTATATTTTTTTTGATTTCAGCTATTGTACATAACATTTTATCTCTTTTAATTTTTGATAAATTTGTTGTTTCCATAAAATTTACCTCCTAGTTCACTACATAAATAATTATACCATATTTTCAAGTTATATTGAATGAGCATAATAAAAAATCCCAAAAAAACTCAATAATTTCTTGGGAAATATTCTTTACCAGCAATCCATAAATATTTATCTATATCTCGTAAGTTATACTCATTAATATTATAAAATTTTCCCGAGTTTGACACTTTAAATAATTAAAAACTTCATTTTTTTCCAATTATTATAAGGGAAAATGAAGTTTTTTTGTTTGTACAAATAGTTCACCTAAATTTTTTTACTTAGTATACTATTTCTTAATGCAGTAATTTCTTTATTGCTTGGCAATAAAAAATTACATATATTTCTAATAATTTTTTATATCATCTGTAGGTTTTCTCAGTTTATAACTATTATAATCAAATTTTTCTTCAAAGCCTAAATTTTTAATAGTCTTTCTTTTATTTTTTTTTACAATTTTCAAAAATAGTGTGTTAATTTATAAACTTTTTGAACCAATAAATCGAGAATTTTGAAAAAATAAAGTAGCCAAAGTAAATAAAATGAGT
>CANRKF010000063.1 GCA_947631145.1 uncultured Clostridia bacterium | reverse complement strand
AACCGCAACCCTATTTGCGAAATATAAATTTATAGGTGAGAAAATGTGAACCGCAACCCTGCTTGCGAGATATAAATGTGCAGGTGAAAAAATGTTAATTATAGTAAAATGTGGGGTCTAAAAAGTTAGATCCCATATTTTCATAAAGGAGAGATATAGTAAAAATGGTAATAGAAGATGGAAAATTTTATTTTATAAAAGATGAATTTTTTGATGTATTTAAAGATTATGGATTAATGCTAAACAAAGAAAATGGAAAGAAGAGACCTTGTTATTTTTGCTTTAGAGATAGAAAAAATAAAGAAATAATATGGTTTGTGCCAATATCTACAAAATTTGAAAAATATAAAAGAATATATGAAAATAAGAAGTTAAAAAGTGGAAACAGACCAATATATAACTTCGTATTTGGTAAGGTATTAGGTAAAAAAGCAGTATTTTTAATACAAAATATATTTCCGACTACAGAGAAATACATAGAAAAGAAATATACAAATTCTAATATAGATGTTGAAATACCAACAACTGAAAGGGATAATGTTATTATTACATCACTTAGAGTAGTTGAACTTGCACAAAGAGGAATCAATGTTCCATTTTATAATATAATTGAAATGAAAAAAATGTTATTAAGTGAAGGAAGTGCGTATCAAAATCTTGGCTCATAAATTTTTACTCTTAAATAGTGAATAATAAAAAAGTGGCTTTGCCACATGTATAGGTTTGCAATGCAAACCGAATAACCAATGTAATTTAACACTTGTGTATAGCAAAAATCTTTAATCTTGCTTATGCACTAAAAAACCGGCTGTAAATAGCCGGAATTTTTTAGTTATTAGTTATTATTTCTTCTTTGTTCTTTTCTTGCTTTTCTGCAAGCTGGACATCTTTGAGGTTCATTTGTAAAACCTTTTTCAGCATAAAATTGTTGTTCACCTTCTGTGAAAACAAATTCAGCTCCACAATCTTTACATGTTAAAGTTTTGTCTGCCATTATAAAATACCTCCTGTTTATTTTTGATATTTAATATTTTGGACCAATTAAACCTTTTAAATATCGAAATAAATAAGAGGGAATAGTCTACAATAATTAAATTCATTTAAGCTTTTTACAAAGCCAAACTTATTGTAACATAGTAAATTAAATAAAGCAAGTTAAAAAATAAAAAAATTAAAAACCAGACACCTTTTTACAAAATTCAACATAAAATATCATAACTGCATATTGTACAAGGCTAAATTCTTTCTATAAAGAAGAAAAAAGTTGAGAAATAATTATAATTCCAACTAGATTTGTGCCTTAGAAAGGACTGGCAGTAAATATGAAAAAAATAAAAAAAGGTGATATGGTAGGAAGAAAATCCTATGGAAAAGATATTATATTTATTGTAGATAGAATAATAAAAACAAAAGATAAAGAAATAGCAATATTAAAAGGGCTTACCATTAGAATAGAAGCAAATAGTGATGTAGAAGACTTAGAATTAATAGAAGAAAAAACAATACAAGAACATGTAAGAAATTTTGAACAAAGAGTAATAAAAAGAATAGAAAAACAAGAAAAATTATTAAAAGAAAATAATTACCCTTTTCGCGAAAGATTAGTTATATATACAGGTAGAATTTTGCACATAGATGGAGATAGAAGGTATGCTGAAAAGTCACATAGATATTATAAAAAACTACAATTAAATGCTATAGTAAAAAACATTCCAGAAAGAAAACAGCCAATATTAATACCCAATATGCTACAAAGATATAATCCAGATATATTAGTATTAACAGGTCATGATGGAATGATAAAAAAAGGAACACAATTTAATAATATATATAATTATAGAAATTCTAGATATTTTATAAAAGCGGTAGAACAAGCAAGAAAACAAGCCTTAAAAAAAGATTTAGTAATTTTTGCAGGAGCATGTCAAAGCTATTATGAAGGACTAATGATGGCAGGTTCAAACTTTGCATCTTCACCTGCCAGAATTTTAATAGACTTCATGGATCCATTAATTGTAGCCGAAAAAATTGCAACAACAAAAGAAGAAAAATTTGTTACCATACAAGATATACAGCAAGAATTAAGAGACGGAACAAGAGGAATAAGTGGAATTGGCGGGCAAGGAAAAAAGAAAGTTTTAATGATTTAGTAAAGATTGAAAATAATACAATTTTGGCGTTGTCAAACATCATTTGAACTTAATTAACATACAATTATAAAAATATTTTACAAAATGGCATTAAATAAAAAGGTATTTACAAAAAACAAAGTCCTGTAAACGACATGTAACAAAAATGTAACACAATTGTAATATTAACAAAAATATTTCCCGAAAAGCAGATAACTCTAAGAATACAAACTTACGACACAAACATTTCTTTTTTGACAATTTTAGCTCCCAATGATATAATTTGCCTATCTTAAAGAAGTAGGTGATAATATGATTTGTCCAACCGATATTGCTAATTTAAAAACAGACATTAATGATATGATCGGACAAAAGATAATAGTCAAAGGCTCACTTGGAAGAAGTAAATCCTTTGAAAAAGAAGCTACAATAGAAAAAGCTTATCCTAATATTTTCGTTATAAAATATGAGGAAGAGAATAGAAATGTAACTTACAGCTATACAGATGTTTTAACAAGAACCGTTGAAGTAGATGTATTTGACGGAACAAACTATAGCCCATTAATACCACCGGTATCTGAAGTAAAAAAACAAAAAAATTTAATCTAAAAATATTACAAAAAAATTCCTAATTTTAGGAATTTTTTTTTGCTCTTATAAATATATTTAAACTAATAAAAAAATTAATAGGGAGGTATTAAGAATGATGCTCGAAACAGCAAAGGACAGCTTAGTATTAAATCAAATTATTAGTCAAAAAACAGATACATTTATGGTAGAAGATGACTGTATTGTGCCAGATATAAAACCAGATATATTAAATGTTATAAGTAGTAGTGGTATAGTATGCATTTATAAAAAAGAAATTTTAGATGGAAGAATTAGATTAGATGGTACAGTAAATACTTTTATAATGTATTTAGCAGATTCAGAAGAAAATGAAGTAAGGAGCCTAAACACTAGCCTAGATTTTGCCCAAGTAATAGACATAGAAAAAGCAAAAAGTGGTATGAATTTAGATACTAATATAATTTTAAAAAGTATAGACTGTAGAGTATTAAACGGTAGAAAAGTTCATATAAAAGCAATACTAGAAGCAGATAGTAAAGTATCTTCAAATGAAAAAGTAGAATATATAAAGGAGGTATCGAATTTAAAAGATGTTCAATTCCTAAATGAGAACTTTCAAATAAATTCTTTAGTGGGAATAGGAAGCACAAAAGTTTATGCAAAAGATACAATATCAATAAGTGAAGCAGACGATTTAGTAGAAGTAATGAAAACAGATATAAAAGTTATAAATAGAGATGCCAAAATTAGTTATAATAAAATCTTAATAAAAGCAGATATGCAAGTAAAAATTATTTATTTAACCTCAGACAATCGCATTAATTTAAAAGAAGCTATAATACCAATAGTAGGCTTTATAGATATGCCAAACATCAGTGAAAATCATATATGCGAAGTAAAGTACGAAATTAAAAATATTATTATAAAACCTAACAATGTAGAAGAACATTCAATATATGTAGAAGCGGAAATAGAAGTATGTGCAGAAGCATATGAAAACAAAGAATTACAAATGATACAAGATTTATATAGTCCAACTGTAGCCTTAAATTTTTCACAAAGAAAAGTAAAAATAATGCAAAAAAGAGAAAACAGAAGCGAAATATGTAACATAAGAGAAAGAATGTCTATTCCAGAAATAGGATCAAACAAAATATATGATGTAGAAGTAATGCCAGTAATAGAAAAGCAAACCCTACTTAATAATAGAATTATATATAATGGAGAAATAAACTTAAATTACATATTTGCATCAAATGGGGGAATAGGAGTAGAAACCAAAAAAGTTTCAATACCATTTAACTTTACAATGGATTTTGATGGAATAACAGAAAAAAGTAATGTAAATACAATTATAGAAATTACCCTCCAAGACTTTGTAGTAGCATCAGATGCAAGTATTGATGTAAAAATAGATTTAAACTTCACAGCAATTAGTGGAAAAGATACAAGCATATCTATTATAAATGAAGTAGAACAAGATGAACAAAGAGAAATTACAAGTAAATATAGTATGGTAATTTACTTTGTAAAACCGGGAGATACCGTATGGAAAATTGCAAAAAAGTTTAATAGCACAGTAGAAAATATTATAAAAATAAATTCAATAGAAGATGTAAATAATTTGCCAGTAGGAAAGCAATTATTTATTCCTAGATATCATGGATGCTAAAATATACACAAGAAATAAAATAAGACTTCCGAAAATTTCTCCTAAAAAAAATCCTAAAATTCCAAGCAATAAACAAAATAATAAATATCAAAAAATAGTAAAAATATTTTTAATATTAATAATAGCATTTACAGTTGCATACTTTTCAATTCAAGCAATACAGCCAATATTAGAAAAGCAATGTAAAAATATGGCTAAATCAATAGCCACAAAAATTTCTAATAATGAAGCAACAAAAGTAATGGAAAACTATAGTTATAATGATATGTTAAAAGTAACAAAAGATGAAGCTGGAAATGTGAAAATGGTAGAAGCAAATATAGTTACAATAAACGAAATAATTTCACAAATTCCAGTAAATATACAAGAACAAATGGAGAAAACGGAAAATAATACCTTTGCAATAAAATTAGGAAGCTTTTTAGGAAGCAATTTATTTGCAGGAAGAGGACCAAACATAAATATAAAAATGCAACTAATAGGAAACCTAGATACAGACTTAAAATCTGAATTTATAAGTACAGGCATCAATCAAACACTTCATAGAATATATTTAGAACTAAGTTGTAATATAATTATTTTAACACCTTATGAAACCATTGAAGACAAAATTGTAAATCAAGTGTTATTAGCAGAAGGGGTAATAATAGGAAATGTGCCAAGCAGTTACTACAATTTAAACGGATTAGATACAAATAATGCATTAGACATTGTAGAATAATATGTAAACCAATTTTCATAAAATTTTACAAAGAAATAAAAATATGTTATAATAATAATATATGAAATAAAAATTGTATCAAAAAGGAGAAAAATATATGGGATTTTTTGATAGATTTAAAAAGAAAGAAGAAGTGCCTGCTTATGATGTTCAAAATGCAAAACAAGAAAGTTTAATAACAACACATTCATATAGAGGAAAAGATGGATTAGATTATTTAGAATGTGAGTATTATGATTCACAAGCAGATTTTAAAAAGTTTTATGATACTACTAAATTAGTTATATGTACTATACCAGAAATATTACCTTCAAGAAAAAGAGTATATCAAGCAAAAGTTGCTCATTATAGTCAAAATGATGCTGTGTATTTTGGCAAAGATGGAGAAGATATTAGCAGAAGAAATCAATATACAGATATTAGACTAGAAATGAATTTCGAAAAATTATTAACGGATCCAGAGTATCAAAAAATACTAATGAACGGTTTATTGGATAAGAAAAGAGTTGAAAGATATATAGGTACAGGCTTGCAAGATTATCCAACAGAAGGGCATCCATGCGGAAACTATATAGGATTTGTAGATATAAACCAAAGAACTGGAAAATATGGAAAAATATTTGATCCTAAAATAGGAGAAGAAGTACACAATTTACCAGAAATGGTGCAAATAAGAGAAAAATATAAGCAAATTAAAGAACAAGCAAAACAGTCAAAAATTGCAAATTTAGAAGCAGAACGTGATAGACTAAATAAGTTAATTGCTGAAGAAAAGGAAAAATAAGAAACTTATTGTTTCACAAATAAAAAATGAGGGTGTCCTAGATAAGATTATTAAAAATTTTAGAACCACTTTTAAGTTAAAAATTGAAAAAATAGAGAATATTGTACCACTTGTATGATAAAATATTCTCTATCTTTCTTTATATATAATCTTTTAAAATTATCTCTTACTAAATTGTGGAGCTTTTCTAGCTTTTTTAAGACCATATTTCTTTCTTTCCTTCATACGAGGATCTCTTGTTAAAAATCCATTTGATTTTAAAGCAGGTC
>CANRKF010000062.1 GCA_947631145.1 uncultured Clostridia bacterium | reverse complement strand
CATATGTAGTTTTAGGATTAACAACAGTAGCAATGCTAACAAGTGGAGTAATCTTAATTAAGAAATTTGTAATTTAAGCAAAATATAATTAAACAAAATAAAAGGCTATTAAAAATTGAAGTACACCTAAAATGTTAGAAAAAAAATCTAATGTTTTGGGTGTACTTTTATTTTATATTGCGGCAGTTGTTTTCAAAGCAAACGATTTTCATATAATTAATTGACAGAAACAAGAAAAAAGGGTAAAATTAAGACATGAAAAATGATAAAAGGAGGCTACTATGCCAAATAATAAAAAAGTATGGGAAAGGATTGCATCTAGAACTAAAATATATTTAATAATAATTGCACTATTATTAATTATTATATGTATGCTAAATATTAATTTTACAATGCCAGCAGTTTTAGTATACATGGTAATATTAATTTATGCATATTTTAGCAATAAAAGAAGAAAAGCAGAACTTTCAGAACACTTGCAAGACCTAACCTTTCATGTAGATAAAACTGCCAAAAATATATTAATAAACTCACCATTTCCATTAGTAATTATCGAAACAGATGGAAATATAATATGGAAAAGTACAAAATTTGTGCAAGAATTTGCAAATATTGATATCAATAATATTTTAAATGATTTAATAAAAGAAATAAAATTAGAAATAGAAAACAACGAAGAAAATATACAAGAAAAACAAATTCAAAAGGAAATAGAAATAGAAAATAAAATATATGAAATACTTTGTAAATACACAAAATCAAAAGAAGAATATATGCTAACTTTATATTTCCTAAATGAAACCAAAAGAGTTGAATTTGAAAAAAAATATAATGAATCTCAAATCTGTGTTGGCGTAATTATGATAGATAATTATGAAGAAATGAACCAAAGAATTCAAGCAGAAGAAAAGCCAGAAGTACTTGCTAAAATAGAAAAAACACTTTATGATTGGGCAACTACTTTTGAAGGACTAATAATAAAATCTGAAAGAGATACATTTATATGTATATTAGAAAAAAAATATTTACCAACTTTAGAAGACAACAAATTTGTTATTTTAGACACAATTAAAGAACTAGAACTTTCAGATAAAATACCTGTAACTTTAAGCATATCTATTTCTACTGAAGGAGAATCCAACTATGAAAAATATAAATCTGCACAAGCAGGTGTAGATATAGCTCTAGGCAGAGGCGGAGATCAAGCAGTTGTTAGAAAAGACGGAAAATATAGCTTCTTTGGTGGAAAAACTCAAGAGGTAGAAAAAAGAACAAAAGTAAAGGCAAGAATAGTATCACACGCCTTAGAAGAATTAATGAAAGAATCAAAAAATGTTATGATAATGGGGCATGCCAATGGCGATATAGACTCTATGGGCGCTAGCATGGGCTTATACAGATTAGCCACAAGCTTAAATGTAGAAAGTTATATTATTAACAATTCAGAAGGCAGTAGCTTAGAAAGCTTTATAAAAGATGTAGAAGAAGAAAAAGAATATAAAGAAGCTATTATAAATAAAACAGAAGCACTTTCAAAAGTAACTCCAGAAACCTTACTTATAGTTACAGATACCCATAAAAAAAATTATGTAGATGTACCAGAATTATTAGAAGAAACAACTAAAATAGTAGTTATAGACCATCACAGAAAAAGTCCAGATTATATAGAAAACACAATACTTGATTTTCATGAAGTATATGCCTCTTCAGCATCAGAACTTGTAACAGAAATTATAGAATACGCACAAAAAGAAATAGAATTAACTACCTTAGAAGCAGAAGCATTATATGCAGGAATTATGATGGATACTAAAAACTTTACTTTTAAAACAGGAGTTAGAACCTTTGAAGCAGCAGCATATTTAAGAAAACGTGGAATTGATATTATAAAAGTAAAAAAATGGTTCCAAAGTGATTTGAAAACATACAATAAAATTTCAAAAATAGTACAAAATGCAGAAATTATAAACGATACAATAGGAATTTCTATATATGAAGAAAATGATAAAGATTCAAATATTGTATGCGCAAAAGCAGCAGATGAGCTTCTAACTATTAGTGATATTACAGCTTCCTTTGTACTAGGCAAGCTAGGAGATAAAATATGCATTAGTGGTCGTTCTATTGGCGATATTAATGTACAAGTTATTCTAGAAAAACTTCGGAGGTGGCGGTCATATTACAGTTGCGGGCGCGCAAGTAGATGGAATGACAATGGAAGAAGTAAAGCAAGAATTAATAAACCGAATAAATGAATATTTTTCAGAAATTACAAGTTAATTGCATTTTGAAAATAAAAAATTTACAAGTTAAAAGTGTTTTACAAATAAAATTTATAAGCTGATTGTATTTTATAAATAAAAATATTACAACATTAAAATTACTAAATAATTTTAACTCTTAAAATATAATTTATTATTATTAATAGCAAAATTATATTTTAAAATTACAAGGAATATAAGAATGAAGAATAAAATATTATTGTATTTAATGGTTTTAATAGCACTTATACTATGCATACCATCTATTGTATACTTAATAAATAATAAAACGGTAGATGGCTTTGATAGTTATTACACATACACTTTAGTAAAGTCAAATAATATGGCAATAAGAATAGCAAGTGCAATTATTGTAGTTCGGGTTATTACTAGCTTTTAGCATAATTTACTTAGCAATTATAAAAAGAGAAAAGAAAATTTTTAAAAATAAAAAGCAAATAATAATCTTTATTATTGTTATATCCTTTTTATTTACAATAATTTTACCCTTTTTAAGCTCAGATATATTCTATTATATAGGAGATAGCCACTTAGCACGGAAAATATGGAAAAAACCCATATTATACAAGCGTAGCAGATTTACAAAATCAAGGAATAAACGACGAAATTTTAAATAACACAGGTTATTGGAAAAATACTACAAGTGTATATGGTCCATTATGGAATATTATAGCGGAACTTTTAGTGAAGTTTTCATTTGGAAGCATTACAATTGCATTATTTGTTTTCAAATTTGTAGCTTTTTTAATACATGTATTGAATAGCTATATTATTTATAAAATAACTAAAAGCAGAAAATATATGTTATTATATGCATTAAATCCATTAGTTTTAATAGAACTATTAAGCAATGTACACAATGATATTTATTTAATACTATTTATATTGCTAGCACTTTATTTCTTAATAAGAAAGAAAAATATATATCTTACAATATTATTTTTAGCATTATCTGTTAGTGTTAAATACAGCTCTGCATTTTTAGTACCATTTATTTTAATGTATTACTTTAGAAATAAAACAGTACCAAAAAGAATAATGTATTGCCTAATTTCAGGACTTTCAATTATTAGTATAGTAATATTATTCTATTTACCATATTATGAAGATTACACAGTATTTACAAATATGCTTGCACAAGGAAACAAGTATAGCCAATCCATACCAGCCTTTTTAATGAGAAAAGTAGGAGGAAATATATTTAATATAGTAAAAACTATAACAATACCAAGCTTTATAGGAGTATACATAGTATTAGTAGGAATTATGTTATTTAAAAAGCAAGTAACCTTAAAAAAATTAATGAAAGAATATAACTTTATTATGCTAATATTCATTTTTCTTGTACTAACAACCTTTCAAAAATGGTATGTTTTATGGCTACTTCCAACAATAATATGGCAGAATAAACAAATGAGAAATTTTATTATATATTTAACTATTACAGCAATAGTACCATCTATAGGATATTTTTTAAGTCAAGGAGATCCATTTATGGTAGGAATAAGTTATTCTATAAAAATGCTTATTTTATCTACAATGTGTATTTTAGGATTTGGAAATATTAATAAAGTAAATTTGAAAATAAAAAGCAATAAGTGTAGCACTTAATAAAAAAATAATAAAATAAAAAATATATAAATGAAAAATTTAATATATAAGGTTTATAGAAAACTTAAAAAAACCTAAATCTATTATTTAAGGAGAACATAGTTTGAAAGAAAGCAATCTTTAATTTCTATGTGTGCCTTGCGAGCGAAGCAAGAAAGGAAGAAAATTTAATATGAAAGTTATTTTATTAGATAATATTAAAGGTGTAGGAAAAAAAGATGAAGTAATAAATGCAAGTGATGGATATGCTAGAAATTTCCTATTTCCAAAAAAATTAGCAGTAGAAGCCAATAATGAAAATATGGCAAAATTAAAAGCAAAAGAAAATTCTAATCAATATAAAAAATCTGTAGAAAAAGAAGAAGCACAAAAATTAGCAGAAACCTTAAAGGGAATTATACTTAAAATTAGTGTAAAATCAGGAGAAAATGGAAAAATATTTGGATCTATTACTTCAAAAGAAATAGCAGATAATTTAAAAGCACAATATAAAATTGAAATAGATAAAAAGAAAATAGATTTAAAAGAACCAATAAAAACGGTAGGAACTTCAATAGTTTCTATAAAATTATATGAAGGTGTAATTGGAAACTTAAGAGTTCAAATAGTTTCAGAATAAGTCAAATATTTTATTACTGTATACAAAGTATATTACATCGTTTGGCCTTGCTTGTCGTAGCCAATAATATAATGGGTAGGCTGCTCCACTCGCGCTCCGCACCTTGCAGGTGCTCTCGCTTAATCGCTGCGTGGCTTACACTTTTGTAATATACTTTGTATACAGTAGTACTCTAGTAGTTGATTATGAAATAATAGGGGGAAAGTGTAATGGAGTTAGGAAAAGTACCACCACACGATATAGAAGCAGAACAAGCAGTAATTCGGAAGTATGCTCACAGATAAAGATGCAATAATGGCAGCAGTAGAAGTATTAAAAGAAGATGACTTCTATAGAGAAGATAATAAAATAATTTATAGCGCAATTTTAAATTTGTATAATCGTTCAGAACCAGTAGATATTATTACATTAAGAACAGAATTGCAGTCAATGAAGCAATTAGAAGCTGTTGGTGGATTAGAATATATTGCAAAGCTTCCAGATAAAGTTCCTACCACTGCAAATATTGAACAATACATTAGAATAGTTGAAGAAAAGTCAGCTTTAAGAGCACTTTTAAAAACAGCAAATGAGCTAATTACACTAGGATATGACGAAACAGAAGAAGTAGAAGATATATTAGATATAGCAGAAAGAAAAATATTTGATGTTATTCAAAAAAGAAATCAAAAAGGTTATTCTGCTATTAAAGATATTTTAGTAGATTCTTTTACACAACTAGAACAATTATATAACCAGAAACAACGTATTACAGGAGTACCAACAGGCTTTTCTGATTTAGATTATTTAACAGCAGGCCTACATAAATCAGATTTAGTTATAGTAGCTGCAAGACCTGCTATGGGAAAATCTGCCTTTGCCTTAAATATTGCTACAAATGCAGCAGTAAGAGCAAACACACCAGTTGCAATATTTAGCTTGGAAATGTCAAAAGAGCAAATGACAAACCGTATTTTGTGTAGTGAAGCAATGGTAGATAGCAATAAAGTAAGAACAGGAAAAGTAGAAGATGACGATTGGCAAAAGCTTGCCTCTGCATCTGGCGAATTATCACAAGCACAGATATACATAGATGATACGCCGGGTATTTCGGTTATGGAAATACGTGCAAAATGCAGAAAAATGAAGTTAGAAAGAGGAATTGGCTTAGTTGTAATAGATTATATTCAATTAGTACAAGGAAGCAATAAAAGAGCAAATGGAAGTCGTGAACAAGAAATTTCTGAAATAAGTCGTTCTTTGAAAATATTAGCAAAAGAAATAGAGGTACCTGTTATTGCACTTTCTCAACTTTCTAGATCTGTAGAACAAAGACCAGATCATAGACCAATGCTTTCAGACTTACGTGAATCTGGAGCAATAGAGCAAGATGCTGATATTGTTATGTTTTTATATCGTGATGATTATTATAATCAAGATTCAGAAAAGAAAAACATTGCAGAAGTAATTCTAGCAAAGCACAGAGCAGGTTCAACAGGAACAGTAGAACTTTTATGGCTTGGAAATTACACGAAATTTGCAAATTTAGATAAGTATAGAGAGTAGATGATTGAAGCAATTAATATATAAAAAATAAATAAGCCAAAACATTAAAGCAAAGATAATTATAGAAAAAAATATAAAGCAAATAAATAAGCCAAAATTATAACAAAGATAATTATAGAAACAAAAATATAAAGCAAATAAGCAAGCCAAAATTATAACAAAGATAATTATAGAAACAAAAATATAAAACTAATAAATAAGCCAAAATTATAACAAAGAT
>CANRKF010000061.1 GCA_947631145.1 uncultured Clostridia bacterium | reverse complement strand
ATATAGAGTTAAAGTAAGACCTTCAGACACAAGAAAAGAATATCCAGTTGACATAGCTATATTTAAAAATAAAGATAAAAAAGAAGATGACATATATATTATAGTTGAATGTAAAAAGAAAAACAGAAAAGATGGTCGAACTCAATTGGAAGACTATTTAAGATTTTCAAAAGCTGAATTAGGTATTTGGTATAATGGTGAAGAGAAACTATTTATAAGAAAAATTGAAAAAGAAGGAAAGGTAATATTTACAGAAATTCCAAATATTCCTATAAGTGGTCAAAGAATTGAAGATATAGGATTATATAAAAGGAAGGACTTAAAGGAGGCAAAACACTTAAAAACTGTTTTTAAAACAATAAGAAATTATTTAGCTGGAAATGTTGTTGGTGCAACTAGAGATGAAGTTTTAGCTCAACAATTGATAAATTTGATATTTTGTAAAATATATGATGAAAAGTTTACTAAACCAGAAGATATGGTTAGATTTAGAGCTGGAATAGATGAAAATCCAAATGAGGTTAAGAACAGAATACTAGAATTATTTGAAGAAGTTAAGAAAAAATATAAAGATGTAATGGACGAGAATGATTCAATAGAATTAGATTCAAACTCTGTTGTTTATGCAGTAGGTGAACTACAATCATATTGCTTGATTGATGCTAGTAGGGATGCTGTAGGAGATGCTTTTGAAGTATTTATAGGACATGCACTAAAAGGAGCACAAGGACAATTTTTTACTCCAAGAAATGTTGTAAAAATGATAGTAGAAATGTTAGATATAAAATCAGATGAATCGGTTATAGATCCTGCTTGTGGAAGTGGTGGATTTTTATTAGAAGCTTTAAAAAATGTTTGGCAAAAAGCTGAAAAAGAATATGATAAATTAAATTGGCCACTAAATGAAATTGAAATAGAAAAACAAAAAATAGCAATTGAAAATTTTAGAGGAATTGATAAAGATTATTTTTTAACAAAGGTGACTAAAGCACATATGGCTATAATGGGAGATGGCAGAGGAGGAATTTTTTGTGAAAATAGTTTAGAAAAACCATCTAATTGGCAAAATAGAACAAAAGATAAAATTGAGTTAGGAAAATTTGATGTTGTAATGACTAATCCTCCATATGGTTCGAAAATAAAAATTGATGGGAAAGAAATACTATCGCAGTTCGAATTAGCCTATAAATGGAATTTGGTAAAAAAGGATAATAAATGGGAAAAAACAAATGAACTTAAATCTAATGAAGTTCCACAGTATTTATTCATTGAAAGATGTATGCAGTTATTAAAACCTGGAGGAAGAATGGCTCTTGTTTTACCAGAAGGAATATTTGGAAATGATAAACTAGGTTATTTAAGAGATTATATAATGAATGAAGCTAAAATATTGGCAATAGTAGATATTCCTAAGGAAACATTTATGCCACATACATCTACAAAAACAAGTGTTATTCTGTTACAAAAATATAATACTATAGAAAACAGAGAAAAAGATTATCCTATATTTATGGCAATTTGTGAAAGTTGTGGTCATGATAGAAGGGGAAATATAATAGATGATGATGATATTTCAAAAGTTGCTGACAATTACATACAATGGAGGAAAAAAAATGGGATTGAATATTAGAACTACTGATTTCTTTGAAATAAATAAAGCCAAAAGATTTGATGCTAAATATTTTTCATTAAAAGAGTTAATTGAAAAATTTGAAAATGATAATACTGTTAATTTGGTTTCTTTAGGAAAAGAAGGACTAATATTGGAGATTACTGATGGAGAACATAATGGACAAGAATTTTTTAATGATGGAATATTGTTTATAAAAAATTCAAGTATTAAAGATTTTGGAATAAGTGTGTTTGACGGTTTCTATGTTTCTAAAGAAAAGCATGAAATGATGAAAAGATCAGCACTACAGGAGGAGGACATATTATTTACCACAATAGGACATTTGGGTTCAGCAGCAATAGTACCTCAAGGCTTTGAAGCAGCAAATATAAATCAAAATTTAGTAAGAATAAAAGTTAATAAAGATAATATAAATCCTTATTATCTAACAGCATTTTTAAATAGTACTTTTGTAAGAGAACAAATTAATTATTTATTTACAGGAAATATTCAAAGTATTCTAACTTACCCTAAAATTAAATCAATAAAGATAATATTGCCCCAAAAAGAAATTCAAGAAGAAGTTGAAAAAAAATATAAAAAGGCTATTGAATTGGAAAGAGAAGCATTATTAATAATAAAAAATACTCAAGAATATATTAAGGAATGTTTAAAAATAGACGATATAATACATAAAAAAATGAAAGACTTTTCTGTATCGAAAAATGATTTATCAAAAAAAACAGTTTGGTTACCATCATATTATAATCCTAAGTATGACATTATTTTAAATTATTTTAAGGATAATTTTAAATATAAAAGGTTAGGAGAAAAGGGTTTTTTAAATATAAATTCTGGAGATGAAGTAGGGAGTGACGCCTATATAAATTATTTGGAAAAAAGTGAAAATGATTTGCCTTTTATAAGAACCTCTGATTTATATAATTATCAGTTAGACATGTGCCCTGATAATTATGTGGATGCTTTAGTTTTAGATGAATTAAAACAAAATGTAGAAATGGGAGATTTGCTTTATACTAATGATGGAAAAATTGGTGAAATGGCAATAGTTAACAATCCATCCAAAGTAGTTGTACAAAGTCATGTTAAAATATTAAAAAGTTTAGATAAAAAAATACCTATAGAATATGTGTTTGCAATGTTAAGTATAGAAGAAATTGGTAAATATCAAGCAGAAAAAAATACAGTAATTCAATCAACAATACCAACATTAGCCAATAGATTAAAAGATTTTATAATACCAATTTTAGAACAAGAGAATATAAATAAAATAGTTAATAGTATAAAAAAAGCTAATAAAAAATTTTATGAAAAGGTAAGTCTTATAAAAAGTATACAAGATGATATAAATAGTATTATTAGATAGAAAGGTATTGAATATGATGAAAAGATTGGGTAAACTTGAAAAGGTAAATTTAAGAGATATTTGGCAAAATGAAGAATATGACTTTTCAGCATGGTTAAGCAAAGAAGAAAATTTAAAAGAACTTAGTGATACTGTAGGCATAGATATTATTTTAGAAGAAAGAGAATCTGCTGTTGGAAAATATAGTGTAGATATTTATGGTAAAGAAGAAGGAACTGATAGAAAAGTTGTTATAGAAAATCAACTTGAAGATTCTAATCATGATCATCTTGGAAAAATAATTACATATGCTTCTGGAAAGGATGCCAAAACAGTAATTTGGATTGTAAAAAGAGCAAGAGACGAACATAGACAAGCTATTGAATGGTTAAACGCACATACAGATGAAGAAGTTGGTTTCTTTTTATTAGAAATAGAATTATGGAAAATAGGAGATTCTATGCCTGCTCCTAAGTTTAATGTTGTTTCAAAACCAAATGATTGGGGAAAAACGCAAAAAGCAAGTAGTGGATTAGGAAAAGCTCAAAAATTGCAAGGAGAATTTTGGCAAGCATTTGCAGAATATGGTGCAAGTAATGAAAATTATTCAAAAGAATTTAATAAGAGAAAAGCATTACCACAGCATTGGTATGACCTACCTATGGGCAGTTCTGAATATCATATCTCTTTGACTTGTGCTACACAAAGAAATGAAATTGGAATAGAAGTCTATATTGATAATAATAAAAATATATATGATATTTTCTATAATAATAAAGATATTATAGAGGAAAAAACAGGATTGAAATATAAATGGCAAAGATTAGATAACAAAAAGGCTTGTAGAATAAAAGCTATTAAGAAATGTAATGTAGAAGAACAAGAAGAATGGGAGGAAGCATTTAAGTGGTTTTGCGAGAATGCTTTAAAGATAAAAGAAGAATTTAATAAAGTTTTTAATAAGTAACCAAAGAAGAATGAAATATTAAAATAAACAGTTTGATATTTCGTTCTTTTTTATTTAGAAGGGAGAAAAATGATTAATACACCAACAATAGATAGTAGAATCATTACTTTAGATAATATAATATGTACTAATATAGATAGTATTTCAGCTGAAGAAAGAGGATTTTTATCACAAAATATTTTGGCACAGTTAAGAAAATTAGTAGAACATGTTGATTTAAAGATTTATTTTATGGATCAAGGAAAAGAATTAGAAATTAATCAAAATAATTTTAAACAAGCAGAGAAACATGTAGCAGCAAGAAGAGGAACTAAATTTTTGAATGATTTTCATAACTTTTTACAAATTTCAGAATCACATTATATTACTAATGATGATAGTGCTGAAAGATTAATGCTAAAATATTATTCATATTTATTAAAGATAAAGATTTTAATGAAAGATTACTATAATATTGATATTTTAAGAAATATAACAAAATTTTCTATTAATCAAGATAATGATTTAATGCAATATTATGAGAAAATCGTAGAACAGCTTGAAAGTGTAAGTCTAGATAAACAAGATAAATTTATTGATGGAAGATATTATGTTCAAAAAGTAAAACCTATTTTTATTAATTCAAAAATTTATTATGAATTGACATTATCAACAGCAACAGACATAATTAATAAATTTGATAGAATAACAGTATTTTCAAAGACTGAAATAACCCCGAATTATGCTATAAAACTTTCGTATGTAAATCGTAAAGTAGAGATTTTTAATAATATAGTGGAAATAAAAATTCTTACTAATTGGATGGTTTCGATAAGACCTTGCGAAATTAATAATTTTGGAAAGATTTTTTCCAGAAGACTTAAAGTTCAAAGCGGACAAACTGAATATAGAGAATTAATGAAATACTTAACTGAATCGGGACATACTTTATTAGATTTAGTGACTATGGATGGAACATATTATTTAAAAATAAAATATGATATTCATTCAAGAACAAGAAGTCAAAATATTTTTGAATTGCTTAATGAATGTAGAAATATTGTTAATTTTAATAAGTCAGGTTCAAACATTATAAGATATCTTTTGCATACAATGAATAATAAAATTATAAAATTACAATATTCAGTAGATAAAAATGAAAAATTATGTATGTTATGTTTAGAAAATAGAGCTATTCCATTTGATGAATTACCATTAATATCATCATTATATAGACATAACCCCAGAGGTAGTGATTTGTTTGAATGTATTGATTTAAACAATAGGGAGGACGAATTATTCTATAGATATATAAAAAACAATACCGAAAAAAATGGAATCTTATATACTCCAATTGAGGATATTAATAGTAAGGAAGAAGTACCTAAATTAGTAAATAGCATAAACAATAAATTTATAGGTATACATTATTTCAGAAAATTAGTAGTAGAAAAGGATTATGTGTATATAAAAGGTTATGAAAATGATACTTTGCAGATATTGAAAAAATTACTAGAAATGTCTAGTGCTGGAGGAATAAAAGAGTATAAGAATTCGGTTAATTCATGGCTGGAAAATGATATTTATGCTACATTGGTTGATTGTGAGGAAAAGAAAAATGTATTAAAAAGCATGTTTGAGAATTCAAAAGTATCAATCATTTATGGTGCTGCTGGAACTGGAAAGACTACTTTAATAAATCATATATCTAATTTTTGGAGTCAACAGAATAAATTATTTTTAGCTAATACACATCCAGCAGTTGAAAACTTAAAAATAAAAGTTAATAATGCACAAAATAATGATTTTCAAACAATAGCAAAATTTTTAAATAATACTTCATTATGGAAAGAATACGATTTAGTAGTTATTGATGAATGCAGTACTGTTAGTAATATAGATATGAAAAAGCTGTTAAATATTCTAAACACAAAACTATTAGTTTTAGTTGGAGATATATACCAAATTGATTCAATAACATTTGGAAATTGGTTTAAAATTGCTAAAAGTGTAATGCCCAAATATGCTGTTCATGAACTGACAAAAGCTTATAGAAGTAGAAATGAACATTTACAAGAAATTTGGGATAAGGTAAGAAATTGTGAAGATGATATTTTAGAATATTTAACTAAATATGAATATACAACACGATTAAATGAAAGTATACTTAGTAGAGAATGCAATGATGAAATTATTTTGTGCTTAAATTATGATGGGTTATATGGTATTAATAATATCAATAGATTCTTACAAAATTCAAATCTAAATCAATCATTTGAATGGGGAATTGGTACATATAAAGTCGGTGATCCAATTCTATTTAATGAATTCAGTAGATTTTCTAGAATACTGTATAATAACTTAAAGGGAAAAATACTGGAAATAAAAAGAGAAGATGATAAAATATGGTTTACAATAGAAATAGATAAAGTAATTAATGAATTTGATGCTTCTGGATATGATTTTGAATTATTAGGAATGTCAGAAAATAAAAAATCTATTATACGATTTAAAGTAAATAAATTTGTTGATTCTGATGAAGATGAAACTATAAGCAACTCTGTTGTACCATTTGTAGTTGCATATGCTGTTTCAATACATAAATCTCAAGGCTTAGAGTATAGTTCAGTAAAAATAATTATAACAAAAGAAACTGAAGAATTAATTTCTCATAATATTTTTTATACAGCAATTACAAGAGCAAGAGATAATTTAAAAATTTATTGGTCTCCAGAGAGCGAAAAGAAAATAATTGGCGAAATGAAAAAGAAACTAAATGAAAGAGATACTGGAATTATAAAATTTAAGTTGAATAATACAAAATAAAATTAAATGTGCAAATAAGCATAAAAAATAGAAAGTGTGAAACAATATTTATATATTTTGTATAAAAAGTTTCACATTTTGCTTTTTTTGTTTTAAGATAAAAAATCACGGATTGAAAATGGAAAATATCACGGGTTAGAAATGAAAAAAGCGTGTAATAGCAATAAAATAAAGAAAGAATATAAGTGGGATTTTTGAGAAATTTACTAAAAACTCAAAAATTCCACCATTTATTTTATAAAGCTATTCCTTCAAACATCCCAAAATAATCTTAACTCCATCCATAAAACCATTTCTATAATATTTCTCATTCCAATAACAAAGATAATCAAGCATATTTTCATCAAGTAAATCTAGTTGTTTTTTAACATATTCAATACTATGTCCAGAAACATTATTTAAAATCTTTTCAGAAATTTCATCAATTAAAATTTCATGTTCTTTATCAGAATC
>CANRKF010000060.1 GCA_947631145.1 uncultured Clostridia bacterium | reverse complement strand
GTTGAACCCCCACCTGTTTCTCCATCATCTAATATATAGTCTAGTTGTTCTTCCAAATTTTTTAAATCTTGAGCTTGCTTTTCTTCTGCTTCTTTCGTCTTTTCTGCTGCTAATTTTGCCTGCGCTATTATTCCATCTTCTCCTAGTACCATTGTTATTGTTATTCCGGCTAGTATTAGCAAGACTACAATAGTTACTACTAACGCTATTAGTGTTATTCCTCCATTTAACTTTTTATTTGTTTTTAATTGCTTTGCTTTTTCTCTGCTATTGGTTTGTTTTTCTTTTTCTAACATTTTTTCTTCCTCCTCAATTTTTTTAGATAGCATTTTCATATCCTTTTTATCGGCTATTTTTCACTACCCATTTTTTATTTTGTTTTTATTCTATTTTTAGAATAAATATTAAAATCTTATTTTTACTTTTAAATACAACAAAAAGGACAGGCTATTCTTATTTTATAATAGTCTATCCTTTTTTTATTTATATTTTTGTATGAAAAATAAGCAGTTCTTTTCTCTGCTATTTTTTTCATTATATTAACGCATGTGTTATTATGTTTAGTAAATTTATTATTTAAAAGTATCTTTTTATCTTTAGACTGTTCACTTATTCTGTAAAAATACGGTGTGTGTGTGTGTGTGTGTACAGCCCCAACGGTTTGCTGTTTCATGTGTTTTTCTCCTTAGTTTTCTTATTTATACACTTTTTGCATTTTGGTAAGCTAATTTTTTATTTATCTTTTGCAAATAACTTTTTCTTTTTTTATTCTATATTAACTTTATTACAATGTCAAGTACAATTTTAATTATTTATTTTTTCATATAAAGTATCTTTCTAAAAAATGCATAAGTTTAAAAAACTATTTTCTTAAAATATTATTTACCTGGCTTTCCAAATCTAAAACCTTATCATCATTTATTATAGTATAAGTACATTTATTTGTATAAAATTCATTTGACTTTTGTGCATTTATTCTAGCAGTGGCATGACTTTTTTCTATACCATCACGTTTCATAATTCTATTTATTTGAGCTTCTTTATTTTTTGATATAACTGCTATTGTAATATTGCAAATTTTTTCTAGCTTTGCTTCAAATAGCAATGGAGCATCTATTGCTATTAATATTTCATTTTTATAACTATTAGTATTTTCTTTAACTTGTTTTTCTATTTCTTTACAAATATATTTTAAGGTACAATTGTTTAAAAGTTCTCTTTTTTCTTCATTATGATATATAATGTCTGCTAACTTTCTTCTATTTAGTTCGCCATTTTCTAATAAAATTTCTTGTCCAAATTTTTTTACAATTTCTGCTAAATAGCTTGTACCTTTTTTCGATAATTCTTTTGCTATTTTATCTGCATTAATTATTTTAGCTTCATACTTTTTTTGTAATATTTCGCACACTGTACTTTTCCCCGCACCGGAACTTCCTGTTATTCCAATAATCATTTGTTTTGCTCCTTATTTAGTAACTTGTGGCTTATTGCCTTCATTTATATAATAACTATCTATTTAAAACAATAACTTTATTTGCTTTTTTAGTAATAGATTTTATTAATATTTAACTTTTTTTGCTTTTTCAATAATAAAACTAATATTTAACTTTTTTTCTTATTTATTATTTATTATATCTCTCATAGTTACAATTTTATTAGTATAGTCTAGGTTCGACCATGAATCATTTTCATAGCCTAAAGTGTATACATTTGTTGCATATATATCTAAGCTTAGCATTTCTTTTAGATTTTTATTTTTAGAGTTTTCTAAAAATTCTTTTACAGATGTTACTAAATTTACTTTAGGATTTTTAGATATAATTTCAGACATTAAGTTTCTTCCCTTTTCACTTGTTCCTAAAACTCTGGCATATGGTATAGTTTTTCTAGAGGTTTCCATCATTTTTTTATCAATGCCAAGTAAGGCATATACTAATATTCTTTGTATTCTTGTTTGCGTATATCTTTTTGATTTTATCATATTTACTAGGTCTATTATATTGTTACAAGAGTTTGCTGCATTTTTTATTGTATTTTCTAAGCCTTCTGAAACATCTGGAATATTTTGTATTTCTTGAATGCTCATTTTTCTTAATATGTAAAGAATTTCTTTTTGGAATTTAGATAGGTCTAAAACATAATGCCCTTTTTGTAATTCTTGACCTAATAAAATGTAAGATGAACGTGGTATTACTTTTCGTATTTCATCAAATTTTTGTGCAGATATAAACTTTCTAATTGCCGTTGCGCTAGCGAAGTCATCTACAATCATTTCATCATTATAATAAACTTTTTCTCTTTTTATTCCAAGAGGGTTTAGTGGGCTTTTTAGCTTCTTTAATGCCTTTAGGTATTCTATTCCTAAAATATTATTTGCACCGGATAGTATATTGGCATATCTTTTTATATCATTTAAATACATTAAAAGTGAATTTTCTCGTGCTTTTGGAAAAGAAATTCCACGACTTAGTTCATGATTTAGCATTGTTATATATTCTCTTGGTTCCTGATATAACACATTTGCTATATTATTTAAAGTTGCTATGTCGTTTGCTTCCATTCCAAAGGATATAGTGTCTACTATTCCCAATGAATCTAAAAGTTTTATGGCACCTTCTGCAAAGTTTTCAGCGCTTGATGTACTATAAATTGTAGGAAGTTCAAGAACTAAATCTGCACCATTTGCTATAGCCATTTTGGCTTTAGTCCATTTATCTATTATAGAAGTGTTTCCTCTTTGTACAAAATTGCCTGAAATAACGCAAACAACATATTCTGCATTAGCTTCTTCTATAGATTTATGTATGTGATATAAATGTCCATTATGGAATGGATTATATTCTGCTATAATTCCAAGCACTTTGCTCATAAGATTTCACCTCTTTTTATTGACTAAATTTTATTTATTGATATAATATCATAAAAGAAAATATTTTACAATGTTTAATAGGAGATTTAATTTGAAAGAATAGGAGATTTAATTTGAAAGAATTAAAAACTTTTATAGCTATATGTGTCTTTGAACGAGCAAGAAAGGAATGAATTTTAGTTTGAAAGAAATTGATCTTTCATTTCTATGTGTGCATTTGAGTTAAGTAAGAAAGGAATGATTTTTTTATGGAAGAAGTTATTATATATACTGATGGTGCTTGTAGTGGTAATCCCGGTCCCGGTGGATATGGTGCTATTTTAATGCTAGGTGAAAATAAAAAGGAGATTTCAGGTGGAAAAAAAGATACTACAAATAATGTTATGGAATTAAGCGCTGTTATTGAGGCTTTAAAGTTATTGAAGCGCCCATGTAAAGTACAATTATACAGTGATAGCGCTTATGTTGTAAATGCTTTTTTGCAACATTGGATTTATGGCTGGATGAAAAATGGTTGGAAAACTTCTAATAAGGAAGATGTTAAAAATAAAGAACTTTGGCAAGAATTAATTAACTTAACCAAAGTTCATGATGTTACTTTTCATAAAGTAAAAGGTCATAGTGATAATGAATATAATAATCGTTGTGATGAGCTTGCTAGAGAAGCAATTAAGAATTTAAGTTAGCAATTAAATTTAATATTATCTTACAAATATTATTTTACCAATACTATTTTACGATATTTTCCACGATTTCAATTAATTAAAAATTCATATTGAATTTTTTAATTATTTTCCATTGCTATTTTTATTACTGCTTCTTTGGAAAGCTTTGTAACTTCACATATTTGGTCTATATCTAAGCCAAGTGAAAGCATTTCCTTGGCTATTTCAATATTTTCATCTTCTTGACTATTAATTAATCCCATTATTTTATATCTCCTTGTTATAGTATTTCGATTTTTTTAAGTTACTCAAAACTTTATATTGCTTTGTTATAATACGTTCAGTTGTTTTTAATTTGCCCAAAATTTTATATAGCTTTGTTATAACCATTCAGTGGTTACTATGTGTTCTTATTCCTATTATTTCTTGTTTTGCTTTTTATTTTTAGGAGCAACTTTTCTTTTTGCAATTTTCATGTTTACCCTTACAGTTTTAGAAGTTTTATCAATACCCTCTTTAAATTCTTTTCTTACTTTTTCGCTTTTTTCTGTTAAATCTGCTCTTACTTCACTTGCTTTTTCATTTAAATCTTCTTTCATTTCCATTGCTTTGTTTGTAAGTTCTTCTTTTACTTCTGCAGTTTTTTGTTTTATTTTTTCTCCATGCTCTTTAAGAATAGCTGTTAATTTAGGAAATGCGTCAACTAATCTTCTATTTAAGAAAGATTCACCTCTAAGAAATTCTCTAACCTTTATAGATATTTCTTCTGTATTATCCTTAGGATTTTCTTCATCAAATTTCTTAGTTGTAGAGCGAACATTTAAAACTACTTTTAAGGATATTCCAAGATCTACAACAAATATGCTTGCAATAACTAGTGCTATTATATTTAATACAGATGGATTAACTTTCATTAAATTGTTAAATATAAATGGATTAACTATATATATAAGTATCATACCTAAAATTCCAAAAGGTATAATTGTTTCTAAGCAAATTCTACCATTAATGTTATATTTTGTATTGCTGTAATCCCACCATCTAGCATGAAAAAGCTTTTCCATAATATAACTCGTTAAATATTCCAAAATAGCACAAATAACTATTGCTACGCAAAATAATGCTACTGGGTGTTCTTTTAATTCTGTTAAACAAAATGTAATAAGTAATCCACCCACTCCATAAATAGGGCAATATGGACCAATTAAAAATCCTCTATCTGCAAATTTGTGTTTTTCAAATAGTTGAAGTGTTATTTCCATAAACCAACCACAAATAGCAATTATTATAAAATATAAAAAATATACTGATATACTATACTCCACTTTAGATGTTACTTCCCCTCTTTTAAATTCCACACATATTATAAATGTTTTTTCCAAAAATTTCAATATTTTTTTATTTTATAATCAAGTAGTGTCCCAGAAGCGACAAAATGTCGCGTTAAGAAACGTCCCTAACGCGACAATTCTTTAATTTTGTCTCTAATTTCAGCGGCTTTCTCAAATTCCATTTGAGATGCATACTTTAACATTTCATCTGTTAATTTTGCTATAATGTCTTTTATATCTGTTTCTTTATCTATTGAATATTGTTCTTTTATTTCTTCTACAAAGCTTGCCTTAATTGTATCTCTAATTGATTTTTGAATTGTTTTAGGAGTAATTCCATGCTTTTTATTATATTCTTCTTGAATTTTCCTTCTACGGTTTGTTTCAGAAATGGCTTTTTCCATACTTTCTGTTAGCTCATCTGCATACATTATTACTTTTCCTTCTGTATTTCTTGCAGCACGACCTATAGTTTGTATTAATGATCTTTCGGAACGTAAAAATCCTTCTTTATCGGCATCTAGTATTGCTACAAGTGAAACTTCTGGAATGTCTAAGCCTTCTCTTAGTAAGTTTATTCCTACTAATACATCAAATTCACCTAAACGTAAATCTCTAATAATTTCCATTCTTTCTAATGCTTTAATATCTGAATGCATATATTTTACTTTTATATCTATTCCTGCTAAGTAAGATGTTAAATCTTCTGCCATTTTTTTAGTTAAAGTAGTTACTAAAACTCTTTCTTTCTTTTCTACTCTTTCATGAATTTGCTCTATCAAATCATCTATTTGATTTTCAACAGGTTTTACTTCTATTTTTGGATCTAAAAGTCCTGTTGGTCTAATTATTTGTTCTACTACGTTTTCTTTGCTATGCTCTTTTTCATATTCGGCAGGTGTGGCACTTACAAATATGCATTGATTAATTCTTTTTTCAAATTCTTCAAATTTAAGAGGTCTATTATCAAAGGCAGAAGGCAGACGAAATCCATATTTTACTAATGATTCTTTTCTTGCTCTATCTCCGTTATACATTGCTCTTACTTGAGGAATTGTTGCATGTGATTCATCTATTAAAAGCAAAAAGTCTTTTGGAAAATAATCAAATAAGGTATATGGGCTACTGCCAGCTTCTCTTCCACTTATATGTCTAGAATAATTTTCAATTCCTTGACAAAATCCTGTTTCTCGCATCATTTCAATGTCAAAATTGGTTCTTTCTTCTATTCTTTGTGCTTCTATTAATTTGTTATTTTCTTTAAAATATTTAATTCGGTCTGCCAATTCTTCTTGAATAGTAGTTATTGCTCTTTCCATTTTTTCATGTGTTGTAGCATAATGTGAGTTTGGGAATATCATTACATGTTGCCTTAAACCTGTTACTTTTCCTGTTAATGGATTTATTTCTGATATTTTTTCTACTTCTTCTCCCCAAAATTCCACTCTTATGGCTGTTTCACTTTCATCTGATGGATATATTTCTACAATATCACCTTTTGCTCTAAATGTACCTCTTTTAAAGTCAAGTTCACTTCTAGTATACTGCATATTAATTAGCTTTTTTAACATATGGTTTCTTTCTATTTTCATGTTTGGTCTTAAAGAAACTGCCATGTTTTCGTAGTCTATGGGATCACCTAATCCATATATACATGAAACAGATGCTACTATTATTACATCTCTTGTTTCAAATAGGCTTGCTGTAGCAGAGTGGCGAAGCTTATCTATTTCATCATTAATGGATGCATCTTTTTCTATATATGTATCTGATTGTGGTATATATGCTTCTGGTTGGTAATAGTCGTAGTAGCTAACAAAATACTCAACTGCGTTCTCTGGGAAGAACTCCTTGAACTCGCTATAAAGTTGTCCGAGCTAGTGTTTTATTGTGTGCTAAAACAAGTGTTGGTTTTTGCACTTTTTCAATTATATTTGCCATTGTGAATGTTTTTCCGCTTCCAGTTACACCGAAGTAGGGTTTGAAATTTTTTTCCCTCTTTTACTCCGCTTGCTTAAATATTCAATTGCTTCTGGCTGGTCGCCAGTTGGTTTATAATTTGATACTAATTTGAACATTTTTTCTCCTTTTGCTTTTTATTATATAGTTTACTTTTCTCTTCTAAAAGTTTAAAATCACAACATCTTTTAGAAAGATTAGAATTTGGATTGTTTGCTTTCTCTTGATATAACTTCATTGCATTTTTCGCTCCATACCCAAAAAAACTAGATGGTAAAGTTTCCCTTACCATCTCTTTTACATCCATTTTTAACTGGAATGGTAAAACCGCTTTTATCATAACTGTAAATAAGTTATTCTGTATTATTATATTCATTATAATATATTTTTATTCTATTTGTCAATAATTTTGACTTACTTTATAATAACACAAATTCACCATTTTCATAAACAG
>CANRKF010000059.1 GCA_947631145.1 uncultured Clostridia bacterium | reverse complement strand
TATTAAAACAAGTAATAGAATTAATGATAGAGCATTATTTGAAACAATAAAGAAATTTGTAATAAATAACTTTGGAGCAGTTATATCTATAAAAAATATATATAATTATTTGAAAAAAGAAGTAAAAATAAATGTAGATAGAAGAACTATAAAAAGATATTTAGATATTTTAGAAAAAGCTAAAATCATTTACTCTTGCGATTTGTTTAATATAAAATCAAAATCAGTTTTAAAAGGAGAAAGGAAATACTATTTGGCAGATTTAAGCATCTATTATTCTCAAAATACAGATAATAGAATAAATTATGGACCTGTTCTCGAAAATGTAATTTACTCATATTTAAAAAGCAAAAATTATAAACTTTCTGTAGGTTATATCGGAAAACTAGAATGCGATTTTATTGCAAGAGCAAATTATGATGATTACTATTATATTCAAGTATCAAAAGATATTAGTGATAAAGATACTGAAGAACGAGAATATAAACCATTTTACATGATTAAAGAATTATATCCAAGATATTTATTTACTATGGATTTATTGCTTCAAAAAAGAGACGGTATAAACCATGTTAATATAGTTGATTTTATCTATAATAATAAAAATTTATAATTGGAACTGATATCCGAACACTTTTTTAAAAAGAGGTTAGATAACATAGTAGCCATCTAATCTCTTTTTTCTCTTATATTCAATTTGTTAAAAAAATCAACAAAATGTTTAAAAAAATTAAACTTTTTATTTAAGCCTTTTTGCTTAAAATTTTGTCATCTATACGATAAAGATTTTATTATAAATCTAATAATTCTTTTTTCTTTTGCTCAAATTCTTCTTGCGTTATTATTCCGTTATCTAATAAATCTTTTAATTTCTTTATTTCTTTGTATGGATCTTTCTTATTTCCAATATTTGAAATAAACTTTGATATTCCAGAAGAAGTATTGTTTATTTCATTAGATATTTTTTTGCTAATACTAGTATTTTCTTCTTTTACTTCTTCATATTCATCAGGGTTCATTACAATTTCTATATCTTTATTAAATTCTTCATCACTGTAATTAAATATTGCTTTATCTAAAGTATCATTTAGTCTATTTGCCATAGGCATCATAGAAGCAAAATTTATTCCACCAGATATAAAGCCACCAATTACAGGAACTGCTTTTGATACTCCTTGTGCAAAAGTTTTCTTTGTTAAATTTACTCCAATAAAGTTTGCTATTTTTTTTAATATTGGATACCAGAAAGTTTTAGTTAGAGCTTTTTGTGGAATTTTCTTTAATGCTACTTTTGATATTTGTGTAGATAATACCCTAACTCCAGAAACAGCACCTGAAACTCCAAACATAACACCACAATATAATATTAATTGATTTTTTACTTTATCATCATCTATTTTTCCATCTTCCCATAAATCTTGTGCACCATACAAATATGATAATTCCTGTGCTAGTCGTAATGCCATACCAAAAAATTGTAATATATCAGCTGGTATTGTTGCTGCCATTGCTAGACCTCCAGGAATTCCTGCTACAAATGATGCTATTGATGATTGACTTGTTCTGGCTAATATTAATTTTTTTGATATTAGATTAATGTCCTCTTTTTTTATTCCTGCTTCAATTGGACCTTTATCAAGTATTTCTTCTAAATTATCTTTTTTAGTAGCAAATTGTTCTGCTAAAAATTGTTTTCTATTGACTTTAACGCCTGGAATTTGAACTGCTTTTGTTATTACTTCTTCAAGCATCATTTGTTTTGCTAAATCCTCTTCTTTTTCTTCCATTATATCTTTTCCTCCGCTTTTTTATCGTAGTATGTTTTTTGCACGACAAATTATTCTTTTTATAGAATAATATTATAGGATTTTCTAATACTTTTCTTTCACTTTTTTACCTACTTTTCACTAAAGTTTCTTTTGTAAAGAATTGAATTAATCTATAATCTCTTCGAAACGATATTTTTGAGTTACATCTGGATACTTTTCATGGTCTACTTCTGATAAAAACATTTCTAATGGTCTTGCATAAATACCATCCTTGTGGTTTGTTTTACCATTGTTATCCATGCAACGATAAATAACTAATTTTTCTCCAGTTTCACTATGTTGTGCTACTGTAATTACAAATGATCTTGCTCCTTTAAAATGTCTCCACATTGTAAAAGGTCTTACTACTCTTTCTTCCATATATTTTCCTCCTAAAAAAATTTTTTATTTAATCTTTAACCATTTAACCTGAATTTTATTTATCAATTTTTAATATTATCCAATTCCCTAATTTATTTGAATCCACTCTTTGAATTATTTGTTTATCTTGTAATTGTTTTAAATATCTTGAAATAGTTGCAGTAGATATTTTTGTAAACGAAACTCTTAAAAAATGATCCATAAATATAAGCCTCTAAAATTCTACAAAATTATTATATTATATAATATACAATATTAGCAAGTTTTTTTGTTGGAGTTTTCCTTAGTTTTCAATATTTTTAGCACTTGTATATTAATTTGATTTAACTTTCTTCGATTTTAACTATATTTAGTTTAATATTTTTTTGTATAAATTGCAACTCAAATAAGCCAAAATTTATACTTTTTAACGAATAAAAGTAGAAATTATATTGAATAAATGTTAAATAATTTCAAAATTCAAAAAAATGTACATTTCCGACCACTTTTAATATGTAAATATATAAAATTGGTCGGGAAACTTGACTTTAAAAAAAATTTAATAATATAATTATGGTGATAGTATGGTGGCTTTCCAAAGTCTCTATATTATGATGATTACTATTATATTCAAGTATCAAAAGATATTAGTGATAAAGATACTGAAGAACGAGAATATAGACCATTTTACATGATTAAAGAATTATTTCCAAGATATTTATTTACTATGGATTTATTGCTTCAAAAAAGAGATGGTATAAACCATGTTAATATAGTTGATTTTATTTATAATAATAAAAATTTATAATTTGTTAAAAAAATCAACAGCAAGAAGGGAACGGAATTTTTTATGAATATTGGTATAGATATAGATGATACAATAACGGATTCTTTTGAATACTTTATGAAATTTGTAGCAAAATACTTTAATTATGATATTAATTACTTAAAAGAAAATAATTTTTCTTATAACAATTTACCTGAAAATTGTAAAAAATATGAGTATGATTTTGCAAAAAAATATTATGATAAATCATTACCTCTTATTCCATTAAAGGAAGGAGCTTGTGAATATATAAAAAAAATTAAAAAATTAGGTCATAACATATTTATTATTACTGCTAGAGATACTAATATGTATGAAGATCCTTATGCATCAACAAAAAATCAATTAGAAATAAATAACATATATTATGATAAGTTATTTTGCACATTTGATAAAGTGTCTATTTGTAAAACAGAAAAAGTTGATTTATTTATAGATGATTCAATTAAAAATTGTACAGCTATAAATAATATTGGAATAGATACATTACTTTTTAACAGTGTACTTAATGAAGAACAAAATGTAAATATAAGAAGAGTACACAATTGGAAAGAAATCTTTGAATATATAAAACAAACATATTAAAGAAAACACCCGAACGATTTTACTCAAACGGGTGTGGCAGAATGTAGGTAAATATTTTCCTCCTAAAAAAATTTTTATTTTATCATTATCATATTTAAAAGGATTCTCTCTATATTTAAACGAAACTCTTAAAAAATAATCCATAAATGATTGTATTTTTTTCTTAATTCCTCAAATTAGTGAAAATGTTTTACAACAAGTGAATTGAGTGTTATAATATCAATAGATTTCACAAATATAATCATATTAAATAAATTTAAATTATATTGTAATATTTTAAATTTATGTGGAATAATCCTTATGAATTTAAGATTTAAAGAATGATGGGCTGCATGGTTATTTAACAATACTATTGATTTAATAATATGGGTTGCTAATTTTATGAATAATACAGCAAATAGCACAATGATGTTATTAGTTTCAATTGGTTATTTATTAATAAATATATATGGTTTAATAAAATGGTATAAAAAAGCAGGTGTGAAGTATGAAATATTGTATGATTGAAGTTGCTTTTGATAATAAAAAAGAAGCAAATAAAGCAATAGATGAATTATTAAATAAAAGATTAGTTGCAAGTTGTCAAATGCTAGAAAGTAACAGCATTTGGAATTGGAAACATGAACGAGAGCAAAGCAAAGAATGTATTGTTTTAATGAAAACAAAGTTTTCTTTACAGAGTAAAATATACAATGTAATTAAAAATATACATAGTTATGATTGCTTTGAGTTTGCTGTATTTGAATTAAGTAGCTGTAATGAAGATTATTTAAACTGGATAGAATCAGAAACAAATGCATAATAGTACCAAAAGGAGTATAAACAATGAATAAATTATTATTAGTAATTGATGTTCAAAATGAGCAAATAAGCTATCAATAAATAATTTTAAATATTGCAAAAAAATGATAGAAAATTATTTAAAAAGTTTATAATCAGCAAATAACCTTTAGACTTAGTCTAAAGGTTATTTGTAAATCAACTTGACCGTTTTTCAGGTCTAAATGTCTTCTTAAATTGAGTGTATTTCAACTCGTGACAGAATTGCTTCTGCTAATAATATTATACTCAATTTGTAAAAAAAAATCAACAAAATATTAAAAAAAATTTTTCTTTTTATTAAAATTTCTTGAAACAAAAATTTGTACAAATATTTTACTTCGTATAGAAAAATATCTATAAATGTGCTATTATAATATTAAATTTTACAAGGAGGCATAAATATTGAATATAACTGAAGAATTAAATAAATTAAATGATAATCAAAAACAAGAACTAGAAAAATGGTTTGTTGAACAAATATATAAATTAAATAAAGTTAATAAAAATGAAAAATTAAATTATGTGCCATATGTAACAAGAAAACAAGTTGTTTGGATAGATTTTGGTGTTAATATTGGACAAGAATTAAATCATTCTCATCCAGCGGTTGTTTTATACTCAAGGCCAAATGTTGGTACTGTATTGGTTGCACCATTAACAAGTAAAGAAAATGAAGCTGATATAATTATTAATATTGGAGAAATAGAAAATTTTGAAGGATTTTCATATTGTAAAATAGATCAATTAAGAGCAGTTAGTAAACTTAGAATACAAACAAAAAAGTATGAAGGAAAATATTATAATAATTTAAACTTAAAAACAGGTGTATATTCTAATCCTGAAGTAAGTACAGAGCAAATAAATTTAATAGATAAAGCTATCCAAGAGCTAAAATACAAATCTAAATAATCAATTATAAATTTCTATAAAGTCTATAAAGCAAAAATACGTATTATTCCAGATTTTCTCTTAATAACATCCATCTGCAAAGCCTTGCATATAAATATAATTACTTTCTACGTCATTTAATAACTGTATAGAATTTGTAAGTTGTTCTATTTCTTTTGAAGCTACTTTATTTGTTTGGACTATATACTTCATTGTGTATATTACAACAAAATTATACCATACTAAATAGAAATGGTATAAAGGTGTTTTATATAATGTATTTAATTGATATTTTTCGCAAGAACGTTAAATATTATAGATTTATGAAAGAATATTCTCAAGAAAAATTAGGAAAATTGTCAGGATTAAGCACACATTATATATCTGACATTGAACAAGGAAAATATAGTCCATCAATTCCTACTATTGAGTGTATAGAAAAATCTTTGCAAATTGAACCTTATTTGCTTTTTATTGCCAATCCAAAAGCAAATCAATTGTCTTCAAGAGTTGATATAAATAAAAAATATGTTACAGATTTTTTTAAGAAGATTAACCATATAATCTTCTTTTCTATTTTTTTAAATAAATTATACATTAACTAACTACACGAGAAACTTCCTCTATAATAGTTTTATTAGTAAATAAATATTCATCATATTCAAATCCAAAAACTTTTTCAAAATTTTTTATTGTTTTTTCTTCTACTCTGCTGTTTAAAGCATACGAAATATCATTCTTTACTTGTTTTGGGGTAATATTGTTATATACGTGAAAATAAGCAAAGCTAAAATCTCATATATAAAAATCTAGGCAATCGCAATGCCTAGATGTTAACATCGAACATCAAGCATTACGCTTGCGGAATGGATTTAAATATTAAGACTTTAAGAGCCATTCTTTTTACTATAAAGTTATATTAATTATAGCTTTTACATAAAGTTCAAGCTTTATAAATATAAGGATAACTTCATTATTACTAATAAAATTACCCTTATATAGATATTGATTTTATATTTTAAAATTCATATTTTTGTACTATAATATTCTTTTTAAAACCATCTATAATCATATATGTTATACCCTTATAAGTAGCTACAGTAACACGAGTATTAGGCTCAAAAGTTCCTGTTATTGTGTCTATTTGTTGCCAATATGTAATATTAGATATACACAATACCCTATTAGGTTCAAGATGTGTCCAGTTATTTTTTATATCTTCTATTTTATCTTTTATAGGTTTTGTAGCAGAACTATTTAAAACTCCACTACCAGCATAACTTTGTAATATTGCATTATATTTATAATATTCTCTTTCTGGATATACTAAATATCCACCTCTAACTTCATATATTAAATCTACATTTACTTCTTTATTCATTCCTGCAACATACATTTTATAATTTAGTTTTTTGTCTCCATTATATACTCTAAGTTCAACTTTAGGATTAGTTAATTGTTTATATTCTGTAGTTAAGTCAGTTTGTATAACAACCACACCATTATCTAATACATATATATTTTTAAATCCATATCCTGAGAAATAATTTCTTATATTCGAATTTACATATACAGAATATTCTAATTTACCTGAGGAATTATTTTTATCTGAAGTATTAGTACTTTTATTGTTACTTGATGAACTACTTGTTGTATTTTTATTGCTACTTGATAAACTATTTGCTGTATTTTTATTGGTACTTGATGAACTACTTGCTGTTTTTTTGTTGGTACTTGATGAACTATTTGCTATATTTTTATTGGTACTTGATGAACTATTTGCTGTATTTTTGCTGGTACTTGATGAACTATTTGCTATATTTTTATTGGTACTTGATGAACTATTTGCTATATTTTTATTGGTACTTGATGAACTACTTGCTGTATTTTTGTTGTTACTTGATGAACTATTTGCCGTATTTTTGTTGTTACTTGATGAACTATTTGCTGTATTTTTATTAGTACTTGATGAACTACTTGCTGTATTTTTATTAGTACTTGATGAACTACTTGCTGTATTTTTATTAGTACTTGATGAATTACTTGTTGTGTTTTTATTGTTACTTGATGAATTACTTGTTGTGTTTTTATTGTTACTTGATGAATTATTTATCGTACTATCACTATATTCTGGTTTTGTTACAACAACATTTTCATATTTACTATTAGAATTTTTTGCAGTTTGTAAACTATTGGAAGTATTCATAATTTTATATGTAAGTATACTTCCCATAATTAGTATAATACCAATTAGAACAAAAACTGTTTTTTTCATTTTCATCATTCCCCTCTTTTTTTCGTATGTATAAGTATATTTTAACATATAATAGAAAATAAATCAAATTATTGTCTAATTTGAAAAAAATGTAAAAATAATGAATAATGTTAAAAAATTTTGAAAATAGATTGAATAATGAAATTTCTTAAAACTAAGTTGTATCAATACTTTTAAATGATTTTGAATAAAAATAAAAAATGCTAAATTGGGTTAAAATTTAGCATTTTTTGGTGCAGATGGCCGGAATCGAACCGGCACGGTTTATTCAACCGCAGGATTTTAAGTTATGCTATCATTTTATTAA
>CANRKF010000058.1 GCA_947631145.1 uncultured Clostridia bacterium | reverse complement strand
TTTGTTCCATCAGTAGCTGGTCTAATTATAGCAGGAGAGATAATAAAAGACATAATTAAAAAGTAAAGAGATATAAAATATCAAACCTCAAACCTTACAAAATTGTAAGGTTATTTTTATGCAAATTATGGTATAATGCAAATAAGAGTAATAACTATGCATTTTTGCCTTTAGCAGGCAAACCAAGCTCTACATACAAGCAAAGAACTGTTATACGAAAAGAGGTTTGTTATACCAATAAAGGTTTGGTATACTAGCAAAAGTCTGTCATATTATCAAAGGCAAGGAAGGAATAATAATAATTATGCAAAAAATCCTAATAGTAGAAGATGATGAAAAATTACGAGGCGAAGTAGAAATATTTTTTAGCCATCATGGTTATCAAACTGAAGCATTAAAAAAATTTGATAACACAATTCAAGATATTATAAATATAAATCCAGATTTAGTATTACTAGATATTAATTTACCTGAAGTAGATGGAGAATATGTTTGCAAAGAAGTTAGAAAACAATCAAATGTACCAATTATTATAGTAACAAGTAGAGATAATGAAGTAGATGAATTACTTTCTATAAATTATGGTGCAGATCACTATATTACAAAACCTTTTAATATCCAAATATTACTTGCAAAAACAAATTCATTATTAAGAAGAAATATGATAAATAAGCAAGATAAAATAAATGCTGGAGACTTTATTATTAATTTATCAAATAGCACAATAATTAAATCTAATAAAGAAATTGAATTAACAAAAAATGAACTAAAAATACTAAAATATTTAACTGAAAAAAGAAATAAAATTGTATCGCGAGAAGAAATTATGGATTATTTATGGGAAAGTGATAGTTTTATTGATGATAATACTCTAACAGTAAATATAACAAGACTAAGAAATAAGTTAGAAGAATTAAGTTTAAGAGAATTATTAGAAACCAAAAGAGGACAGGGCTATATTTTAAAATAGGAGAGAAACATGAAATTTAGTAGTTTTTTAAAAGATAAAACATTTCAAATCAGTTTAATTTTATTTGGAATTACCACTATAGAAATATTTTTACTGTGCTATCATTATGGAAATTTTATAAAAATTTATATTCCATTAACTATATTAATTCTATATTTTAGTTCTATTCTTATAGAGTATTTTAAGAAAAAAGTATATTATGAAAATATTTATAACCTATTAAATGAATTAAAGGAAAAATATTTAATAACAGAACTTATTGAAAATTCTAGTTTTGTTGAAGGGAAAATCTTAAAAGAAATACTAGAACAAATTAATAAATCTATGCTTGAAAATGTAAATAAATATAAATATTTGCAAGAAGATTATAAAGAATATATAGAAATGTGGATACACGAAATAAAAATACCAATAGCTAGCCGGTAAAATGATAGTAGAAAATAATAAAAATGAAGTTACAACAAGTATATATGAAGAATTACAAAAAATAGAAAATTACATTGAACAAGTCTTGTATTATGCTAGAAGTAATACAGTAGAAAAAGATTATTACATAAAAAAATGTGATTTAAAAGAAATTGTTAATGAAGTTATTCGCAAAAATAAAACAGTATTAATAGGAGAAAAAATATCTATTAATATTCACGATTTAAAAATATCTGTAAATACAGATAGCAAATGGACTGTATTTATTTTAAACCAAATTATTCAAAATAGTATAAAATATAGAAAAACAGAAGGACAAGCTGAAATTGAAATTTATGGGGTACAGGGCAAAGAAAATGTTATTTTATATATAAAAGATAATGGAATGGGAATAAAAAAAGGAGAAACTACTAGAGTATTCGAAAAAGGATTTACAGGAACAAATGGAAGAAGGTTAAATAAAAAATCTACGGGAATAGGTTTGTATTTATGTAAGAAATTATGTAATAAATTAGGATTAGGAATAGAATTAAAATCTGCCGAAAATGAAGGAACAGAGGTAAAGTTAGTGTTTCCAAATAGTAGTTATATAGATATGAAATAAGAACTTAAACTTACCATTTTAAGTTAAAAATTGTAGATGTGTAGCAGAAAATATAACAAAAAACCTTGCAAAAATGTAAGGTTTTTGTAAGGTAAATCGATGGCAAGTATAAAGATAATCCTTTATACTTAAATTAAAAGGAGTTTTTAATTTGAAAGAAATCATTTCTATGTGTGCCTTCGAGCAAAGCAAGGAATGGATTTTAGTTTGAAAATAAACAATTAAAAACTAGACCTTTAAAGTATAGTGAGAAGGGAATGGAATTTTATATGGAAAGAATTTTAGAAGTACAAAACATCGAAAAATACTATGGAAACAAATCGAACCTAAGCAAAGCAATATCAGGAATAAGTTTTAATATTGAAAAGGGAGAATTTGTAGGAATAATGGGAGCCTCTGGTTCCGGAAAAACTACTCTGCTAAATTGCATATCTACAATAGATAAAGTTACTGCAGGGCATATATTTGTAAATAATGAGGAAATTACAAAATTAAAAGGAAACAAATTAAATAAGTTTAGAAGGGAAGAATTAGGCTTCATTTTTCAAGACTTTAATTTATTAGATACTTTAACTTGTTATGAAAATATAGCACTCAGCTTAACAATTCAAAAAGTAAAACCACAAGAAATTGAAAGAAAAGTTATTGAAATAGCAGAAAAATTGGAAATAAAAGAAACTTTAAAAAAATATCCGTATCAAGTATCAGGAGGTCAAAAACAAAGAGTAGCCATTTGCCGAGCAATTATTACTAATCCAAAACTTGTACTTGCAGATGAACCAACTCGGTAGTTTAGACTCAAAATCTGCAAGGCAATTGTTAGAAACTTTTAAATATCTTAATCAAAATTTAAAAACTACAATTTTAATGGTAACACACGATGCTTTTACCGCTTCTTATGCTAACAGAATATTATTTATTAAAGATGGAAAAATATTCAATGAGCTAATTAAAGGAAATGATACAAGAAAACAATTCTTTGAAAAAATAATTGAGGTACAAACACTTCTTGGAGGTGATTTAAATGCTTGTTTTTAAATTAGCCTTAAAAAATATGAAAAAGAGTATAAAAGACTATAGCATATATTTTTTAACCTTAGTTTTAGGAGTAGCAATTTTTTATATGTTTAATTCTTTAGATAGCCAGCAAGCAATGCTTGAAGTATCTAGCTCAACAAAAGATATAATAAAATTAATGATTAGTATACTTGGATATGTTTCTGTATTTGTGGCAGTAGTATTAGGATTATTAATAGTATATGCAAATAATTTCTTAATAAATAGAAGAAAAAAAGAATTTGGTATATATATGACACTTGGAATGGGCAAAAGACAAATATCAAAAATTATTTTATTAGAAACCATATTTGTAGGAATAATATCACTTGTAGCTCGGACTTATAATTGGTATATTTGCATCTCAATTTATGTCAATACTGGTTAGTAAATTATTTGAAGCAGATATGAGTGAATTTCATTTCGTATTTTCGCAGGATAGCTGTATCAAAACTTGTATATATTTTGCAGTAATGTATTTGCTAGTTCTCATTTTTAACACAATGACAGTTTCAAGATATAAACTAATCAACTTATTAAATGCAGGTAAGAGAAATGAAAAAGTAAAAATAAAAAATCAATTTTTAGCAGTTTTAGTATTTATATTTGGTAGTAGTATTTTAGGCCTTGCTTACTGGAAAGTAACAGGTGATGCACATTCAATGAATACGGCGGAAAAAATGCTACCACCTATTCTTATGGGAATTGTAGGAACAGTGCTAATTTTTTGGTCTTTATCTGGCTTTATAATAACGATAGTTCAAAAAATGAAAAATATTTATTTTAAAGATACAAATATGTTTGTTTTGAGGCAAATAAATAACAAAATTAATACAACAGTTGTAAGTATGAGTGTAATATGTTTAATGCTATTTATGACAATAAGTATTTTATCATCTAGTTTAGCATTAAGAAATACTATGCAAAGAGAATTAATTGAAATGACACCGGTAGATTTGAATTTATACAAAACTGCTAATTTGCCAGAAACTTATAAAAAATATGGAGTACAATACACAACTACAGAAGAACAAAGAAAAGACTCAAAACTTCCTATTAAACAAACTTTAATAAATAATGACTTAGACATTAATGTACTAAAAGATATTGTTGAAATAGAAGTATATGCTACAAATGACTTAACTTGGCAAACTTTTTTTGGAGATAGTTTTAACGAAATAAAAAAGCAATTTCCGGGTTTAGCTTATAAAACAGCAGAAGAAATAGTAAAAATATCAGATTATAACAAAATTGCGAAAGCTTATGGAATAAAAGAATATAGTTTAAATGAAGATGAATATATTGTGCTTTGTGATTTTGATACTCAAACAGAATTAAGAAATAAAGTATTAGCAAAAGGAAATTATCCATTAAAAATTGCAGGAAAAGAGTACAAATCAAAATATAATGAATGTCAAGAAGGATTTATTACAATGTCAACAAGCCATACAAACACAGGAATTATTCTAGTTCCAGATAGTTGCCCTCTAACAGAAGAAATGAAAGAAATGTATCTATTATCGGCAAATTATAATGCTGAAACAGAAGAAGAAAAACAAGAAATAGAAAAAATATTTGCAGGAAATGAAAATTCTTCAAACTTAATAAAATCTTTAAATAATAACGGAATAGAAATAGATGGATTTACAAAAATAAGTTTAATTGAAGCTAGTGTAGGAATAGCTACAATAGTAACCTTTATAGCCATCTATTTAGGAATTATATTTTTAATAGCAAGTAGCGCTATTTTAGCATTAAAACAACTAACAGAAGCAAGTGATAATAAGCAAAGATACACCATTTTAAGGAAAATTGGGTGTGATGAAAAAATGATTAATAAAGCATTATTTAGGCAAATAGGCATTTTCTTTGGTATGCCACTTGTTTTAGCAGTAATACATTCTATTTTTGGAATACAATTTGCAATAATAATAATGTCAGGGTTAGCATCAAAAGAAGATTTACTACCTTCTATTATAGCAACAGTAATAATTATTAGTGTAATATATGGTTCATATTTTTTAGCTACATATCTATGTGGAAAAAATATCATTAAAGAGGAGTAATTTAGAATTTAAAAACAAAGAAAAAATGTGGAAAAAATATCGTCAAAGAGGAATGATTTGAAATTTAAAAACAAATAAAAAAATATTGTAAATTAATAAGATTTAAAGTCATACACAAAGGGCGCTGACAATGTCGGCGTCTTTTGAATTGGTTATATTAATTGTATTTTTATTGCAAGTATTCCATATTCTTTTTTGGCTCAGGAGTATAAAAAGTGCGTATGCGTTCTAACTTTTCCTCTAAACTATTTGCAGTTCCACAAAGCTTATTATTAAATGCTTTATCGTTTAATTTAATTTCATGTATCCTTGTTATTACCTCCATGAAATAATTATAACATTATGAAATTTTTTTCTACATTTATGAATTATATAATAAAAAAATTATAAAAAGTATTGACAATATAAAAACAAAATAGTATCATTGTATTATGCAAGTAATACAATAAAGAAAGGAGATAATTATGGATTATATTTTTGATAATGAAAGACCAATATATATTCAATTAGTCGAACTAATAAGAACTGGAATAGTTTCTGGTAAATTTCAAAAAGGACAAAAACTTCCTTCTGTAAGAGAGCTAGCTCTGGCTATGAAGGTTAATCCAAATACAATGCAAAAAGCATTAGCAGAATTAGAAAATGAAAAACTAATTTATACAGAAAGAACAAATGGAAAATATGTAACAGAAGATGAAAGGCTAATTGAAAAAGTAAAAAAAGAATTGGCTGGAGAAAAAGTGAATAGTTATCTTAATAGTATGAATGATATAGGTATATCTTATGAGGAAGCAATAAAATACTTGCAAGAATTAGGAGGTAAAAATGGAATTAGTTAAATGTAATAATTTGTGTAAAGAGTTTGACAATAAAAAAGTTTTAAATAATATTAATTTAAGTATTCCTAAAGGAAAAATTATAGGATTGCTTGGTAAAAACGGAATGGGAAAAACTACTCTTATAAAGCTTATAAACGATTTATTAACTCCAACAAGTGGAGAAGTATTAATAAACGGAGAAAAACCATCTGTGAATTCTAAAAAAATAATATCGTATTTGCCAGAAAGAACATATTTAGATAAAGAAATGAAAGTATATCAAATATTAACATTATTTGAAGATTTTTATGAAAATTTTAACAAAGAAAAAGCAATTAACCTATTGAAAGATTTAGATTTAGATATAAACTCTAGAGTTAATAAAATGTCAAAAGGAATGCAAGAAAAATTACAACTAATATTAGTTATGAGTAGAGATGCAGAACTCTATATATTAGATGAACCTTTAGGTGGTGTAGATCCAGCAACAAGAGATTATATATTAGATACAATTCTTTCAAATTTTAAAGAAGGAGCTAGTGTAATTATTTCAACTCACTTAATAAGTGATATTGAAAGAATATTAGATGAAGTTATTTTTATTGATAAAGGAAATATTGTTTTAACTTCATCAGCAGATGAGTTAAGAGAAAAAGAAAATGCATCAATTGACGAAATATTTAGGAGGTGTTTTAAATGTTAAGAAAACTACTAAAATATGACTTACAATGGTGTTATAAACCATTAATAATTTTTTATATATTAGCTCTTTTCTTCGCAATAGTTACAAGAGCAATTGAAAGTTTAGAACAAAGTTTAATTTTAGTAATTATAGATAAAATATGCTCTGGCATTACAATAGCAATGCTAATAAATATATTAATAAATTATTTTATGAGAAATTGGGCTAGATTTATAAAAAATATATATAAAGATGAAGCTTATTTAACGCATACACTTCCAGTAACTAAAAATAAAATATATTTATCAAAAGTATTAACAGCAATTATTACTTTATTTACTTCATTTGTAGTAATAGTCTCTTGTCTTGCTATTGTAGCTTTAAATGAAAATAGTTGGGAATTGTTAAAAGCTTCTTTGGAAGATTCTGCAATTTCCTTAAATTGCTCTATTTCAAGTTTAATAATAGTATTAGTAATTACTGTGTTTTTGGAATTTTTGCTTTTAACAATGTCTGGAATACTGGGACTTATAATAGGACATAAATCCAATAATTTAAAAATAGAAAAATCTGTGGCTATAGGTTTTGGAATATATATGGTGCTTTCTATTATATCTTTAATAGTTATTTTCCTTGCAGGATTACTAAATTCAAATATTATGTCTGTTTTTAAAGATATGGAAGTTACATCAAATGCTATCAAAAGTATAATGCTAATGGGAATATGTATATATACAATATATATTTTTATAGTTTATTTTGTAAGTAATAAATTATTAAATAAGGGTGTAAATGTAGATTAAATAATTTTAATAAGCGTAATATGGAAAATATGTTTATATGAATAAGTATAAATTAAAAAACTTGAAAAATAATATTCAGTATAGTAAAATTAATATAGTTTAAATAAGGAGGGAAAAGTGTGAAAAAGAAAATTCCCAAAAAAGTAAATGAAATATTAAATGAATTTGTTGATGGAGTAAATAAAATATTAGGGGAAAGAGTAAAAAAAATAATTCTTTATGGATCATATGCAAGACGGAGATTTTAATGAAAGTTCCGATATAGATATTATGATTTTAACAGACCTTTCTGATGATGAAATAGTTGAGTATAGAAATAAAATATGGGATTATGCTTATGATATTGAATGTGATAATAATTTTGATATTGATTTATCGCCTTTAGTAAAAAATATAGATAAGTTTAATTATTGGCTAGAAGCGTTACCTTTTTATATGAATGTACAAAAGGAAGGAGTGGTACTTAGTGAGTCCTAAAATATCAAAGGAATTAGCAAATCATAGGCTAGACCAAGCAAAAGAAGATTTAGTGGCAAGTAAAGCATTGTATGATTTAAAATTATATAAATCTGCAAATAATAGGGCATATTATGCAATATTTCATGCAATTAAATCAGTACTAGCATTAGAACCTATTGATTTTAAAAGACATAAAGATGTACAAGCATACTTCAATAAGAACTACGTCAACACAGAAATTTTTCCTCGAAATATAGGTAAAAGAATTGTAAAGGCAAGCCAGGTTAGAGAAGACTCAGACTACGATGATGAGTTCGTTGTTAAACCAGAAGATACTAAGGTACA
>CANRKF010000057.1 GCA_947631145.1 uncultured Clostridia bacterium | reverse complement strand
ATAATATATTTTTATTCTATTTGTCAATAATTTTGACTTACTTTATAATAACACAAATTCACCATTTTCATAAACAGTTTCTATGTTTTTTATTATTTCATCTTGTTTATTTTTATCTTCATTTTTTGAAAAGTTATATAATGATATATCAATAAAAATAAAAAATTTTTTTAGAGCCTTTTATGTAATTATTTACTATTTCAAATGTATTGATTTCAACTTTTGAATAATCTATTTTATCTAAATCTGTAAACTGATCATATTGACTTATGTATTGTTCATATTTGACTACCTGAATTATCTACATCTGTATTTGTAAAGTTTTTAATAAATGCATTTGTTAATTGCTGTGTTGTAAGTGAAGCATCTACTTTTGGATATTCTGATAGTTCAAATATTGCTTATTTTTCATTTAATTCTAAATTCTTTTTTTCTTCTTCTATTGCCTCAATCAATTCTTCTTCAGTAGGTAAATGTAATTTGTATTCTGATGCAAATATAGTTTCATTATTTTCTGGTAAAGTATACTTAACAACTGTTTTGTTTTTATCTGTACTTAATAATATACCAACTGTAGGATTTTCATCATTAGTTTTTATTTCTCTATCATAATAATTAACATACATTTGCATTTGCCCTATATCCTGATGTGTTATTTTTCCTATTTTTAAATCTATTATTACAAAGCATTTTACTAATCTATTATAAAAAACTAAATCAGGGTAGAAATGATCTTCTTCTAGTGTTAATCTTACTTGATTTCCTACGAAGCTAAATCCTTTACCTAGTTCTAGTAAAAATTCTTTTAAATGTTCTAATATGTTCTTTTCTAGGTCACTTTCTAAATATGATGTATTTTCTTTAATATCTAGAAATTCAAGTACAAAAGGATCCTTTACTAAATCTTTACTTGTTTTTAATACTTGTCCTTTTTCAGCTAATTCTAATACTTTTTCTTTATTTTGTGACAATATTAATCTTTCATATAATAGCGAATCTTTTTGCCTTTGTAGTTCTCTAACACTCCATTTAGAATTAATACATTCATTAAAATAAAATTTTCTTTTATTTTCTTCATCTATTTTGATTAGTTCTAAATAATGTGACCAACTTAAATTTCCGAGACAATGTTTCGGAATTTGGATATAAAATATAAAATTTTCTCATTTTCTCTAGATTATCAACTGAAAAACCTCTTCCAAATTCACTTGTAAGTTTTTCTGATAGTTTTTGTAAAACAGAAGCTCCATAGATTGCTCTTACATTTCCTTGTTGAATTTCCATTATAACTTTTCCTATATTCCAATACAAGTTAAGCATTTCTGTATTTACTACGCTATATACTCTATTTCTACTATTGTTTATTAAATTTCTAATTTCTTCAAAAATAGGATTTATATTTTTATCAAGCAATTCTAAATCATTTGACATTTACTCTCTCCTCCCTTATTTCATATTTACACGAATTTGTTCATGAACTTTTTAGTTCGTTTTTCATATTTATATTCTACTGCACTTTTATTTCGATTTTATGTTATCATAAAAGAATGTAATTTTCAAGATATTTGAATTTTAAACATAGACCTTCGTCTTAGTCAGAAATAAAGAGTAATTTTTTTATTTTGATAGCTCTAGTTACGTTTACCTGAAATTGTATAACTTTTGCTACTTAATATTACACGTTTATTATAAACTTAATATCTTATCTTGAAAATACACTTAGCATTTGATATTATAATAAAAAAGGAGATAATAAAATTTTGAATGTTAAAGTTATTACTAATATAGATAAATCTATTAATAATGATGAAATAGAAATTACAATTAAAGCTTCTAGTAACTGCATAGAACTTAATAATATTATAAACAGTATTGAAGAAGTTTCTAAAGCTAATTCAGTAATTCTTGGAAAAAAAGGAAATAAAGTATATATTTTACCAATTGAAGATATTGTTTTGTTTTATTCTTCTAATAACAATGTTTGTTGTAAGACTTTATCTGATGAATATGTAGTAAATAAAAAAATTTATGAAATTGAGCAAAATTATTCTAATAAATTTATTAGGATATCTAAATCTTATATTGTAAATGTTTCATTTATTGAAAGTTTTGATTTGGGTTATATTGGAAATATAATTGTAAAACTAAAAAATGGTGAAACTCAGAATGTTGCTAAAAGAAGAATAGCAGAAGTAATGAAATTTATAAACTCATTAAAATTATAAATATTAGGGGGTTGATTATATGAAAAAATATTTTAAAACTACGTTTTTTAGTATAGTAGCAGTTTATTTTATTTTAAGTTTTATATTTAATTTTAAAACTTACTTTGTTTCTAAAAATCAACTAGCACCATATAAGGAAATGTTGCTTTTTAAAGAGAATATAAATAATACACATGTCCAACAAAGTGCAGAATATAATTTAAACACCAGTGATTTAATTACAGTTACTAATCTTAGTGGAAAACTAGAAATTGCTAGTCAAAATGTTTTTATAATATTAGTATCTATAATTATTGGTATGATTATTGGCCTTGTTAAAACTTTAAAAGAGTTTTCTAAATTAAAATATTTATTATATTTTATTATTGGTTATGTTATATATATATCTATTTTTATAATATTTATATATTTTTCCGAGCAAATCTATCATTTAGATTTATTATCAAGTACATTAAATATTGCTTTTAAATTTTCTTTATTATACATTTTATTTTTTTTAATAGTTGTTATTGCAAATATAATCATTTCTAAGTTTCAAGTAAATAAATTAAATAAATTACTTCATAAGCCCAAAAAAGATAATTAAATTTTTATTAGATTTTAGTAAAATTTTTATCCTTCAGCAGTATGCTCGAAAAATGAGCATACTGCATTTTCTTCTAGTTCACCATCTTTGTATATATTTTGAATATGTCTTGTAATAGTTCTTCTATCTTTACCAAATAATTCTGCCATTTGTTTTTGAGTAAGCCACACAGTTTCATCTTTTAAATTCACCTCTAATTTTACACCTTGATTCTCAAACAAAATAATTTCATTTTTCTTTTCTTTCATAAAACCACATCCTCAGCAAATGGATTATATCCACCATTTCTATAACACTCATGCATTTTTACCTTATTTCCCATTAATAAAAAATTTACATAAGCATAATAATAGACATTTACTTCAAAAGAGGAATTTACATAAGCTACATATTTTTTATTATCTTTTTCTACTATATATTCTGGATAATATTTTACTCCTGTAAGAAATAATATTATTGGAGAAGCTATTATAATTAAAACAGTTAGTACTAAAAAAACGCAATAAATAAGTACTTTTAATAGGTTAGATCTATCTTTTAGCTTTTGAATTATTCCTAAAATTGTTCCAAAAATTGTTATAATTATAGTAAAATATAATACCCATTGCCTATAAGTTAATCCAAATAAGCTGACAATAATTCCAAATAGAATTATTATAATGTCTATGATTATTGTAGTTATTAATATATTGTTTTTTATTTTAACAAAAAATTTCTTCACTAATTTTGCTCCTATTATTTTTAAGCCTTTTTATAATGTTACTTTATCATGCTTCATTTTATACTTTGTATGATATGTTTTTAGTTTGTGTTTTTTCTTCTATTGCACCGTGTTTAGTGGTTGTTGCAAATTTTGCAGCAACCTGTTCATTGATTCTCAAACAAAATAATTTCATTTTTCTTTTTCTTCATAAAAACACATCAAACCTTACAATGCAAATATACTTTTATTTGTCTTATAATATGAGGAATATTGTAGTTTCCTGCAAATTTCGAATTATCTAATAATTCATCGTTTATAGTTACCCATTCTAGCTTATTCTTTTCTTCTACTAAAGTTACCTTATGTTTTAAAATACCATAATAAACTTGTAAATTATTTTCATATTTAAAATAGTTTAAATCCATAAAATGATCTAATTCTATATCTTTTTTAGATATTCCTGTTTCTTCAAATAATTCTCTATATGCAGCTTCATCATTACTTTCACCATCTTCTACCTTACCACCCACAAAGTTATACAATCCTTTATATGGTTCTTTTGCTCTTATACAAAATAATGCCTTTTCTAAATTGTTATTAAATACTACAATTAAATTTAATTTTTTCATGTTTTTCTCCTCAATTTTACTTTACTAACTTTTGTTCTTTCAAATGGATTTTCATTTAATTTCATATTTTTAGTATTTAGGTCATAATATCTACAGGAATATTGGCATATGCGCTACTAATATTTTTCAATAGTAAAACTTAAATTCTTTATTATTGTAACATTAAAAATAAAAAAAGTCTACTTAAAATTATGCAGAAAATCCTATTTGTGGCTTTTCTTCGCAAGTTATTTTTAAACTATATACTACTTTTTCAATATCACATTTTTTTATTAAATTTACATTCTCATTTTCATTTGCATTTATATTTATTCTATAAGCTTGTTCAATTTTTACTTTTTCATATAAATTTCTTACATATCTTGCATTTGAAAAATTTTTATTTTGTTTTGCTTTATTAAAATGCTCTATTAAAAAAGCTTTTACATTATTAGATACTTTGTATTTTTCTTTAGTACAAAGATCTTTAAAAATTGTATATAATTCTTCTGATGAATAGTCTGGAAATTCTATAGTAAATTGAATTCTACTTTCCAAACCTGGATTTACTCCTAGCATATGTTGCATTTCATTTGTATAACCTGCAAGAATTACACAAAGGTTATCCCTATGATCTTCCATTCCTTTTAATAAAGTTGCTATACATTCTGCTCCATAATCTCTGCCACCTTCGTCTTGAATATAAGATGCAAGGGAATATGCTTCATCTATAAATAGTATTCCTCCTAAAGATTTTTCTATCATTCTTTGTGTCATTGGTGCAGTATGTCCAACGTATTTTCCAATTAAATCACATCTTTGTGCTTCTACAAAAACTTTTTTATCAGATAATATTTGTTCTTCTGCAAAAATTTTTCCTACAATTCTTGCTACTGTTGTTTTACCTGTTCCGGGATTTCCATTAAAACACATATGTAACATTGGAATATTATTTCTTTTTTTACTAGCTTTAACAAAACTTACAACTTTTTTTATTTGTTCTTTTACTTCATTTAAACCTATAAGCTCATCTAACTCTTGCATACCTGTTTTTTGTGTATTTTCTTTACCATTTTCAGGCATTTCAACGTTTTTTAGAATTTTCATAATATTTTTTTCATTATTCATTTTGCAATTAACTAATATATTAATCAATTTATTTTTTATTAAGTAATAGGGATTATCTGATAATTCTTTTACAATTTTTTCTTCGTATGTTAGCCCATTTGAATCCATAAATTTTTTTATATATAGTTCTTTTTCTCCATTTGAAATTACATCTATTTTCATTGACCATGAAAAATATTCAGTTAATATTGCATTTACTTCACCTTCTCTAAATTCATTTTCTAAAATAATAAAGGCTTTGTTAGGCATTTGCTCTATCATAACATCTATTTCTTCCTTTAACCCTTTAGGGGTTCTTCCTAATTCTTCTAAGTCAAGAACTATAAGTCCTTCTTTTATATCTTTATAATTACTTTTTTCTTTTCTTCTTGCATTATATCTAAATTCATCTGGATTGAAATATAGAACATTAGGCTCAAGTATTATTCCATTTTTATAATATATTTCTGCAATAACAGATATTAGTTTTTCGTAAAGAGTATAACTAGAATTGTTTCGAATAACTATATTATAGTTTTCAAATTCAATATTGCATTCATATTGCCTCATTACTTTATGATAATTAACAATATCTCTTAATATTGCTTTATTTTTGCTTAATCCAATAGTATCATCTAATTTACTTAAAATTTTTTCATTTTCTTCATCTAATAATTCTTCACTTATTTTCATATATGCTTTTCTTTCCTTTCTTTGCCTTCGCTTCTCTACTTCTACGAAAGGCACAAATTTTTCAAACTTTTTCTTCTTATAAGGATTTTCAAGCAAAAATCCCTTCTTAATACTATATATTATACAGTATTAAGAAGGGAAAGAAAAGGTTGTTGGTCATGTATTGTATTGTTGTGTAGTATTTTAATTTTCATTTAATTCTATATTTTACTTTTTATAATTCAATTCCATATGCTCTTTTAATGTCATTTATAAATTGATTGTTATTGCATTCTTTATATTGGATTAAAGAATTCCATTCACTACTATAGTAAATAACGTTATTTGGAAATATAATATTACCATATATATTTTCCATATAAACTTTACTATTTTTATGACCTGGTATAAATAATCGATATTTATCTTTATTATTATCTTTACCTAACCATATATTCCAGCCTTCTGGCTTTGGTATTTCTTTTTCATCTTTGAATTTATAATATTTTTCTATATTTATTTCCTTTTTCAAGATTTTCACCATATCATTATCATGAAAAAATTTAAAAAGATTTTCTTTTCTTATTATAATAATATTTTCTTTTAGAATTATATCGTCTTCTTTTTCTTCTTCTAATTTTTTTCTTATTTCTTCATTATCATATTCTTCAATTCCTGAAAATAAATATATTTTTTCAAAAATTTTTTCGTTAGTGTCATCTATATATTCTTCATATTTCACAGGCTCTTTATTTTTTACTTGGCATGTAATTCTTTTATTTTCTAAATTTATTAAATCCATTTCATAATTTACTTTAGAAATCTTACATGCTGAAGGTAGAAGTTGATATCCTGCATTTTTATCAATTATATAAAGATATACTAAATCTTCTAAATTCATATAGTTAAGTGATGAAGTAAAATTATTTTTATTTAATATGATTTGTGGAATACATAAATTATCAAATTTGTGTTCGTTAGCTTGATTTTCTTGAAAAATTTTAATTATTAGTAACTTTAATCTCATGGAGTCTTCAGTTTCTGAAATTCTTTGTATTGTAGGATGTCTTCTTTGGGAAAATCTACCTATTATATCACCAGGCATATCTTTTTCTGGAATTTCTATCCATTCATAAACTTCAACACTCCATCTATAATCTATTTTTTCTTTTATTTGTTGTTTAAGATATTGTGCTTTTTTTGATTTAATTCTTCCTATATAATATTTTCCAGTTATTCTCGTAATAATTAAATCATTTTCCTTCATGGCATACATAGATTTAAGTGCATTATCTAGGCTAGTATTTTTTTTCTTATTTTTATATTCTTCTTCGAAATCAGAATCCTTTTTATTTTTATTTTCTTCTTTAAAAAAAAATTCTTTTCTTTCATATTCTTTACTGAAATACATATCTATGTTTTTATTGTTTTTTTCATTAAAAAGATATATTTGATCTATGAAGGCATTAAAAAATTTCTCTTGGTTAATTGTCCACCCTATTCTATAAAATTTATTGTCTTTACATTCGTTTTTAAAGTCTTTATTGTCTTTATCTGCACCGCCTGGGGATAGTTGCCCAATCCAACAATTGGTTATTCTGCTGATATCGATATAATTTACCATTTTAAGTTTCTCCCTTTTTTTAATATTATATCATTTTTTTATGTTTTTCAATAGGTTTGGGCATAAAATGTTCTTAATTCTCATAAGCACTACTTTACATAAAGTACGACACGAAAGCCGAAGTAAAAATCACTTACGCTCACAGCATTGCTGCCATAGCGTATAGCAACGGGAGCGCTATTACCGTAGTGGTAGTAGCTACCACCACGAAGGACAGCATACTGCGTACCGTTGCCGGCTCCATGATAGCCTGTTTCTGTTGTCCACTCATACATATTTCCTGCTAAATCATAAATATTATTTAGTTTTGTATCCTCACTTGCTCCTGTTGATAATTCTAATAGTTGTCTATAATGATAGTCAGTATCATCCAGCGTCACCGCATTATTATAATTGTTAAAATCTTCTCCATTATAAGGATCTATTGTTCCAGTACTTTCAGGAATTCCATAGCTATAATTTTTTGCTATTGAGAAACCTTCACCACTATTTGCCTCAGTTCTTTTCTCCAAGTGTAATGCATACAATACTTCAGACGATATATTTAATTTTTTATATTGTCCTTCACTATTATCTTTTTTAAATTTTTCTGAAGTATTTACATGATTTCCATATTCTGTACTATCTTTTTCTATGTCTGTATATTTTTCACTAGCTACTATCCATTCTACTGTTCTATCCCATGCTATTCCATCTACTAATTGGCTTGTTACATATATATTTCCGCTATACATTCTTTCTGCTGCACTTTTTGCATTTGTTTGACTTATCATATTCCATGCTTGTACTCCTTTTTTACTTACTGGTACATAATTTGATGTATTTCTTCCTTCTGCTTTATAGTTTCTAGTTTCTGATTTTGGATCTACATAAATTTCTGTCATACTACTTGGTATTCCTGCTTCGTATCTTGCTATATAAAATCCTCCATATTTTTTTACACTTTCTTCATTTTTACTTTCTTGGGATGTATCTCCTGTCCAATCTTTATATGCTCCATAGTCAAATGTATTCCAACCTGCTTCACCTTCATCTTCACTATTTGTTTCATTATCTTTTGAATGATCACCAGTATAAGTATGTGCTTTATATTCACCTTCTTTGCATGGCACCCACACAAACTCATTTCCTGCTTCGTCTGATACTACTACTCCTTCATCTATTTTAGTTACATCTCCGGCTGTTATTCTGAAGCCTGCTGGTATTGTTATTACTGTCTTTTTTTCTTCACTACTTCCGTCTACTTTATTTCCATCTGAGTCATATCCTGTTGTATTTGAAAATACTTTTCCACTACTTACTGCATCTTGTAAGTTTTCTGGATCTTTTCCATTTAC
>CANRKF010000056.1 GCA_947631145.1 uncultured Clostridia bacterium | reverse complement strand
AAGTTGTCAAAACGTGCTAATAATGCGGAGGTTAGAATAAATGACTATAAACTTTCTCGTTATGCATGTTATTTAATCGCTCAAAACGGGGACTCTAGAAAAAAAGTAATTGCTCTTGCTCAAACATATTTTGCAGTTCAAACAAGAAAGCAAGAAATAACTGAAAAAGAATATACTATGCTAACAGAAGATGAAAAAAGATTTTATCAAAGAAATTTAACAAGGAAATGAAATTATTCACTTAATCAAAATTTCGTTTGACTTTTATTTAATTATATAATAAAATAAAAATCGGTATCCAAAAGAGTTTTTTAGACTCTATTTTATAAATTTGTGTATGATTTTTCAAATAGTCGGCTACATTATCACATATCATTGCAACCATATTTTAAATTTTAACTTTGCAAATTAATATATTGGAGGAATTATATGTTCGAAGTAAAAAAATTTGACAATTGGATTGAAGATACTGAATCGGGAAAATTTGGTAGCGGTGCTAGTGAAAAAATATGGCTTATAAATCAAGAAACAAAGGAAAAAGGTATCTTCAAGTTTCCAAAAATAAAATCAAATGGAGAAATAACAGGAGAATATTGGGCAGAAAAACTTGCTACCGAAATCGGAAAATTAATAGATGTAAAATGTTCTAGAGTTGATATTGGTACATACAAACGGAAGAATTGGCTCTATGAGTTATAATATCATAAATAAAATGTCTACTTCTCTTACAGAAGGTGTAGAATTAATACAAGCAAAGTATCCATTTTATAATACAGAGAAATTAATGGATGATAGAACTAACGAAAAATATTCTATCCAAATGATAAATAAGAGTTTAAATTTTCAAGAGGAAAAGAAAGAAATTTTAAAAATGATGATATTTGATTGTCTAATTGGAAATAGTGATAGACATCATAGTAATTGGGCTGAAATTAGTACAATGGATTATAAAGATAATTATTTTATATTTCACTGGTATATATCGCCTCTATATGATAATGGTTCATCATTATGTGCATATGTCAACGAAAATGATATAGAATCTATATTAAAAGATAAAATAAGGTTTGAGGCTTTAATAAATACAAAATCAAAATCTGCAATAGGTTGGAATAATAAAAGACCTATTAGGCATTTTGAATTATTGCAACATCTTAAATCAAACTTTTATAATGAAACTTTTGAATATGTTAATATTATAAAAAAGAAAATAAATGGAGAAAATATTGATAAAATATTAAATGAATTTGATAAGAATATCATAAGTGAAAATATGAAAAAATTGATAAGAAGTTATCTTCTAGAGAGAAGAAAAAGAATGCTAGCAATATATAATTTGGAGGGGTAAAAAATGGAAAGAGATTTAGTTTATCTAGTTTGGACAGATGTAAATACAGGAAAAAAATATAAAGTTGCTATGTTGTATAAAGAAAACGGAAAGTTTTATTTTAGATACATTTTAGAAAATGTAAAAGAAGCAGGAAAATATGGATTTAATATATTAATTGCATTTCCGCAAATTGATACTTTATACGAAAATCCAAGATTATTTGCAAGTTTTGCAACTAGACTACCAGATAAAAGGAGACCAGAAATTAAAGAAATTTTGGAAACATATGGTATGTCAGAATATGATGAGTTTGAGCTATTAAAAAGAAGCGGAGCAAAACTTCCAACTGATAATTATGAATTTGTAATTAACTAAAATCATTTTGTTTGCTCAATCATAATATTTCCTACCTCATCTGTTCTATATATTGTGCTACCTATACTTTGCAAATTATCTAAAGTAGTTTTACTAGGATGTCCATAGGTGTTATCCTTTCCTACTGATATTATTGCTAATTCTGGTGCTATTTTATTTAAAAACTTTTTGCTACTACTTGTATCCGAGCCATGATGCCCTACTTTTAGTATATTTATTTTTCCAACTTCCAATTTATTTTCTATTTCTTCTTCTGCATCTCCTGTGAACAAATATGAAAGATCTTCAAAATTCATTTGAATAACAATAGAAGATAAATTTAAGTTTGTTTTTTCCTCTGTAACTGACAATACTTTGCAACTTGCTTCACCTATTTTAAAACTATCTCCTATTTTTGGAGTTTCTATTTTTAATTGTTTCTTAGCTACTGCATCTAACACATCTTCAAAAGTTTTCGTGTTAGTTTGAACTTTGGGCATATAAATATGTTCTATTTCAAAGTTATTAATAATGTCATCTAAGCCTCCAATGTGATCTTCATGAGGATGTGTGCCTATTAAATAATTTATTTTTTCTATTTGTAGTTCATGCAAATTTTGAACTAATAAGTTTCCATCTTCATTATTTCCAGCATCTATTAACATAGTTTGATTTTCATTTACTATTAAAATGCTATCTGCTTGCCCTACATCGAAAAAATACACCTTTAAATTTTCATCATTTTCAGAAATAAATTCTTTTGTTATTTTATTTCCTGTTTTTATTGTAATATTATTTAAATTTTCTGGTGAAACTACATTTATAGTTTCTTTTTCCTTAAATATTTCTGCAAAATCAATTCCTACTGCGGATAATATACAAATTAATATTACAGAAATTAAATATACTATAGAATTAGACTTCTTTTTTCTTCTTCCCATTTTTTTATTCCTTAATTATTATATTTTTATTTCCATACGTATCGCTTTTTTTGTTTCTTAATTATTTTTTACTTCCATACGTCTCGCACTTTTTTGTTTCTTAATTATTTTATATTTTTACTTCCATACATCTCGCATTTTTTCTTCAATATTTCTTTCTATTTCATTTGAAGCGTCTATTTTATACTTTCCATTTTCCCATTTTAGTATTGTACCTTCTTTAATATCTTGTGGCAAATCTGCTATAGGAATATCTTTCATTTTTTTATTTTTCCTATTTTCACATACTGCAATATTTCCCTCAATTCTATCTATAACTAAAGTTTCTTCCATTTTTTCTAACCTCTCTGATAGTTCTTTAATAAAGTCTTGTAACCAATTTATAGGTCCTTTTTCATTTTCAAAATTTAAATCTTTTCTTCCCATAACGGCAGTTCCTTTCTTTTTAAATTTACTGCCCCCAATTTTTTTATTGTATTATACTCTGCTTTTTTATTGTGTTACCACTTATTTTTAACTGCATTACTCCTATTTTTTAATTGCATTAACCCTATTTTAATTACATTATATTCTAATTATTAATTTTACCTTGAAGCCATATTTATTTTTTTAAACATGTGTCCCAAAAGCGACATTTTGTCGCTTTAAGAAACGTCCCTTATGCGACAAAATGTCGCTTTAACAAACGTCCCTCACGCGACATTTTACTGTTACAACTTTGTTAGTAAATTCATCTACTAAGTAGTTTATTTTAAACTCTTCTGTACCGCTTTTCTTTCAATTTACACTTGCCTAAATTTACTAATACCTCATCTGATACGTCCATTCCTAATGGCAGTGTTTGATTGAAATTATCATAAAATATAATATTAGAATAATATAAAATTGGCATATTTGCTTTCCAGTTTATTTTATATAAATAAATAGTTTCATTTGCATTTTTCTCTTCTTCTATGGCTTTAATTTCATTTTCTACAGCTTTATTTTCATTTCCTACAGCTTTAATTTTATTTTCTACAGCTTTAATTTCGTTTTCTATAGATTTAATTTCGTTTAAGTGAAATACGTTTATATTATCTAAAGTTAACTCCTCTGTAGAAGCCAAATATATTGGCATAGTATAAGAAGATGAAATTTTACAAAAGGCTTCATTTATTAAATTCAAATAGTTTCTTAAATTATCTATATATACACTAAGTTCTGTATTTGGAGTAATGTTTAGTATATTATATTTATCTTTTTCAATTTCCCTATGCTTTTGATTATTTAGAACTTTTATTTTTGTTTTATCTTCTGACATACTTCCAAATATATCAAAGTCTTTTGTTTTTATATAATCAATATCTTTTTCATAATCTTTTATTAAATCTTCTAATTTTTCTTGTAATATTTGTTTTTGTTCTTCTGTTAATTCATCACTTTTGGTGTTATTTAAAATTTGAAAACAGTTAGTTACTTGCTTAATTGCAAATATTGCATCTGTTTCATTCTTAGAAAGTTTTCTTCTTTGAAGTTCATCTACAGTTTTTCCTAAGTCTTCTATATCTAGTTCATAGTCAAAAGTTTTTTCTATTTTTTCTTTAGTTTGTTCTTCTTCTCCTTCATTTAGGCTAGGTAATTCATCTTTATTTGTAAATTTCCAGAATTCAAAAATGCTTTTTTTATGTAGCTCTATTTCGTTCAAATATATATTTGCATTTTTTATTTTTCTTTCTAAATTTACATTTTTTAGTTCTAGGGCGTTATTGTCCATTTTTAAATTTTTCAAAAGTTTTCTTCTGCCATCTAATTTTGTGCAAACTTCTATTAAATCTTCTATTGTATATTGTTTAGTAGCTGGCTCTATATTTATTTCTTCTTCTTTTGGTTCTTCTACTTTTTCTTGCCTTTTTGCTCTATTTTTAGTGGCATTTTGGAATTCTTTTTTTCTGTTAGAAAAATAATATTTCACCTTTCCAAAAAATGTTTTTTTACATTCTAAAAAAGTAGCAATTTGACGTTGTTTTTGCAAATAATCTTCGGTTTGTTTTTCTACTTCTTCTTTTAACTTTTTTACTTTTTCTTGTTCTTCTTTTATTTTTCTATCTTCAAAACCTACTAATAGATTTTTTTGCTCTACTTCGCTTTGTATAAACTCTGGCAAATTTGAATATTTTACTATTTTTTCATTATTGTTGTAAGTATATGAAAATTCTAGTTCTCCTTCATCATTTATTTTTGTTTTAAATTTATAGTCTTCTGGCATACCAGTAGCTAAAATGAATAAGGCTTTTATTAATTTGTACCATTCTATTGCTTCTTCTTTTGAATTTAAAGTTATTACATAAGTGCTTTGTATTTTTTCATATACCTTAGCTTTTCCTACTATTTTAAGCTGCATTTTGTTCTTTTGATTATATACTTCATATACTTCCGGCCATTCTTTTGTAAAATACCACAAATAATTTTCTACATCTGCTATTTGACTTTTTACTAAAAAGCTTCCTGCATATTCTTGGTAACTTATTGGTATATATATTAATTCTTTTTTTCTTGTTTTTCTAGCTTCTATTTTTTTCTTAATTAAGTAAAATAGTGCTGAGTTGTTATATTCATTTGTTGGTACTAGCATAAAATACTTATCTGATACATCTGAATAATATATTTGCCAAATATAATTGCTTTCATATTTTATTTCATAAGGAATGTTTTCTTTTAGCTTTGCTTGTTCATTTTCAACTTGTTTTATTTCTTCTATATTTGTATTATTAAGCATGCTAAGAAAACTTGTAAAGTATTCTAAATTTTCCTCTGTTTTAGAGTCTAAATACCTTCCAATTGGTACTGCTGATTTATATTTTTCATTTATGTTTGCTAATCTATCTGTTGGAGTTAAAAGAATTTCAATTTCTGATACATCTACATATCTATATACTTTATAGCCTATATCATTATATGATTTTAATGGTCTAAATGAAAAAGGAGTAAATTCCTTTAAAAAAGCTGGAATTTTTTCCAAGTTTAACCCTATATATTCTAATTTTTTCTTTAATTTTTCTTTATCTTCTGCAATGTTTCTAGGCATTTTGCCCTCCTAAGATTAATTTCTGATTAAGTATATCACAAGGTTATTTGTTTTTTCAATGTTTACTGATTATTTTTTTAAAGTTTTTAAAATTTTCATTTAACTTTTCACTTGACGAGTTTTTACAATTTTTTAGGAGATGCTTTTTGAACATCTCCTAATTGTTATGTTTATTTACATATTTTGTATGATTTTCTATTCATTTGCCATCCAAATTATGCCAATTTTTCGCTTGTTTGCATGCATTTGCAAATATCTCCACCATTTTGTTCATATTCGTTTTTCCTTAGGAAGTGCATAAAAAACACCTAATTTAGTTTTATATTAATACTAAATCGGGTGTTTTTTTATTTTCGATATTTCTATTTTATCCAGTGGGCAATGCTATTTTACATAAAGTACAACTCTAAAGCCAATGCCAGGATGGGTACTGCCTACAATAAAGCCACCCGTTCGATAAGTAATGGTAGCACCATTACCAAAGTCGTTGAAGCTACCACTACGAAGGACAGCATACTGCGTACCACTGTTTTCACCATGATAGCCCATTTCTGTTGTCCACTCATACATATTTCCTGCTAAATCATATATATTATTTAGTTTTGTATCTTCGCTTCCGCCAGTAGATAATTCTATAAAATGTCTATATTTTTTATTTTGTGTACCACCGAAACCACTGTATTTTTCTGTTGCATCTTCTAATGAATTATATGGATCTTCGTAACCAGTATCTATGCTTCCATATTGATAGTTTTTTCCCAATCTCCAATCAACATCTTGTTTCCAATCCCCAGTTGTTTCATCGGTATTATACTCAAATAAGTGTTCTGCAAATAGTATAGGAGAATTTATAATTAATTTTTTATATTTTTCTCCCTCATTTTTTTGAAATCTCTCCGAAGTAGTTGCATAGTTTCCATAATTTGTACTATTTTTTTCTATATCTGCATATTTTTTACTAGCTACTATCCATTCTACTGTTCTATCCCATGCTATTCCGTCTACCAATTGACTTATTACTGCTCCACTTGTATTATACATTTTTTCTGCTACTTTTATGGCATTTGTCTGATCTATAAAATTCCATGCTTGTGCTCCTTTTTTACTTACTGGGGCATAATCTGATGTATTTCTTCCTTCTACTACATAAGTCTTATTTGCTGATTTTGGATCTATATAAATTCCAGTCATGCTGCTTGGTATTCCTGCTTCGTATCTTGCTATATAAAACCCTCCATATTTTTTTACACTTTCTAAATTTTCTCCAGCATCTTTCCAATCATTATAAGCTTTATAAGTGAATGTAGCCCAACCACCTTCATCGTCTGTAATAATATTTTCATTATCTTTTGAATGATCTCCAGTATAAGTATGTGATTTATATTGTTCTTCCGTACATGGCACCCATACGAATTCATTTCCTGCCTCGTCTGATATTACTACTCCTTCATTTATTTTGCTTACATCTCCTTCTGTTATTTTGAAGCCTGCTGGTATGGTTATTGCAGTTGTCTTTTCTTCTTCACTACTTCCATCTATTTTATTTCCTTCGGCATCAAATTTTGTTGTGTTTGAAAATACTTTTTTACTACTTACTGCATCTTGTAAAGTTTCTGGATCTTTTCCATTTACTGCATCATTTATCATTCCTACTAAATCTTGTAAATCTTTTTCTTGCTGTTCTTCTGCTTCTTTTGTTTTTTCTGCTGCTAGTTTTGCTTGTGATAGTATTCCATCTTCTCCTAATACCATTGTTATTGTTATTCCTGCTAGTATTAAAAGAACCACTATGGTAACTACTAACGCTATTAAGGTTATTCCATGTGTAGTCGAGCTTATAAAATTTCTACCTTTCCAAAACTTTTTTCTTTTTTTATTCATCATTTGTTCCTCCTTATAAAATTTATATAATTGGCTATTGGTTATATAGCCAACATTGTAAATATTATATAGGTTATATAACCAATAGTCAAGTGCTTTATAAAATTTTATAATTTTAATGGGTGTAATATTATGAATGAGGAATTTATAAAAATTAATATTGAAAAAGGTTATTATATTTTTAAATTAGAAAGTATGCTTTCAAAGAAAAATATTAGCATAAATAAATTGATGAGAGATACTAATACAGACTTTAAAGTTATTAAAAGATTACTTAATGGTAATTTGGTAAGAGTTGATATTTTCGTTTTAGCTAGACTATGCGACTATTTAAATTGCAAAATAGAAGATATTATTGAATATATACCAAATACTAACACATAATTAACATTTTAATAATTAATACATAAAAAAAGATTTTTTGTAATACAAATAGCTTATAAGTAGTTATTTATATAAAACAAAAAATCTTTTTTATATGATATAAAGTCTAAAGTTATCTTTCATAACTCTCTATTTCTTTTTTAATTTTCTCTATAAATTCGTTTAATTTCATTTGTCCAATGTCTCCATCTTTTCTAGAACGAACACCTACAGCATTTGCTTCTACTTCTTTATCTCCTAAAATTAACATATATGGTATTTTTTGAAGCTGTGCTTCACGAATTTTATAACCTATTTTTTCTTGTCTTTCATCTACTTCTACTCTGATTCCAGCTTCTTCTAGCTCTTCACATACTTTTTTAGCATACTCTTTATGCACATCTGCTATTGGAAGTAATCTTACTTGTACTGGTGCAAGCCAAGTTGGGAAAGCCCCTGCGAAGTGTTCTGTTAATATACCAATAAATCTTTCAAAAGATCCAAATAAAGCTCTATGTATCATAATTGGTGGTTTCTTTTCTCCATTTGAATCAATATATGATAAGTTAAAACGAAGTGGTAATTGGAAATCTACTTGTATAGTTCCCATTTGCCATTCTCTGCCTAAGCAGTCCTTCATTTTTATATCAATTTTTGGTCCATAAAAAGCTCCATCGCCTTCATTTACACGATAATTATCTTTTCCGCAAATTTCATCTAATACAGCTCTTAAATCTTCTTCTGCTTTATTCCATAAGCTTAATTCGCCCATGTAATCATCTGGTCTGGTAGATAGTGTTAAAATGAAGTCTAAACCGAAAATATTATATAATTTTTTAGCAATTTCTAGTATTTCTTTTATTTCGTCTTTTATTTGAGATTCCATAACATAGTTATGTGAGTCGTCTTGTCTAAACATTCTTACTCTAAATAATCCATTTAATTGACCTGATTTTTCGTTACGGTGAATTACATCTATATCACTAAAACGAAGTGGTAATTCTTTGTAGCTTCTTAATTTTGTTTGATATATTTTAATAGAATTTGGGCAGTTCATTGGTTTTAAGGCTTGTTCATTTCCATCTGCATCTGTTAAAACAAACATATCTTCTTTGTAGTGGTCCCAGTGTCCTGAGGTTTTCCATAAACTGCTACTATTTAATTGTGGTCCAGAGAATTCTTGATAGCCTCTTTTTTTATGTTCCTTTCTCCATAAATCTATTAAAACATTCATCATTGTAAAGCCCTTTGGTAGCCAGTATGCCATTCCCGGTGCTGTTTCATCAAAGAAAAATAGTTCTAATTCTTTACCTAATTTACGATGATCTCTTTTTTTAGCTTCTTCTAGCATATGTAAGTATTCTTCTAGCATACTTGCCTTTGGAAATGAAATACCATAAATTCTTTGAAGAGTTTGTTTTGTTTCGTCTCCTCTCCAGTAAGCAGCTGATGAATGTAATAACTTAAATGCCTTAATTCCTCCTGTACTTAAAATGTGTGGTCCTGCGCACAATTCTTTAAATTCACCCTGATCATAAAAACTAATTTCTTCGCCTTCTGGCAAATCTTCAATTAATTCTACTTTATATGGCTCTTTTCTTTCCTTCATAAGTTTAATAGCTTCAGCTCTTGGAAGTGTATATCTTGTTATTTCTAAGTTTTCTTTAACAATTTTTTTCATTTCTTCTTCTATATTTGACAAATCTTCTTCTGAAAATGGCTTTTCTACATCAAAGTCATAGTAAAATCCATTATCTATAGAAGGACCTATTGTTAATTTTGCTTTATCTCCATAAATTCTTTTTACAGCTTGTGCCATAATATGTGATGTTGTGTGCCAGTAAGCCTTTTTTCCATCTTCATCATCAAATGTTAAAATTTCCAACTTACAATTTTTGTTAATTACTGCACGTAAATCTTTTACTTCTCCATCTACCTTTCCAGCTAGTGCATTTCTAGCTAGCCCTTCACTAATTTTTTTAGCTATTTCTAATACGGTTAAGCCTTCTTCTACCTCTAGTTCTGAATTGTCTTTTAATTTGATTTTTAACATAAATAAATTCTCCTTTCTTTTTTGTCGCGTTGGGGACGTTTCTTTAAGCGACACTTTGTCGCGTTAGGGACGTTTCTTTAAGCGACATTTTGTCGCTT
>CANRKF010000055.1 GCA_947631145.1 uncultured Clostridia bacterium | reverse complement strand
ATATTCTACTATTGAAGATGTCTTTAAGGAGGAGTAAACCTCTTCCTCCTCAAATTAATTCTTCCAAAATTTGTACCGCATTACTAGCAGCACCTTTTCTTACATTATCAGCAACAACCCATAAATTAAGTCCAAATTGTACACTATAATCTTTGCGAATTCTTCCAACAAAAACCTTATCTTGACCATTTGCATCTATAGTAGTAGGGTAAATTCCATTTTCAAAATCATCTTTTAAAATTATGCCAGGAGAAGTTCTTAAAAGTTCTTTTAAATCATGTAAATCAAAATCTTTTTCAAATTCCACATTAATAGCTTCACTATGACAATTAAAAACAGGAACTCTTACAGTAGTAGCAGTTACTTTTAAATTTGGCCTTTTTAAAATTTTTCTAGTTTCATTAATCATTTTTTCTTCTTCTTTTGTATAGCCATTTTCCAAAAATACATCAATATGTGGTAAACAATTACTAAAAATAGGGGAAGGAAACTTTTGAAGCTCATAATTTTGCTTAGTATTTTTTAGTAAATCAATGCTATCGTTTTCTTTTGCAAAATTTTCAAAATTAGAAATTCCATTTTTTAAATCAATAACACCTTTGTAGCCAGCGCCAGAAACAGCCTGGTATGTACTATATACAACCCTTTTTATTGAATATTTATCATCTAATGGTTTTAAAGGCACAACAGCTTGTATAGTAGAACAATTTGGATTAGAAATAATACCTTTGTGTTTTTTTAGTTCTTCTGAATTTACTTCAGGCACAATTAAAGGAACATCATCATCCATTCTAAAATAGCTACTATTATCAATTACAACACAGTTTTTAGCTGCTGCAATTGGGGCAAATTTTTTAGATACTTCAGCTCCCGCACAAAAAATAGCATAATTAAAGCCTTCATCAAAAGAAGAGTAACAAAGTTCTTTTACTAAGTATTCTTTTCCTAAAAAAGTAATTTTTTTGTTAAGAGAGCGGTGAGAAGCAAAAAATACATATTCAGAAATAGGTAATTTTTTTTCTTCTAATACTTTTAAAACAGTTTGCCCTACAAGGCCAGTTGCTCCAACAACTGCTAGCTTAATATTTTTCATATACATCAATCCTTTCATATAAATTTTTTTAAAAGCATATGCTTCATTTTAATTATTAAAATATAATAAAAATATTATGAGTTCATACCTATAAAAGTGATAGATAAAAAAATAAATTTAATTTAAAATCAAAAAAGATTACTTCTGTCGAAAATTGTCATATGAAAAATGTTTTTACCTTTTTATTCTATTGACTTTTAAAACTACTTCTAATAAAATATGACTATAAAAATTAAAAGTAAAGAAACTAAAAAAATTATGCCTTATACAAGTAAAAAGCTTGACTTTACAATATGTATAGGCTGTTTTACATTATTAGCGTAAAAAAGAAAACTTAGTTTAAGGCAAGAAAGGGATAATAAATTATGAAAATTACAAAGGTAGAAGCCTTAGAAAACATAGCGAATGAAATTAGAATAGGTATTATAGAACAAGTATACAACGCACAGTCAGGTCATCCGGGAGGTTCACTTTCATGTGCAGATATTTTAGCCGTTTTATATTTTAATCAAATGAATATAGATCCTAAAAAGCCAGAAGCAAAAGAAAGAGATAGATTTGTTTTATCAAAAGGACATTGCTCTCCAGCATTGTATGCTACTTTGGCTCAAAAAGGATATTTTTCAAAAGATCTTTTAAAAAGTTTTAGAAAATTAGATAGCAATTTGCAGGGGCATCCAGATATTAACAAAGTACCGGGTGTAGATATGACAACAGGCTCATTAGGGCAGGGGTTATCTGTATCAGTTGGAATGGCAATTAGTTCTAAAATGGAAAGCGCAGGATTTAGAGTATATTGCTTAGTTGGAGATGGAGAAATAGAAGAAGGTCAAATATGGGAAGCAGTTATGTCAGCAAGCAAAAATAAATTAGATAACCTTTGCGTTATATTAGATCATAATGGCTTACAAATAGATGGAAAAGTAGAAGATGTAGGAGGCTTAATAGAAATTAAAGAAAAATTTGAAAGCTTTGGCTTTAATGTAATTGAAGTAGATGGACATAATATAGAAAGCTTAATATATGCTTTTAATTCTGCTAAACAAAAGAAAGAAATGCCAAGTGTTATTATAGCAAATACTATAAAAGGAAAAGGAGTATCTTTTATGGAAAATGAAGTATCTTGGCATGGAAAAGCTCCAAATGAAGAACAATACAAACAAGCAATTAGTGAATTAAAGCTAAAGCATTTTGCAAATAATTAACCAGCAGAGAATTAACACTAAAGCATTTTACTAATAATTAATCAGCAGTAAATTAAAGCTAAAGCACTTTATAAATAATTAACCAGTAGTAAATTAAAACTAAAGCATTTTGCAAATAATTAACCAGCAGAGAATTAACACTAAAGCATTTTGACAATAATTAACCAGCAGAGAATTAACACTAAAGCATTTTGACAATAATTAACCAGCAGAGAATTAAAACTAAAGCATTTTGACAATAATTAATAAACAGTAAATTGAATTTAAAAGTTTAAAAAAGTTATAGCTAAACTAAGTTACATAATAAAAAAATAAAATATAGTTAAATTAAGTACATAATCAAAAAAATAAAAAAGCTTTTAAAAAAATGAAAGGAAAAATAAAAATGAATATTGAAAATAAAATAGCCACAAGGCAAAGCTATGGAGAAGCTTTAACAGATTTAGGAGAAAAAAATAGTAATATAGTAGTATTAGACGCCGATTTATCTAATGCAACAAAAACAAATATTTTTGCAAAAAAATATCCAAATAGATTTATAAATGTTGGTATAGCAGAACAGAATATGATGGGAATAGCAGCAGGGCTTGCAACATACGGAAAAATTCCGTATGTAAGCACATTTGCAGTTTTTGCAGCAGGAAGAGCCTATGATCAAATTAGAAATAGTATTTGTTATCCAAACTTAAATGTAAAAATTTGTGCAACACATGCCGGAGTTACAGTAGGTGAAGATGGAGCAACACACCAAATGTTAGAAGATTTAAGCCTAATGAGAACACTTCCTAATATGACTGTAATTAGCCCATCAGACGATACACAAACAAAGTGGGTAATAGAAGAAATATCAAAAATAAAATCACCAGTATATGTTAGATTAGCAAGACCAGCAACACCCGTTATATATGAAAAAAATCAAAAATTTGAAATAGGAAAAGGAATACAGCATGGAACTGGAACAGATGCTACTATTTTTGCTACTGGCGTAACAGTAGCAGAAGCATTAAAAGCACAAGAAGAGCTTGAAAAGCAAGGTGTTCATGTTCGTGTAGTAGATATGTTTTCAATTAAGCCAATAGATAAAGAAATTATTGTAAAATGTGCAAAAGAAACTAAAAAAATAATTACAGTAGAAGATCATAGCATAATTGGAGGCTTAGGAAGTAGCGTATGTGAAGTTTTATCAGAAGAATACCCAGTAAAAGTAGAAAGAATGGGAATAAAAGATGCTTTCGGAAAATCAGGAAAAGCAGAAGAATTATTAAGTTACTTTAAAATAGACAAAAATGCTATAATAGAAACATTATTATCATAAAGAGGTATTAAACCTTTGAGCAAAGCGAGGAATGGAATTTATAATATAAGTTAAATTAATTAAAATTCTAAAAAATATAAATATTATTGGGTATAATACCACGCGATATGCAAATGCAAAAGGTGCTTTAGAATTAAAAAAATCAAATGTTACTGCAAAAATAAAACTCAAAAAAGTTAAATCAATTGTAAATTTTGTGTGAATTTTAAAAAACTAAGAAATAAAGAGAAAAGGCAGAAAAAATCAGTGTTTTAAAGCTAATTTATTCTGTTTTTTCTTTTGAAAACTATTGCAAAGAAAGTCATTTATTGTTATGATTAAGGAGTAAGAATAAAAAAATGTAGAACCATATTAAAAAATGCATAAAAAAGTAAGTATAACATAAAAAAATATGCATTTTTCTGTAAAATAAAATGTCTTCATAAGGAGAATAAAAATGATAGAATTTAGAAATGTTAGCAAAACATATAGCACTGGTACAGAAGCCGTACATAATGCAAATTTTGTAATAGATAAAGGAGAATTTGCTTTCTTAGTAGGAAGCTCTGGCTCAGGCAAATCAACTTTAATTAAACTTATTTTAAAGGAAGAAGAACCAACAGAAGGAAATATTATTATAAATGGAAAAGATACTACTTTTTTAAAACCAAAAAGAGTGCCTTTTTTAAGAAGAAGTATGGGAGTAGTATTCCAAGACTTTAGACTTTTACCAGATAGAACCGTATATGATAACGTAGCATATGCAATGTATATTGTAAGAGCTACACCAAGACATATTAGAAGGCAAGTACCAATGGTTTTATCTTTAGTAGGGTTAAGTAATAAAGCAAAAATGTATCCAAATGAATTATCAGGTGGAGAACAACAAAGAGTTGCGCTTGCTAGAGCTTTAGTAAATAATCCATCAATGTTAATTGCAGATGAACCTACGCGGAAATTTAGATCCAGATACAGCATGGGAAATTATGATGCTTTTAAATGATATTAATAATAGAGGTACAACAGTAGTTGTAGCAACACACGCAAAAGATATTGTAGATAGAATGAAAAAAAGAGTAATTCAAATAGAAGAAGGCAATATCATAAGAGATGATAAAAAAGGTGGTTATAACAGTGAGGTATAGTATTTTTGGTTATTTAATTGGAGAAGGCTTTAGAAATGTATTTAAGAATAAAAAATCTACAATGGCATCTTTAATTATTATGTGTGCAACTATGTTTATATTTGGTATATTTTATATAGTGGGGCAAAATGTAAATTACATTACTGAAACTATTGAAAAAAATCAAGGAATGAGAATATTTATTTCAGATGAGGCAACAGAAGATCAAATAACAGAACTCGGAAATAAAATAAAAAATTTACAATATGTTAATAATGTTACCTACAAAACAAAAGAAGATGGCTTAGAAGAAGTTAAAAAAATGTTTAAAGATAGAAAAGAGCTAATAGGCATATATGAAGAAGATAACCCATTTAGAGCTTCTTATGTAGTAACTTTAACAGACTTAACAAAAGTAGAAGAAGTACAAAGTCAAATAGCAGGTTCAGATATAGTAGCAAATGTTGTTGTTAGGTCAGATATGATACAAGCTTTATTAAAAATAGCAGATGGTGTAAAAGTTATTACAATTGTTATTTTAGTAATTTTAATATTTATTTCAATATTTATAATTACAAACACCATAAAATTAACAGTTCATGCAAGAAGAAAAGAAATATCTATTATGAAATATGTTGGTGCAACTAATGGCTTTATTAGATGGCCATTTATGGTAGAAGGTATGCTAATAGGCGTAATTGCGGTATTAATATGTACATTAATATTTGGAATTGGTTATGAATATGTAGCACACGGAATAGAAGAATCATTAGCAAGAGGAAAAATTTATACTTCATTATTGGGTACAAATGAAATATTAGGAACTTTAGTAATAATATACTTAGCTTTAGGAATTGGAATTGGTGCAATAGGAAGTGCTATTTCAATGAGAAAATACTTAGATGTATAATTTGAAAGAATCAAAAGCTTTCATACCTATGTGTGCCTTGTGAGCGAAGCGAGAATGGAATTTAAAATGAGAAAATATTTAGATGTATAAAATAGAAATAATTAATAAACACAAAGAAAAAAGGAGAAATTGCTTATGAAAAGAAAAATAATATCTACTTTGCTAGCAATGTTTTTAATAATACTATCATTTACCCCAGTAATAGGTGCAACTAGTTATCAGGATCAAAAAGACAATGCTCAAGATAAATTAGATGAGGCAGAAGATGAAAAAGATAAAGTAACTGCTCAAAAGAAAGATACCTTAGCTGAAATAGAAGATTTAGATGATTCCATTATGCAGTATCAAAACGAAATAAGTGACTTAGAAAACGAAATTACCAAAACAGAAAACAACATAAAAACTAAAACTAAAGAAATAGAAGAATTACAACAAGAACTTGAAGAAAAGCAAGAATTATTAAAAAATAGATTAGTTGCAATTTATGAAGAAGGTCAAATTACATTTTTAGATGTATTATTATCTTCAGATAGCATTTGGGATTATTTTTCTATGGAAGTAAGAATGCAAGAAATGGCAGAAGCAGATAATAAGCAAATGGACGAAATAGAAGATCAAAGTAAAAAGTTAGAAAAAGCCAAAAGCGAATTAGAGCAAAGCAAAACAAATTTAAATGCTACTAAAAAAGAAGTAGAATCAAAACAAGGTAGTTTGAAAATTGCGAAAGTTTCTAAACAAGCAAAAGTAGATAGTTTAAGTGAAGAAGAAAAGAAAATACAAAAAGAAATGGATGAATATAAAGCTGAAATACAAAGACTAGAAAAATTAATTAAAGAACAAGCCCAAAAAGCATCTGGAGTTTATAGCGGAAGCTTTGCAGGAACATTAGGCTGGCCACTTTCAAGCAATTCATCAGGTTATAATGTAATAACATCAGGTTTTGGTTCTAGAAGTGCACCAGTAGCAGGAGCAAGTAGTAATCACAGAGGAATAGATATAGGTGTTGGAATAGGAACACCGGTATATGCTTCAGCAGATGGATATGTTCTTCAAGCTACAAGCTCAAGTGCTAGAGGAAACTTTATATTACTTAAACATGCTAGTGATTTATATACAAGATATCAGCATTTAGATAGATACATAGTTTCTACAGGTCAATATGTAAAAAGAGGTACAATAATAGGCTATAGTGGAAACACCGGAGTTGGTTCAGGAGCACACTTACACTTTGAAATATTAACAACACCATATTACATGACAGAAATAAATCCACTTACTTGCAGTTTATTAAGTAAGCCAAGCTTAATTTATAGATAAGTAAGTATAAAAATATAAAAGTAAAAAATTAGAAGGAGGGGGAGAATGCAAAAATGCAAAAACAAAAAATTTTAAGTATTCTCCTTACTATTATTTTATTATTAAGTATTTCAATTTCATCATTCGCAACTAATAATATAGGAAATAATGAACAAAATGTTAGTACACAAACTGGTAATATGCAAAATAATACACAAAACAGCACTAAGCTAAATAATAATATACAAAATAGCACTACACAAAGTGGCACTGCGCAAAATAATACTACACAAAATAGTAATACGCAAAATACTGAAAGTAATATAATAAATTCAAATGATATAAATGAATTAACAAATCAAAAAAATGAAACACAAGAAAAAATAGAAGATATTAATTCTAAAATAGAATATGTACAAGCAGAAATAACAAATGGAATTTTAGAAATACAAAAACTTGATGATAAAATAAGAGAATATGAGCAAGAAAATACTAATTTAAAACAACGAATAGAAAACCTAGAAAATTCTATTAAAGAAACTTCTGAAAAATTAGAAGTAACTACAAATGAATATAAAAAAAGAAATGAATTATTAAGAAAAAGATTAGTTACTTTATATGAAGAAGGAGATGTTGCTTATTTAGAGGTTTTATTATCAGCTAAAAGTTTATCTGAATTTTTAGGTATGTATTATGCTATGGTTCAAATAGCAGAATATGACAATTCTTTAATAGATGAAGTAAACCAAAAAAAGCATATAATAGAAACTTCAAAACAAAAATTAGAAAATGAAACTGCAGAAGTTAAAAATTTAAAAATGCAAGCAGAACGTTCAGAAACCATTTTAAAAAATACAAAAAATTTGCAACAAGGAAGTATAGAAAAACTATCTCAAAAAGAAAAAGAACTAAATACTGAAATTATGAAATACAAAAATGATATAGTTTTAATAGAAGCGAAAATTCAAGAACTTACTGGTTATACAGGTGACATAAATATTCAATACACAGGCGGAATAATGATTTGGCCAGTAGCCGTTGCAGGAACAAGAATAACATCATATTATGGAACAAGAGAGCATCCTATAGAAGGAATAATAAAACTTCATCAAGGAATAGATATAGGTAGTGCAGGATTTGGAGCACCAGTTGTTGCAGCTGCAGATGGAATGGTAACTTATGCTGGAGAACTTGGTTCTTATGGCAATTGTGTAATGATATATCATGGAAATGGACTTATAACTTTATATGGACATGGACAAGAAATACTAACTAAAAGTGGTGAGCAAGTTAAACAAGGTGATGTTATTATGAAAGTTGGTAGCACAGGAAACTCAACAGGACCACATTTACACTTTGAAGTTAGAGTAAATGGAGCTACAACAAATCCTTTAAACTATGTAAAAGCTCCATAAGCAATATAAAATTATAAAAAATATACATACATAATATATTCAAAAATAATATAAAAATTCAATAAATGATATAAAAATAAATAATATAAAAATCATAAGATCTAACGTAAATTAAAAGTCAGTAATTTAAGTAGAAGAGGTTGTTCTAAAGTGTAAAAAATAAAATAAAAAACATTTTAGGTCAGCTTCTTTCATATGTTATATAAGACGCAATATAAAAAATAATTTTATAATTAATGTAATGCTTTTAATAAAAAATAAGGTTTATAGGTAAAACCTAATTGAAAAACCTAAATATCATTATAAGGACTGAAATAAAAATGGAAAAGACTACTACACAAAGAATATATAAAATGATAATGCTAATATTTATAACAATAATTATTACTTCTATGGTTACAGCATTTGCTACATATCAATATTTAATTAATGATGGAAGAATATTAGGTTATCAAAAAGCAAATTCAATTGATGACTTAGAAGATACTCTTTCTATGTTTAGAACTCAACTAGAAGAAAAATACATAGGTGAAATAGATGATGAAGATTTAATAAATGGAGCAATAAAAGGTTATATTTCAGCTTTAGGAGATCCATATACTACTTATTATACAAAGGAAGAAATGGATGAAATAATGGAAGAAACTGAAGGAAGCTATGTAGGAATAGGCTTATATATGACAATGGATCCCGAGAAGAATGTAATAACAGTTATTAAACCAATAGAAAATTCACCAGCAGAAGAAGCTGGAATATTAGCAGGAGACATTATATTAAAAATAGATGGTGAAGAATATTCAGGAGAAGAAATAGACCAAGTTTCTAAAAAAATAAAAGGGGAACCTGGAACAAAAGTAACTTTAGAAATATTACGTAATGGAGAAAGTAAAACAGTAGAAATAACCAGAAGAGAAGTATCAATTAGTCATATAACTACTAAAGTACTTGAAAATAATATTGGCTATATTGCTATTTCAGATTTTGATGGAGAATGTTCAAAAGAATTTGAAACAAAATATAAAGAACTTTTAAAAAAGAATATAAAGAAGTTAATTATAGATATACGTAATAATGGTGGAGGAATAGTAGATGAAGCAATTGCAATAGCAGACTTTGCCACAGAAAAAGGTAGTACTTTATTAATTACAAAAGATAAAAATGAAAATGAGCAAATTACTAAAGCTAAAAATAAACCAATTATAAATGTACCAATAGTAGTATTAATGAATGAATATTCTGCAAGTGCTTCAGAAATTTTAGCAGGGGCCTTAAAAGATAATGGAAAAGCCACTTTAGTAGGTAAAAAAACTTATGGAAAAGGTGTTATACAAGAACTTAGTAGACTTACAGATGGAAGCGGATTAAAAATTACAACAAATGAATATTATACACCTAATAGAAATGTTATTCATAAAGTAGGAATTGAACCAAATATTGAAGTAGAACTTCCAAGTGAATTAAATTCTATGTCAGAAATACCGGAAGATAAAGACACTCAATTACAAAAAGCAATAGAAGTGTTAAAAGAAAAATAAAAAATTATAAAAATATATAAATACAAAAATAAAAATATAAAAGATATAAAAAATATAAAGATATAAAGATATATAAATATTGTCAGGTGAAAAGTTAAATGATATTTTTCAAAATAAATACAAAGTAAATACTTTTAATTTTTCACTTGACTAAAAAATACTTAAAAATATTAATTTTTTTTCAAATATATATTGACAATTTTTTTAAAATTTAGTATACTAAACAAGTCATTGGAAATGGGCGCATAGCTCAGCTGGGAGAGCATCTGCCTTACAAGCAGGAGGTCATAGGTTCGAGCCCTATTGCGCCCACCATTTCTTTTAATATTTAGTAGAGCTAAATATTTTTTTATTAAATTATGGCCTGGTAGTTCAGTTGGTTAGAACGCTAGCCTGTCACGCTAGAGGTCGACGGTTCGAGCCCGTTCCAGGTC
>CANRKF010000054.1 GCA_947631145.1 uncultured Clostridia bacterium | reverse complement strand
ACTTTAACTTTATTTCTAATTGTTTCTTTATAAGAAACTTGTGGTTTACCTACATTACATTCTACTTTAAATTCTCTTTTTAAACGGTCTACTATGATATCTAGGTGTAACTCACCCATACCAGCTATAATTGTTTGACCTGATTCTTGATCTGTCCATGTTTTGAAAGTTGGATCTTCTTCAGCAAGTTTTGCTAAAGCTATACCCATTTTTTCACTATTTGCCTTATCTTTAGGCTCAATAGCGATATCAATAACAGGTTCTGGGAATTCCATTGATTCTAGAATAACTGGATGTGCAGGATCACAAAGTGTATCACCTGTAGATACTTCTTTTAATCCAACTGCTGCAGCAATATCTCCAGCATATACTTTATCAATATCTTGTCTGTGATTTGCATGCATTAATAGAATTCTTCCCATTCTATCTTTTTTATCTTTATTTGCGTTTAAAATTGTAGAACCTGCATCTAATGTACCAGAATATACTCTGAAGAAGCAAAGTTTTCCAACAAATGGATCTGTTGCAATTTTAAATGCTAATGCTGAAAATGGCTCATTGTCATCTGTTTTTCTTTCGACTTCATTTCCATCTTCATCTACACCTTTGATATGTGGAATATCAATTGGTGAAGGCATATAGTCTACAACTGCATTTAATAATTCTTGTACACCTTTGTTCTTGTAAGAAGAACCACAGCATACAGGAACGATTTTATTAGCAATTGTTCCTATTCTAATACCTTTTTTTATTTCTTCTTCAGATAGTTCTTCGCCATCTAAATATTTCATCATTAATTCATCATCTTGTTCTGCAGCAGCTTCTATTAATTTTGCTCTATATTCTTCTGCCTGAGCTTTTAGGTCTTCAGGTATATCACATTCTTCGATTTCTTTTCCTAAATCGTCTTTATGAATAAATGCTCTCATTTTAACTAAGTCTACAATACCTTTAAAGTTTTCTTCTGCTCCTACTGGTAATTCAATTGGAATTGCATTTGCTTTTAAACGATTACGTAATTGTTCTACACAAAGCATAAAGTCTGCACCTGTAGTATCCATTTTATTTACATATACCATTCTTGGTACCATGTATTTATCGGCTTGTCTCCAAACTGTTTCTGTTTGTGGTTGAACTCCACCTTTTGCTGCTAAAATTGTAACCGCACCATCAAGTACTTTTAAAGATCTTTGTACTTCAACTGTAAAATCAACGTGTCCAGGAGTATCAATAATATTAATACGATTTCCTAACCATTGACAAGTAGTTGCAGCAGATGTAATTGTAATACCTCTTTCTTGTTCTTGTACCATCCAGTCCATAGTAGCTTCACCTTCGTGAACTTCTCCTATTTTGTGGGTTTTACCTGTATAGAAAAGTATTCTTTCTGTTGTTGTTGTTTTTCCTGCATCTATGTGAGCAACTATTCCTATATTTCTTGTTTTTTCTAAAGGAAACTCTCTTCCAGCCACTAATTTATCCTCCTTATATTATTTTCTTTAATTTTTCTAACGTGGACACATTTTTTATAAGCTAATCAGCTAAAATATATCCCCGCTGTGTATTTTTCTAAATATTTAATTTTAATCAAAAGCGAGTATTGCTAGGAAAGCAAGCAAAAAATTTTGAAATTATACGATTGTATATTGATAAATTTTTTGTGTAGCTTGACAACGCAAGACGAAGCTTTTCATTAAAATTCTAGAATTTATAATGAGCAAAAGCACGGTTTGCTTCAGCCATTTTATGCATATCTTCTTTTTTCTTAAATGCTCCACCATTTCCTGCTACAGCATCCATAATTTCGCTTGCTAATTTTTGAGCCATTGTTTTTTCATTTCTTTTTCTAGCATAAATAACAAGCCATCTTAAACCTAAAGTTTGTCTTCTTTCTGGTCTTATTTCGATTGGTACTTGATATGTTGCACCACCAATTCTTCTTGCTTTTACTTCAAGAACTGGCATTACATTTTCAAGTGCTGCTTGGAATACTTCTAGTGGATCTTTTTGCTCTTTTTCTTTAATGATGTCAAATGCATCATATACTATACTTTGAGCAACTGTTTTTTTACCATCTAACATAACATTGTTGATTAATTTTGTTACAACTTTGCTATTGTATATTGGATCTGGTAAAACTTCTCTTTTTGCTATATATCCTTTTCTTGGCACTATTCTTCCCTCCTTTTTATAATTTCATACTATAAAGTATGAATTTGGTACTCTGAAAAACTTTTTTGTTTTTCCGCATAGCGCTATATAATCTATTATAAATTTAAGTACCTTAAATTAGTAATGTATTATTAGCACTTTTCTTAATTTTTAAATTTTAATCAAAAGCAAGTATTGCTAGGAAAGCAAACAAAAAATTTTGAAATTATACGATTTGCATATAGAAAAATTTTTTGTGTAGCTTGACAACGCAAGACGAAGCTTTTCATTAAAATTTTTATTTTTTTGGTTTTTTAGCTCCGTACTTAGAACGACCTTGCATTCTATCTTTTACACCTGCTGTATCTAATGTTCCTCTAATAATATGGTATCTAACACCTGGAAGGTCTTTTACTCTTCCGCCCCTAATTAAAACAACACTGTGTTCTTGTAAGTTGTGTCCTATACCGGGAATATATGAAGTTACTTCATATCCATTAGATAATCTTACTCTGGCTACTTTTCTTAAAGCTGAATTTGGTTTTTTAGGTGTAACAGTTTTTACAACAGTACATACACCTCTTTTTTGTGGTGATCTTCTGTTGGTTACTTTTTTGTTCATAGAGTTATAACCATGTTGTAAGGCTGGTGCTTTAGATTTATCGCTAGAGCTTTTTCTTCCTTTTCTTACTAATTGATTAATTGTTGGCACTTAAATTTCACCTCTTTTCTTGTAATTATTCTGTAATATTAATGTTAATTACATGAATTAACCGCTAGGGAAATACGCGGTTTACGTATTTTACACTAGCGGTTAATATTGTATCATTTTTAGCGCTAAAAGTCAAGGAAATTCGTTAAGTTTTCATTTACTTTTTCTTGAAAATCACTTTATAATTTAACTTTTCTTTTTGAAGTTATTTTTTTAGAACTTAATTCATTATCTTTCCTCTTCTTTTTGTTCTAAAGCTTCACGAACAACTTCAGTTTGTTCTAAATCTTCACTAACTTGTTGAGTAGCTTCTGGGCTTTCTTTTTCTTGCGCTTCTGATTTGTTTGTTTCTTCAACTTTACTTTGACTTTTATTTTTTAATCTCCATAATTTGCTTCTATCTATTCCTTTTAGTTCATTCATATACGTTTCTAATTGTTTATCTGTTAAGTCATAGGCTTTTGCAAATTCTTCAAGGCTAAATCCTGGTTCTCCAATACCAGACTCTAAAGCTTCAATAATTCGTAAATTATCTTCACTTCTATTATATAAAGTTGCATCAATGAATTCATTTCGTTCTTTAGTGTCACTTGCTGGATTTAATCTTGCAGTTTTAATTTTATTCCAAATTTTTTGTAAGAAGTTTGGTGTTTTTTCATATGTAGCTAAGCCTAGTTTTGAGTTTGCTTTTGCTAATTTCTTAATATTTTTTATTATTCCTTTATTCTCTTTTGATATTTTTCCTAAATAGCTAAAATCATAATCTATATTTAAATCATTTTTTGGTTTATTATACATATATTTTTTACTTAGTAAGTCAATATATTGCTGTAAACCATTAGTGCCATATTTTTTATCAACTTTTTCTAATATGTTTGCTACATTTTGATCATAAAATTTTTTTGCATCTGTTACTGATTTTGATATTTTTTCTGGCACACTTTCTGTTTCATATGCATCCCATTCAGTATATTCTATTGGCTCTACGCTTGGATCATTAGATTTAATTACAACTGAATATTCTGGTATTCCTACAAATAATCTAAATTTAACTCCACTTATATAATATTGACTTTGTTTTGATGATGCTTGCCTTTGTTCTGGCTTCTTTGCTGAAGGAGTTTGTTTTACTCCTGAATTGCTTTTCTTTAAAGGTGCTTGAGATGTATTTACATTAGTTACTTTTGATGTAGTTTTTGTTTCAGTTTTTGCTGGTTCTTGAGCAAAAACTTTTTGAATTTCTTCAAATACTTTTGGATCTATTTGAGTTGTATCTTTCTTTGTTGGTTCTTCATTTTCTGGTATTTTAAAAATATTCTTTATCTGTTCAAAATCATCATCATCTAAGCCTATTCCTATTTGCTCTTTTTGTTCACCTATTGCATTTGCTTCAAATACTTCTGGATTTAATTTAAATTCTTGTTCATTTTCATTGTTTTCTAATTTTTCAAAAGTTTGTTCAAAATCATCTGGTTCTATTCTTATTGGTTCTTTTTGTTCTTCTTGTTCTGCTATTTTATCTTTTTTAGATATTGGCTCTTCTACTACTGGTTCCTCTGCTATTGTCTCTTCTATTACTGGCTTTTCTACTATCGGTTCTTCTATTGCTGGTTCTTCTACTATTGGCTCATCTATTGCTGGCTCTTCTACTATTGGATCTTCTATTGCTGGCTCTTCAACTATTGGTTCTTCTGCTATTGGCTCTTCTATTGTTGATTCTTCTACAATAGGAGAACTTAATTCTTGAATATAAGCTTCTAAACTATCAAAATTTTCTTGTGCAATTTCTCTTTGCTTTCTTAATTTTGCTAATTGTTTTATTTTCTTATTTGCTGTTTTTTGACTTTTCTTTGCTTCTTCTTCAACTACTGTATATACATTTTGTTTTATATGTGTAGCTCCAAGCTTTAAAAAACTTTTATAATCAGCTATTTGTTGTAAAATTTCTGCTTGTTTTGCTTCTACTTTTTCTATTTCGACATCTAAAATTTCAATATCTGCTCTAGCTTCTGTTTGTTTAACCTCTAGTTCTGAAAGGAAATCTGATTTTATATTTTGTTCTTTTTCTAATCTTTGTTCTTCTTCAGCCTTTTTTATTAATTTTCTTTCACGCTCTTTTTTTATTTTGTTTGCTAAATCTAATCTTTCTTCGTAATCTTTAGTTTCATCAAACCTTTGAAGTAATTCTCCTTCATAATCGTTACTATAAGTTTTTCTTGGTTCTACTGGATTTCTAGTGTCTATTATTCCAACTTGTACATCGTTCATATAGCTAGTATCTGTAATTTGTACTTCATCAATTACAATGCTTGCTAATCTTTGCTTTAAATTTTCCTTTAGTTCCTCAATATTTATTTTTTCCACTTTATCCATAATTTCCTCCTATTTTTTTCCAAATATACGTTTATTATAACATATAAACAGCTTTTTTGCAACACATTATGTAATCTATTTGCTAGAACATTTTATTTAATCGTACAAATTGCATTTACTTTACAGAATTGCATTTAACTTTTCACTTGACGAGAACATTTTATTTCTCATAAATATCTTTTTTAATTTTACTATATATTAATCATTTTGTGTGCTTTGTAATCAAAATTTAATTTAATTGTTATCATTTTGTAATATTTCATTATTCTTTTACTATGGCTACGCATTATAACTATTTTTAATTTTCTATATATTTCGATTTTAACTTTTATATATTATATTTTTATTTTAATTTTTATATATTATTATACTGTTTTTACTGTTTTATATAATCATTTAAGCTTTTCAACATTTGCTAGATTTAAATCTTCAATTGCTCTATCTGCTAATTTTGTATATTTTAATTTTTTATCCTTTATTTTTTCTGGTAATTCTGGCAAAATTCCAAAATTGGCATTCATTGGTTGAAATTCTGAATTTGGTGTAGAAATATATTTAGCTAAAGCCCCTATCATTGTAGTTTCTGGAAATATGATGCTATTTTCTACCTTATGCTCTTTTATTGAAATAGTTTTTTGATTATTTAAAGCTTCATTTTTATTTAATGCATTATATTGCTTAGCAGAATTTAACCCTGCTACCAAACCCGAAGAAATAGATTCTACATAGCCTTCTACTCCTGTAATTTGACCTGCAAAATAAATATTAGGCTTATTTTTCATTTGATATGTATTATTTAATAATTTTGTTGAATTTATATAGGTATTTCTATGCATTACTCCATACTTTACAAAGTTTGCATTTTCTAAACCTGGTATTTTTTGAAATACTCTTTGTTGCTCACCAAATTTTAAATTTGTTTGAAATCCTACTATATTAAAAAGATTTCCTGCATTATTATCTTGCCTTAGTTGAATAATTGCATATGGCCTTTTTCCTGTTCTTTTATCTGTAAATCCTACTGGTTTTAGTGGACCAAATCTTAAAGTATCTATTCCTCTTTTTGCCATAATTTCAATTGGCATACACCCTTCAAAAACTTCTTTTTTTTCAAATTCATGCAAGGTAGCTATCTCTGCATTTACAAGCTCTGTATAAAAAGCTTCATATTCTTCTTTGTTCATTGGAAGATTTATATATCCTTCTTCTAGCATACTACTTATTCTTTGGTTCCATTCTTCTATACTTTCTTCTTTTTTTCTTTCTTGTTCATAACGATTTCCCCAAAAAGCAATATCCATATTTATTGAATCTTTTTCTATAATTGGTGCTGCTGCATCATAAAAATATAGTTTATCTTGATCTGTTAATTTTGTTATTTCTTTTGATAAATTATCTGATGTAAGCGGTCCTGTAGCAATTATTACTATTCCATTTTCTATTATTTCATTAAAATCAATTATGCTTTCTTCATTTATTGATGCTGAATTCAAATTGCTATTTTTCTGTTGCTTTAAATTTGTATTAGTAATTGATTTTTCACTGTTTAAATTATTATTATCTTCATTTATTTGGATAGGTTTTCTTATATTAATGTTCTCATTTGAGCATACTTCTTTTCGTATTATTTCTACATTTTGCATTTTTTCTAGTTCTTGTGTTACTCTTTTAGAAAATTCTTCCCTATCTACAGCTAAGGCCTGGCCTGCTGGCACCTTTGTTTCATCTGCAATACGAATTAAAAGAGAATCTAATATTCGTAATTCTTCTTTTAGTAAACCACAAGCATTTGTATGTAAATTCGATTTTAATGAATTACTACAAACAATTTCTGCTAAATTTGAGTTACTATGTGCAGGTGAATATTTAACTGGCTTCATTTCATAAAGCTTTACTTTTATGCCCATTTTTGCAATTTGATATGCCGCTTCTGAACCAGCTAAGCCACCGCCAATTACAGTTATATAATCTTTCATTTTTATTTTTTACTGCAACTTATTTTTATAGTAAATAATTATTAGTTAGTTTTGCAGTTTCTCCTTCTTACTTTTTTATTGCTTTTACTATCTATTTTTCTATACTATCTGTTATTATATTTAGCTAATTTCCTTTAATTAGTTTTGCTTTTTTATTTTCTAGGAAAGTTCATTTTTTTAATTCATTTTTCTAGAAAACAAGGTTAATTTACCTATGTTTGCCTGTACAAAATACATGGCATTTTTTTTGCGAAGCAAACGATTTTCTTATACTTTTTAAATATTTTTTTACTTTTTGTACTTGTTTTATTTAAATACTTTGTATTCTTCTTAGCATTATTATGGTGTTAACTATTCAATACTTTTAGTTAAATCTTACTTTTTAACCAAATAACTCCATAATATCTTCTTTTGATAATTGATTAATAAAAGTATTTTGTGTTGATAACATATTATCAATAAGCTTCGCCTTTTTTTGCTGAAGTTCATAAATTTTTTCTTCTATTGAATTTTTAGTAATTAATTTATATACTTGCACATTATTTTTTTGCCCTATTCTGTAAGTTCTATCTGTTGCTTGGTTTTCAGAAGAAACATTCCACCATGGATCATAGTGTATTACCATATCTGCTCCTGTTAGGTTTAAACCTGTTCCACCTGCTTTTAAAGATATTAAAAATACTTTTATATTTTCATCTTCATTAAATTTATCTACTAAATTTATTCTATCTGCTACTTTAGTTTGCCCTGTTAATTTTAAATAAGATATTCCTTTATTTTTTATTTCTTTTTCTATCATATCAAACATTGATGTATAACCTGAAAATAACAAAATTTTATGCCCACTTGCTATGGCGTCTTCCATAACTTCCATACACTGAGTTAATTTACTGCTTTCACCCTTATAATCTTCTAAAAATAAGCTTGGATGACAACATATTTGCCTTAATCTCATAAGTAATGCTAATATTTTAATTTGACTATTTTCAAATCCATTTGCATCTATTTCTTCTGCAACTTCTTTTTTAGCTTTTGCTAGGTATGATAAATATACTTTTTGTTGTTCTTCTTGCATTTCATTATATAATATTGTAACTGTTTTGTCTGGAAGTTCTGTTAATACTTCTTTTTTTATTCTTCTTAAAATGAAGGGTTCTATCATTCTTTTTAGTTGATGCATTACAGCTTGATTATTTTCTTTTACAATAGGTGTTTCATATAATTCTTTAAATTTACGATATTTGAATAAATAGCCCGGCATAATATAATCGAAAATTGACCATAACTCTGAAAGTGAATTTTCAATTGGTGTACCTGTTGATGCAAATTTGGATGCAGCCATTATTTGTTTAATTGCTTTTGCATTTTGTGTGTTATTGTTTTTTATATATTGTGCTTCATCTGCTATCATATATTTAAATTGATATGCCTTTTGTGTGTAAATTTCAATATCCCTTTTTAATGAATCATAAGAGGTAATTACTAAATTATAAGCTTCTATTTTAGATATTTTCTTTTCTCGTTCTTGCGCACTACCACTGATAACACAAGCTTTTAAAGTGGGAGTGAATTTAGCACATTCTCCTAACCAGTTTAATGTAAGAGAACTTGGGCAAACTACTAAAGATGGCTTTGCATTTTCTCCTTCTTCATTTACATATTCTAAAATAACAGCAAGCATTTGAAGTGTTTTTCCGAAGTCCCATGTCATCTGCTAAAATTCCACCAAATTCATACTGGTCTAATAGTTTTAACCATTTATACCCTACTTTTTGATATAATCTCATTTGAGCGTTTAAATTTGCTGGCACTTCTATATTTGCAGTATCTTGATTTTCTTTTAGCTTATTTATTATTGTTTGATAATTTTTATCTGTTTTTATTTCAACATTTTTTAGGTTTTTAAGCATTTTTTCTAAATATAAACTTCTATAACTTGGCATACTAATAAAACCACTTTTCCAGTCAGAGTAGTTTATATCTAAATTAAAGGTTAAATTTTCTAAAAATTGTAGGTTTTCATTTTCCTCTAATTTTATATAACTTCCATCTTTTAACCTATGAAATTTTTTCTTTAATCTGTATTTCTGCATTACTTGATTTAGGTCTGATAAATCAATTCCTATTTGTGATAAATCTATTTCTAGCAAATGATTTTCTACTTTTATGCCAATAGTTTTCATTTGAAAAGAGTGAATTTGTTTTTTCTTAAAGGCATCTGTTGCTAGTATTTCGTATTTTTTCATATAGCTTTCTATTTCTTCTGATAAAAAGGAATATATTTTTTCTTCATCTGCTAAAACTAATCTATAATTGTTTTTATCTAACATAAAACCCGTTTTTAGGAAACTGTTTAAGGCTTCATTTTCTAAAGCAATATTTCTTGCAAAATTTACAGTAGTTTTTATAAATGGATTTATTTCTTGATTTTCATAACAAAATTTTACTTCTGCCGTTATGTTGCTATGTGAATCATAGTCTAAATACATTTTTACGCCTAATTTTTTTGGTATGCATTTTTCTTTTATTGTATTTGAAAGGCTTTCTGATACTATTTTGCTTTCCATTTTAGGTGCTATTATTGAAAAGAAACTGGTTAATTCGATTTCGTCCATTATAATTTCATTTGTATAATTTTTGCGCAATACTTCTAGCATTTTTAGAGTTGTTTCTTCAAAATTAGCGGTGCAACGATAAATTTCATTTTGAAGTAATAAGTATAAGTATTCTTTTCCCTGCAATATGTCATATCCAAATACATCTATATTGCACGTAAGTTTAAATTTATTATCTATTTGTTTAATTTCAAAGCTTATATTTGGTTCTTCTTTTGAAAAGTAGATATTTTTTTCTTTATCTGCTTTTTGAAATAATACTTCTTTTCCTTCTAGGCTATTGAAAAAGTCATCTAATCCAGTGTTAGATATTAATATGCTGTCTGGCACAAAATTTTTAGTATAATAATTATATTCACTGATTACTTCATTATGATATTTCATAATTTCTGCATATTTTAGTAAAAATTTAAGAATAGAAATGGAATCCTTTGAAAATGATTCTTCTTCATGAAGTAAATTTAATTTATTTCCATATTTATAGGTTTCTTTATTTAACATTCTTTCATAAAATTCTGGTAAGTTTTTTATTTTATAAAATTGCTTATCTCCAATTTTAAATTCTACTTTTAGTTGTTTTGTAAATTCATTGTAAAAAATTTTAGGAATTATTTGAACATTTTTTGCATATTCTTCTTCATTTGTTTGTATTTCTGTATTTTGTTGTTCTGTAAAAGTATTTAATAATTGTTTAAATACTCTATGATTTTCTTTTTCTCTAATTTCATTTTGATCTTTTAACATGTTCTTTCCTCCGGATTTTTACTAAGTTAAAATTATATCATAGAAGTTTTGGTTTTGCAACTGAAGTTTTCA
>CANRKF010000053.1 GCA_947631145.1 uncultured Clostridia bacterium | reverse complement strand
GTCCATCTACTTCTTTGTGTCCAACTTTGTTTAAATCCAAGTGGTTGTTCATCATAAACTATTGCATCTGTTGCCCAGCCTAATTTTTGACCTTTTATAATTCTTTTTAAAGAAAATTCAATATCTTCAGTTAAGGTTTTTGTTTCCCAGCCATTTGGTTTTATAACATCAAATTTTACCATAAAACCTGTACCATTTATTAATGGTGATAAGCCTACATTGTATCTTGCTAAATGATAAAAACGGTTCATTGTCCAGTAAAAAATTGCATATCCAGCTGTTATCCAGTTATCTGTAGGGTTTTTAATATCTCTATAACCTTGAACAACATCTTCTCCTTGGCAAAGTTTTTTATTCATATTTTTTATAAAATCTTTATCTACGATGTTATCTGCATCAAATACACAAAAGGCATCATAATCGGCATTTTCTTCAATTTTTTGTTTTAAGAACCAATTTAGGGCATATCCTTTTGTTTTTTTAGTTGGATCAAATCTTTCATAAACTATTGCCCCTGCTTCTTTTGCTACTTGAGCTGTAAAATCTGTACAATTATCCGCAATAACATAAATGTCTAATAATTCTTTTGGATAATTTTGATTTTTTAAACTTTCTATTAGTTCTGCTACAACTCTTTCTTCATTATGAGCTGGTATAATTGCCATAAATTTGTGGTTTTTATTTATTAATAATGGTTTATCTTTTAATTTTACCAAAGAGCAAATACTAATTGCTAATTGATACAACCAGAATATTGTTATAATCCATACAAGTGCTTGTTGGATAATATATAAATATTCCATTTTTTCTCTCCTCTTCTACTTCTTTCTTTTTTTAATATATACTATTTTATATTAAATTGCATTTTTTATATAGTTTTTTGTATAAAACAAAGTTAATATTCATTATCGTGCTCAATTTTTAATTTTTTTAAGTAAATGATTTTTTACAATACTTATTATATTACTACATTTATATTTTTTCAACTTTTCTTAATTTAATTAATTAATTCTTAAGAAAGTATTTAATTTTTCTATTAATTTTTTAAGAAACTAATTTAATTAAATTTTTTGTTAATATTTATGTATAATTTTGTAATTAGTTTACTGCTTTTACAATATCAAAATTATTAATATTTTTTAGTTTTCTTTAGGTTCTAGGTCTTTCATATTTAAATTGATTCTGCCTTGGCTATCTATTTCAGAAACTTTAACAGTAATTTCGTCTCCAACATTTAATACATCTTCAACTTTTTCAACTCTTTTACTTGAAATTTTTGAAATATGAAGTAATCCTTCATTTCCTCCACCTAAATCTACAAAAGCTCCAAATGACATTATTTTGGTTACAACTCCATTATAAATTCCGCCTACTTCTATAATTTTTGCTATATCTAAAATCATATCTAGTGCTTTTTTGCCATTTTCATTATCATTTGAATATACGCATACTTTACCATCATCTGAAATATCAACTTTAACTCCAGTTTCATCAATAATTTTATTAATCATTTTTCCACCAGGTCCTATAACATCTTTTATTTTTTCTGTGCTAATTGTTCCTGTTAAAATTTTTGGAGCATATTTTGAAATTTCTTCTCTTGGTTTATTAATTACTGGAAGCATTATATTATCTAGTATGTAGTCTCTTGCTACTTTTGTTCTTTCAAAGGCTTCTTTTATAATATCATATGTTAAACCATCTATTTTTATATCTACTTGAATTGCAGTAATTCCATCTTTTGTTCCACCTACTTTAAAGTCCATATCTCCAAAGAAATCTTCTATTCCTTGAATATCTGTAAGCATAATGTATTTGCTTGGATCATTTTTATCTGTAACTAATCCTGTAGAAATACCTGCTACTGGCTTTTTAATTGGTACTCCTGCATCCATTAGGGCAAGTGTGCTTCCACAAATACTTGCTTGAGATGTAGAACCATTAGAAGAAAGTACTTCTGATACAACACGAATTGAATATGGAAATTCTTCTTCTGATGGAATAACTGGAACTAATGCTTTTTCTGCTAAAGCTCCATGTCCTATTTCTCTTCTTCCTGGTCCACGAGATGGTCTTGCTTCTCCTACACTATATGATGGAAAATTGTATTGATGCATATATCTTTTGGTTTCTTCTTCATCTAATCCATCTAAAATTTGTTCTTCGTTTTTCATTCCAAGTGTTACTACTGACATAACTTGAGTTTGGCCTCTAGTAAAAATTGCACTTCCATGAACTCTTGGAAGTACTCCTACTTCACAAGAAAGTGGTCTTATTTCATCTATTTTTCTGCCATCCGGGCGTTTATGTTCTTCTAGAATCATTTTTCTAACACAAGCTTTTTCTAGGTCATGAATGCTATCTGCTATATCTGATTTTTTTTCTTCTAAGGCTTCTTCACCATATTTTTCTAAATAATAGTTGTTAATATCTTCTGTTATTTTTTCTATGTTGGCGTCTCTTACTGTTTTATCTGTAGCTTGTACATCTTGATACATTCTATCTTTGAAGTTTACTTCAATTTCACTATAAACTTCTGGATCTACTGCAAAAGATTTATATTCAAATTTTGGTTTTCCAATTTCATTTTTTATATCTGTAATGAAATTACAAATTTTCTTGATTTCTGTATGTGCTGTTTTAATTGCTTCTAGCATAGTATCATTTGGTATTTCATCTGCTCCTGCTTCAATCATTGTTATTTTTTCTAAGGTTCCTGCTACTGTAAGAGTTAATCTTGATTTTGCTCTTTGCTTTAAGGTTGGATTAATAACAATTTCGCCATCTACATAGCCTACATTTACTGCTGCTGTAGGTCCTCCAAATGGAATATCTGAAATTGAAAGTGCAGCAGATGCTCCTATCATAGCGCATACTTCTGGGCTGTTATCTGGTTCTACTGATAATACAGTTGCTACAACGCAAGTATCATTTCTAAAATCTTTTGGGAATAATGGTCTTAAAGGTCTATCTATTGCTCTTGAAGTTAGTATGGATTTATCTGTTGGTTTTCCTTCTCTTTTTGTAAAACCTCCCGGAATTTTTCCTACTGCATATAATTTTTCCTCATAGTCAACTGATAAAGGGAAAAAGTCTATACCTTCTTTTGGTTCTTTTGCTGCTGTTACATTTACCATAACAACAGTTTCTCCGTAGCGTACCATTACACTACCATTTGCAAGTTCTGCAATTTTTCCTGTTTCAATTATTAGTTTTCTTCCTGCTAATTCAGTTTCATAAGTTTTAAACATAAATTTTTCTTCCTTTCTTGTCTTGCTTCTTTAAACCTAATACTTATGCTTATTTTAAGTTTCATTACTTTCTCGCTTCACTCAAAGGCATACATAGAAACGAAAGATTGATTTCTTTTAAACTATTTCATTACTTTCTCGCTTCGCTCAAACACATAGGTATGAAAGCTTTTTTATTCTTTCAAATTAAGCATTTATATACAGGTTATAAATTTATATTAAAACAATACTAAATTAGAGTAACCTCTATTATGTTCTAATTATATTATGTGCTAATTAACATTTTTATTATGCGCTATTTACATTATGTACTAATTAACGTTTTTATTATGTGCTAATTAACACTTGTGAGGGCATAATTTTTTAGGACATAATACAAGCTACTAACTAATTTTAAGTATTGTTTTATACTATTGTTATCTTTTTACCTAATTTCTCTTTCACCAAAATTGGACGTTTGTTTTTTAGTCAAACGTCCAAATTAAAATTATTTTCTTAGTCCTAATTTTTCAACGATGTCTCTATATCTTTGAACATCTTTTTTAGCTAGGTATGCAAGTAAATTTCTTCTTGAACCTACCATTTTTAAAAGACCTCTTCTAGAGTGATTGTCTTTTACATGAACTTTTAAATGTTCAGTTAATTCATTAATTCTTTCTGTTAGAAGAGCTATTTGAACTTCTGGTGAACCTGTGTCACTAGCATCTCTTTTATAAGTATTAATAATTTCTTGTTTTCTTTCTTTTGTCATAATATTTCCTCCTTTATTTTTTTATTTGCCTAAAACTGAGTTTAAGTGGAGTTTTATTTCTCAAACTAAGTAAAAGGTAGTTTTTTTAACATTAATATCTTACCATATATTGGAGAAAAATGCAATACTTTAGCAAGGATTTTTCTAGAAATTATTGGCTTACTGATGTTAGTAAAGCAATAATAAATAGCAAATAGTTAGATAAAAAATTTGTTTTGTTCGCTTGTATTTTAGTTAAACTTGTAGTATAGTGTTAAATGAAATGAGAATAAGCGGTGAAAGCCTCCGAAGAAACTCAAAGCTTTTTACTACAAGAAAAATATGGTCTAGCCGTAATAAGCGGAATGTGTTGCCCCTTTTACTCTTTGATGTTACAAACTACTCCACAGCTTTTATGCTTGTGAGACTGATATATTGGGGGTGGTTAACGTGGAAAATGCTTTATTGTTAATAACTTACCTATTATTCTACGGAATGGTAGGAACATCTATTATAAACCTTATCTTGTTAATCATCATTTGTTTTTTACTACATAGGCAATAAAAATAGCCATTCTGCTTTGTCCGATAAATAAAGCACAGAATGGTTATTTTACTATTTAAACGGCAACCACTTTCGTGGATTCTCATTTCTTTATTTAAAAAAATTATATATTATTTTTCTTATTCTGTCAAATCCATTTTCAAAAATCTGTATTCTTCGTCAAAAAAATTTCCAACTTATAAGAGTTAGAATTAAGATTTTTGTGTTTCTATCCAATTTTTCTAACCTTGTAATCAAGTTATATTAAGACTTCAAAAAATACGACAAAAATTGCTTTTGGTGCCTCGAAGTGGAATCGAACCACTGACACAGGGATTTTCAGTTTTCCGTGCTATTTAATTTTAGATATTATTTGTTATTATTTAGTATTACTTAAAACCTTTGAATTTAGGCACTTTTTTAACATTATTTAGTAAAAAAATTTAAATATAAACAAAAGATAAAATGACTTTTATAAAAGAAATTTTTTAGATGTTTTTTAGATATAAACATCTACTACTATTGATATTAATTTTGTATTTTCCATAACAGTAATTTCATTTAAAGGTAAAGTTACTCTACTTTTAAATATAAATGCCTTAAAATCGATCTTAGGGCTTAATTGAATAGGAACAAATTAACTACTTGTAGTTTTATAACTATGAGTAGTTTTTTTATGTTCAAAAGAGAAATGCAACACCTCTTAAAAAGTGTTTGGTGTGATGAGCCGATGCTATAAAGTTCATTCGTATTTGTATAAGCAGTCTAATTATACAAAGTGCGTGAGTGAGATTTTAGAACACAGACTCACAATAATAAAAGAGTATTCGGTGGCAAAACTTGAAACGGATTTATAATTGTAAAAAGTTTGGGCAAGTATGAACAAAGATACAAAGTAGTATCAGCAATTATAGTAGCTTAATCACTACTTACTAGACTACCTATGAAACGAGGCGAACGACCGACGGTTTCTAAAATAATAGGTGTAATAATTCTATTTTGAAACAATGGGATTATTACACCTAATTTCACTTCGGCTCACTCTCTCTGGTTTCTAGTTATGTGGCTTTGAACTTACAAAAATTTATATGTAAATATAAAATTTTTGTGCGTATGCGTGGAAGTATGAAACCGAGCTAGGTTTCATAAGAGCTAAAAAAAATTTGTAAAAATGTTTTTCTTGGCTCTTTTTTTCAATAAATTGCGAAAAGCAAATTTATTGAAACATAAAAAATTCACTTGGTGCATTTTTTATAAAAAACCTAAAAATGCAGATAAGCAATTTTAGGTTTTTGGGGTGTGGGGTTTGATAAACCCTGCCACACGACAAACTTGTTTGTCTAGTGTGTTAGACATAGATACTATATCTCGAGCGAAGAAGGAGGTGTATGGAGATATGAGTTACGCTATCGTACGAAATGAAAAATTAACGCGAGCAGAAATAAATGGAAAAGGAACTCACAATGATAGAAAGGCAAAAAATCATACTAATAAAGATATTGACCCTACAAGAACACATTTGAATTATTACATTAAGAAAAACGAACTAACATACACAAAAGAATTTGATAAATATATAAAAGAAAATAATATACAAGGTCATCTTCGTAGCAATAGTATAATAATGTGTCAAATGGTGTTTACATCAGACCAAGCCTTTTTTGATAAAATTGGAGAAAAAAAAACAAAAAGATATTTTGATGAATGTTATAAATTTATATGCAATTATAAAAATTTAGGCGAAAAGAATATAATATCAGCAGTTGTTCATTTAGATGAAGGAGCTCCTCATTTACATTTAATGTTTGTTCCTGTTGTTCATACAAAAGATAAAGATGGAAAAGAAATTGAAAAAATATGTGCAAGAGATTTTTGGAAAGGTAGAGATAGTTACAGGAAACTACAAGATGCCTACTTTAATCATGTTAAATCAAAAGGCTTTGATTTAGAAAGAGGAATGTTTGTTGAAGATACAGGCAGAAAACATTATACTGTTGAAGAATATAAAAAGATTACAAATTATGAAAATACCAAGAAAATCTTAAAAGAAATGAAACTTGAATTACCAGAAGTTCCAGATATAAATGACATCAGTAAATTTTCAATAAAAAGAGATGAAAAGATATTAGAAAAAATTATAAAACCTCAAAATGATTTGATTAAAGAATTATATAAAGATAATCTTGCTTTAAATAAAGAACTATCAAAACAAGCTAAAGTTGTTGATGAAGCAGTAAAATATCAAAAAGAACGAGATAAAATCATTGCAGATAACAAAGAATTACACAATACTGTAAAAGAAATAAAACACGAATATCAAAACAAAAATGATACTCTTGATTTTAAATATGATAACAGAAAAAGAGAACTTGAAAAAGAATATCAAGAAAAATCTTATAATTTAGAGTATGAATACAAATATACAGTTCGTAAATTAGAAAAAGAAAATAGCAAATTACACAAAATAATTGATAAATTCTACGAAACTATTGATAAATTCATACATTGGATTTGTGTTAAATTTGATATTGCTGAAGAAGATAATTTAATTAGAGATTTCCAAAAAGAAACTCATACTTTTCTTGATCCAGAAAAGCAAATAAAACATGAGGAAATGGAAAAAGAATGGGATTTAGAAAGATAATTAATTATTCATGGATTCTTAATATTACACGCTTTGCTAAAAAATCACGGAGACAATTTAAGTATCTCCGTGAAATTTTTTATTAATTACTCTTATTTAATGCCCAAAATAACACTATTAAAATTGCAATTATGAATATAAATAATTTCAAATAATAATTATGTTTTTGTGCTGTTTCACTTTCTTGTGGTTTCATTTCATTATAATATATTTTAATTTTTTGTCTCTCTCTTTTTTTGAAGTTAGAGTGTCCATATCCTGTATAATATACCCCATTTACACTATATTCATATGTAAAGGAATAACTTTTAGTTGTAATATCTCTATTTGTTTCCAAATCTCTTTCAGTATTATAATGAACATTTACTTTTGTTATTTTTGCATAAGTAGTAGCATTCATTTCTTTTACTTTTTTATTTATTAAATATTTCCTTAAAAGCCAATAAAGCATAACTGCAATCATAATAAAAGGGAACATTTTTAATAGTGGCGTTATAATATTACCATTTCCGAAAATCACAATTGCTACTAATAATACGCTTCCAGCTAAAGCATAAAACTGCCATTTAAAGCCTTTATAAACAGTATTAAGTTGTCCTACAATAGTATTATCAAAAGAAACATCAAACATCGAGTTTATAGCATTGAAATTTGGATATATTTTGTTAAATTGTTGTTTAACTTTATCAGCAATTCCTAATAAATTTGCAAAAATAAGATAATTTTCCCAAATATGAACTTCTATGTGCATTTTTTCTTCCATCATAGAATAATCTAATAAGAAATTCTTTAATCCATTCAAATTTTGATATTCATTAACAAGTTCATTTGATAAAGTGATTTTTTCTTGTGTTTTAAAAAATATATAATCTTTTGCTTTTATAACTGTTATATGTTTTTGTCTTTCCAAGTCTTCCTGCATCACTTTTAATATATTTTTAAACATATATTCTAATTCGAATTTTTTTCCATCTACACTACAATAATTTCGTATTTCATTTTTTTCTAGAATATTATTATTCCCTGCTACTGTCTTTAAAAAATTATAAATACTACTCTCAACATAGCTTTTTGCCCAATTTCCATCCTTTAAATCAATACTATAATTATCATTTTTCAATCCTAGTTTCTGTGAACTCTTTATATCGATATATCCTTTTTTATACCAATCTAATAAATAAGCACCTAATAACCCATTATTTAAATCGTTCTTTTTTATGTCTGAAAAATTATATAATAACCAATAAGCTAAATCTATACTTTCAAAACAAGGAATATCTCTATAATAAATTGATTTATCTATATTCTTTATTTGATTTTTGTTTCTATCTTTTAAAAATTTCAAACCAAACTTAAAAATTACTAAAAATAGTCCTAACCAAAAAATCATATATAAATATGGCATAAGTAAATATAACCCTAAATTTCCCATAAAATCCTCCAATAGTTTTGTTTCCGACTAATAGTCTATATTTATAATAAAATCCTCCCGTATTTTGTACTGAAGGATTTTTCTTTTTGCTATTGATTTATTAATATTATACTATCAAATAAATACTGAATATATGAAGATATTTCTTCTTCTTTTAAATATTCTGAACATTCTACTGTATAAACGTTGTTATCCAATTCAAAAGCAATTCCAACAAAATTGCTATAACCTTTTGCAACTCTATATGATGAACTATCTGTGTCATAAGCTAATTTAACTTTTAAATTTTTATAGTTATAATCTTTAACTTCAATATCTGTTCCAAAACAAGCCTTTGTTACATTTTCAATTCCATTATTTGAAGCTTCTGGATATTCTAACAATTGTATACGAGCAAATCCATCTTTCCAATCTTTATCATACCATTGTAACATATTTACATTATTTGTAGATGTTGAACTTGTTCCAAGTAAATACGAATCTGAACTTGCCCATAATCTAATATATGTATCTTTCATATCTAATGTAAAGTTTTCGCTTACTTTAATTTTTTCATCTTGACTATTTAATTTTAGATAATAATCAGAAGGTCTTAACTCTTCTATATAATTACTAATAGAAGTATCTTCTATTTTACTTATTTTGATATTATTTTTTATTTTGTTTACAAGTTCATCTATAGCATTATTTTTTAGTTTTCCATTAAAACTTATTTTAAAATTAATGTAATCATATTTCTCTAAATCCACATAATAATCAGCATATATAGTTGTTTTTTCAGTATTTCCAGTCACTTCAAAAAATGCCCATTCATCATCTTCATATAACAATTTATAATTACTATTATTCTCATTTTGCATCTTTGTAGTTTTCATATAGTGATTGAAATTTCCCGAAATGCGATTGAAGTTCATATCACTATCTAAAATAGAAAATGTAAACACTGAATCACTCGTACCTTCCAAAGTTCCTAGCATCATATTAGGATAAAATATGTGTTCTTTATTAAAGTCTACTTTTAAAAAATATTCACAAGTTTCTTGGTTTCCACCACCTTCATATATTCTATAGTACATTGTATAATCAGGTTTTAATGGCATTGCAAGATTTCCGCCATAAGTAGATGATGATTGGTCAGCTACTTGAAACATATATTTATTGAAAAAATATTCTCTGTTTGTCATAGCAGAATAAACTTCATTTTTAGAATCCCAATATGAATCTGAATAACCTGAAACATCATAAATAAGTGAGTAATCCCCATTAAAAAATTCACCACTTGCTTGTTCAGATTTACTTCCTTGAACATTATTTTCGTTATTTGTAGAATTATTATCTTTTTTGGTAATCATAAAAATAGTTACTCCACCAACAACTAATATTAAAACTATAATTAAAACTAAAATTATTAAACTTATTCCTTTATTTGATTTCATTTTATATTCCTCCCCTTTTAGTAAAATATAGCATAAGTTTTTATTTTTTTCAATAAATATTACACCTAAAATAAATTTGTAATATTTCTGTAATATTTTATTCTCTGCAAAATTTTTCTTTTAAATAATCTGCTTGTTGTCTGTTTAATCTTTTATTTACTACTGCTAAATTTAATAGTGATTTTATATTGTCCCATTTCATACATTTACAATGTCCTTTAGCAGTAAATTCTATATATTCTGTTATTTCTTCAAATATGTAATAAGGTATATTAAATTCTTCATTAATTGTATTCATTTTTAATTCCAAAAGGTATATGTTTTTATTTATTGATAACAATAAAAGTGTTAACACTTATAAATATAACATAAAAAAATATTAAAATCAATACATATAAATAAATGGAGTGAGAATAAATATGTCATTGATTGCAAGATTTGATGGAAATATGAATGTAATAAGTAAATTATTAAAAGGATATAGAATGAAAGAAAATATGTCTTATGAAACTTTATCAGCAAAGTTAGAACTAATGGGCATTAGTATTCATAAGCAAAGTTTATACGATATTGAAAATAATAAAAGAACTGTTAAAGATTATGAATTATTTGGAATTGCACATGTTCTTGGAATAGATGTAAA
>CANRKF010000052.1 GCA_947631145.1 uncultured Clostridia bacterium | reverse complement strand
AAGTAAAAAAAGCATTTGTATAAAATATAAAGTTCGCAAAAATAAGTAAAAAAAGCATTTGTATAAAGTATAAAGTTCGCAAAAATAAGTAAAAAAGCAATTGCATAAAATATAAAGTTTGTAAAAAGAGGTAAAACGAATGAAAAACAAATATAATAATGATGCTATTATAGGAGGAAAAAACATAATAGCAAGTTATACAAAACAAGGAGAATTATTAAGATTAATGTATCCAACTCCAGATTTTAGAAATTTTATAAATGAATTTCTAACAGGAGTAAAAATAAATGATTCAGGAATAATATATTTGCATCAAGACATAAATAATCAATATAATCAGTATTATACTGAAAATACAAATATACTAAATACTGAAATAACCAATACATATTTTAATTTGCACATAAAGCAAACAGACTTTGCAATGTTAAAAAACGATATATTAGTAAAAAAATATGAATTTGAAAATAGAAATAATATAGATCTAAACGTAAATTTTTTAATACATTCTACCTTGTTGTCTAATTCAAATAATATGATAGGTTCAGAAATAAAAAATAATACATTAATACAATACTGCCATGATTATACAATGTATATTTTTTCTAAAAATAACCTATTAAGCCATCAATTAAATGACACCAAAGAAAATATTTCAAGTGGAGAAATTTCAGATAAAGACTATATAGGAATGTCACCAGATTCTAGCATTAGTTACAATATAGGAAATTTAAAGCCAGGAGAGAAAAAACAATTAGTAATATATTTGTACCTAAAACAAAATGAAGAAAAACAAACAGAAGAAGAATTAGAAAAACAAATAGAACAAATAAAAAAAATGGATATACAAAAAGAAGAAGAAGCAACTGAAAAATATTGGAAAAAATATGTAAAAGAACATACAGCTATTACACTTTTGCCAGAAACTAACAATTATAATAAAAAAGTAAATCAAATATACAAAAGAACTATTTTACTATTTCCATTGCTTATAAATGAAGAAACAGGAGGAATATCAGCAGCAGTAGAAGTAGATGAACAAATGAATTGTTGCGGAAAATATAGTTATTGCTGGCCTAGAGATGCAGTATTTGTAACAAGAGCATTAGATAGTTTAAATATGACAAAAGAAACCGAAAAGTTTTATAAAATTTTTTGTAAGGAAACACAAAGCAAAAATGGAATGTGGGAGCAAAGATTTTACACAGATGGAAGATTAGCACCATGTTGGGGCTATCAAATAGACGAAACAGCTAGCGTAATTTATGGAGTATATGAACATTATAAAGTAACCAAAGAAATAAAATTCCTAAAAGATACATACAAAATGTGTGAAAACGCAGCAAAATTCTTGTGTATATATATGGATAATGTTTTAGGAAAAAAAGATGAATCAGATGTTGTAAAAATGGAAATAGAAAAAGATTATCATACAGAAAATAGAAATCAACTTCCTAAAAGCTACGATTTATGGGAAATGCATGAAGGAGTTCATTTATATTCACTAGCTGCAATTTACTCTGCTTTTGGTACTATAAAAGAAATTCAAACAGTTTTAAAACCTGAATATGAAGTAAAAAATAGATTAAAACTTGAAGCAATGAATAAGCTAGAAGCAAAAGCAAACGAATATCAAGAAGAAATAAAAAAATACATTTTAAGTAATTTATATAATGAAACAACAAAGACCTTTTCAAGAAACTTAAACGATGAACAAACTGATATAAGCATGTTAGGAATAGTAGAACCATTTTCAATATTTTCACCAAAAGAAAAAAAGGTGCAAAACACAGTAGAAAAAATAAACTTAACCTTAAGAACTTACACCGGAGGATACCTAAGATTTGAAGGAGACCATTATCGTGGTGGAAAAGATCCGTGGACAATTTCTACCTTATGGATGGGCATGTATTATAAAAAGGTAGGTCAAAAGCAAAAGGCGAAAGAATGCTTTGAATTTGTAGTAAATACAGCAAATGAGCATGGTTTCTTATCAGAGCAGGTTAGCAATGAGCATCCAGGAGAATACTGGGTTAATGGACTAGCTTGGGCTCATGCAATGTTCATTTTGTCGCTTCGGGGACGTTTCTTAACGCGACAAAATGTCGCATTGGGGACGTTTCTTGACGCGACACTTTGTCGCGTTTGGGACACATGTTTAATATAAAAATGTGAAAAATTTATGAAAAATATAGCATATTTGAAAAAAATGTGCTATATTTATGTTGCGCGCAATTTGAAAAGTGAGAATAAACAAAATAATTATTTATTTTCTGCTCAATTTTAATTTAACTTTAATTTAATTTTAATTTACTTTTGGGGAGAGTAAAAAAATGGGGGCATAAGAAGGAGGTCTTTTTATGTCAAGAACTAATAGGAAAATATCTTCAACCGATGTATATCACGTGATTTTACGTGGAATAAATCAACAGGATATTTTTTTAGAAGTACAAGATTATCAAAAATTCTTAAAAGAATTAAAATTAACCAAAGAAAAATATAATTATCAAATATATGCTTATGTTCTTATGACAAATCATGTTCATCTTTTAATTCATGATCAAAATAATACGCTATCCACAGCAATGCAAAGCTTAGCTATTAGATACAGTTCATATTTTAATAAAAAGTATCAAAGATGTGGACATTTATTTCAAAACAGATTTTTAAGTAAAAATGTAGAAGATATATCATATTTATTAACCTTACAACGTTATATTCATCAAAATCCTGTTAAAGGTAAAATCGCAAAAATGGAAGAATATAGTTGGAGCAGTTATAAAGAATACATCAATAAAAACAAATTAGTAAATACTGAATTTATTTTATCTTTATTTAATTCCAACAAGTCAGAAGCAGTAGAATTATTTAAAAAATTTAATAATGAAATAATAGAAAAAGATAAATTAGAATATGAATTAAAAAATAAATATACAGATGAAGAACTAATAGGCATAATGAAAGATGAATTAAAAGAAGAAAACTTAATGAACATACAGAACTATAATAAAAAAATTATAGAAGAATTAGTAACAAAGTGTTTAAAAATAGAAGGGACGAGTGCAATTCAAATTGCCAGAATATTGGGACTTAACAAAAGGAAAGTACAAAGAATTGCAAAAAGCAATATGAGCTAATAAAATACATAAGCTCATAATAAAAACATATATCGATAAATGCGCATAAGCTCATAATAAAAGCATGTGCCAATAAATGCGCATAAGCTCATAATAAAAGCATGTGCCAATAAATGTGCATAAGCTCATAATAAAAGCATGTGCCAATAAATGTGCATAAGCTCATAATAAAAACATGTACCAATAAATGCGCATAAGCTCACAAGAAAGAATATGCTTAATTAACATGTGTCCCAAAAGCGACAAAATGTCGCGTAAAGAAACGTCCCTAATGCGACAAAGTGTCGCGCTAAGAAACGTCCCCAACGCGACAAGACAAAAGGAGGAAAAATGGCGAAAACAGTATTTGTATGTAGTAGCTGTGGCTATGAATCAACAAAATGGCTGGGAAAATGTCCAGCTTGCAATGAATGGAATAGCTTTTATGAAGAAAAGCTATCTACAAAAGATGCAAAAACGAAAAACAGTGATAAAAAAATAACAGCACCTAAAAAATTAAATGAAGTTGTAGGAAAAGACTCTGTGCGTACACTCACAGGAATAGGCGAATTAGATAGAGTACTAGGCGGAGGCATAGTAACAGGGTCATTAATATTAGTAGGTGGAGAGCCGGGAATAGGTAAATCTACACTAATATTAGAACTTTGTGATAAAATGCAAGGAGAAGGAAAAGTTTTATATGTTTCAGGTGAGGAATCAGCAGAGCAAGTAAAAATTAGAGCAGATAGACTGGGCATCAAAAATGAAAACATATTATTCTTAGCTGAAACAGATATTGAGCTTATAGAAAATCATATATTAGAAATAAAACCAAAACTTGTAATAATAGATTCAATTCAAACTATGTATTCAGATGAAATTTCTTCTGCAGCAGGAACAGTAAGCCAAGTTAGAGAAATTACAGCACGCATAATGCGTATATGCAAAGGAAATGATATAACAACAATAATTATAGGGCATGTTACAAAAGAAGGAAATATAGCAGGTCCAAGAGTATTAGAACACATGGTAGACACGGTACTTTATATTGAAGGGGAAAGATATTTTTCTTACCGTATTTTAAGAAGTGTTAAAAATCGTTTTGGTTCTACAAATGAAATTGGAATGTTTGAAATGCAAAATGAAGGAATGGTAGAAATAACAAATCCATCTTCTGTGCTAATTTCGGAAAGGGAAGATAATCCATCTGGTTCAGTTATTGTAGCAAGCATGGAAGGAACAAGACCACTTTTAATCGAGCTTCAAGCCTTAACAACGCCTACCGTATTTGGACTTCCACGTAGAACTGCAAACGGAATAGATTATAACAGGCTTACACTTTTAGTAGCTGTTTTAGAAAAAAGAGCAGGTTTATCACTTGGCTCTCAAGACATTTATTTAAATGTAGTAAGTGGAATTCGCATAAATGAGCCAGCTGTAGATTTAGGAATGATTATTGCTGTAGCATCTAGCTTTAAAAATATAAGTATTGAAAAAAGCACTGTAATAATAGGAGAAGTTGGCTTAACAGGAGAAGTAAGAGCAGTTAATTTAATAGATAAAAGACTTAAAGAAGCAGAAAAACTTGGCTTTAAAAAATGTATTATACCAGAAAGTAATAAAAAACTATTGAAAGAAAAGTATAAATTAGATATAATAGGTGTCAGAACGGTAAATGAGGCAATGAAAGCTTCGGGATTGAAATAAATTGAATGAAGCAATGCAAGCTTCAGGATTGAAATAAATTTAGAAAAGGTTTATAGGTAGCCTTTAAATATTTAAATAACCAATTATATTAAAAAATTTAAATACTTAATTAACATATTAAATTAAAAACTCTTAAATACTTAGCCAGCAGAATATATTAAGAACTTTAAATGCTTAATTAAGCTTCTTTAAAAACCTAAATACTATGTAAGGAACTGATTTTACATGATTATTACAGAAGTGCTAAAAATGATTGCACCGGGAACCCCAATTAGAGATGGCCTAGAAAATATACTAAAAGCAAAAACAGGTGCATTAATTGTGGTTGCAAATACAAAAGAAGTATTAGACTTAGTAGATGGTGGATTTGAATTAAATGTAGATTATACATCTTCTAGACTATATGAACTTGCTAAAATGGATGGTGCAATAGTAATTAGTGGTGATTTTAAAAAAATTCTTTATGCTAATACTCAACTAATACCATCTTCTAGCATTAGTACAACAGAAACAGGAACAAGGCACCGTACAGCAGAGCGTACAGCAAAGCAAACAGGAGCCCTAGTAATTAGCATTTCACAAAGAAGAAGTGTTATAACCATTTTTAAAGAAAATGAAAGATATGTTCTAGAAGATACTTCAAAAGTAATTTCTAAAGCAAACCAAGCCTTGCAAACAGTAGAAAAATACAAAAAAGTATTTGATAATAAATTAGCCACTTTAAATGAATATGAATTCAATGATATTGTTACACTAGAAAATGTAATTAATGCTTTGCAAAGAGCAGAAATGGTAATGAAAGTAGTAGAAGAAGTAAAAGTAGCAATTTATGAATTAGGTGAAGAAGGAAGACTGCTTCAAATGCAACTAGAAGAATTAATAGGAGGCTTAGAAACCGAAGAACTATTAATTATAAAAGATTACTTAGTAACTAAAAATAGAAGAAAAACAGCAGAAAAAACCTTACAAGAAATTAGAACCTTACAACATGAAGATTTAATTGTAATAGATAAAATTGCAAAACTATTAGGCTATGAAGACTTTGACAATTATGAAGAAGTTGGTGTATATACACGAGGATACCGTATATTAAATAAAGTACCTAGAATGCCAGCAAACATTGTAGAAAATTTAGTAAAATCTTTTAAATCTTTCCAACATATTTTAGAAGCAGATTTAGAGCAACTTGATGCAGTAGAAGGAATTGGAGAAGTTAGAGCAAGAACTATAAAGCAAGCTTTGAAACGTATGCAAGAACAATTTGTATTTGACAACTTAATTTTATAATTATATAATAAAAACGCTTTACTTTAAACTGAAACAATATTATAATAAAAAACAATAAAAAAAGAATATGTTTATAAAAATATAAAAATTGAACATATTATAAAGGAGAACAAGGTTGAAAAATTAATTTTTTCAAACCAGATTTGTGCCTTAGAAAGGAAATGTAGTAAAAATGAAAAAAGTATTATTAATTTTAGCAATTATTTTAGTAGTAGTAGGAATAGGTTTTGTATGTTATGGTTTTTACCAAAAGTTAACTACAAATATACCAAACCCAGTAGCAACAATGGAAGTAGAAGATTATGGAACAGTAAAAATCGAGCTTTACCCAGATAAAGCACCAAACACAGTAGCAAATTTCATAGCATTAGCCAATAAAGGCTTTTATAATGGACTTACCTTCCATAGAACAATTCCAGAATTTATGATACAAGGTGGAGATTTAGCAGGAAATGGAAGCGGTTCTCCAAAACTAAGTAGTATTATGGATAACATTTCAGAAGATCAAGATAAAGAATATAATATTCCGGGTGAATTTATAGCAAATGGGTATAGCCAAAATAATATAAAACATGAAAGAGGAGTTATATCTATGGCTAGAACAGACTATGGAAGTTTAGGCGAAGAGCTAAAAACATATGGATATAATTCAGCAGGTTCACAATTCTTCATTATGACAGAAGACACCACTTCTTTAGATGGACTTTATGCAGCCTTTGGAAAAGTAACAGAAGGAATGGATATAGTAGATAAAATTGCAAACACAGAAGTTTATTATAGAACTTCAGAACTAAAAGAAGATGAGGAAGTTCCAAAAGATGAAGATGGAGTTGAAATTGCATCAGATACACCAAAAAAAGCACCTGTAATAAGCAAAATAGAAGTAGAAACTTATGGCGTAGATTATGGACTTCCACAAACTTTAGATGTATTTGATTATACATCTTGGTTAATGCAAAACTATGCAACTTATCAAAATTAATAAAAGTACAAATATTAATTATAGTATAAATATATAGTATAATTAATATTGAAATAACTTAAAATATAGTTAAACATAATATATGTTATAAATTAAACATATTAAATGATTATAAAAGTTGTATATAAATATTGTAAAATTAAACATAAAAAAAGAGAAAAAATAATGTTGAGTATTTTAAAATCGAACATAATCAAAAAGAGAAAAAATAGTGTTAAATATTTTAAAATCTAGCATTATTATTGGGAGGAAATACAATGGCAAAGAATAAGCGAGACTTAAAAAAATTAGGAGTAAAAATAATGGCAATTATATTAACAGCTTTAATGGTATTATCTGTAGGAGCCACTTTGATTTTTTACCTTATAGGAAGATAAGTAATATATTGTAAACAAAAGAAGGGTTAATTTATGTTTGAAAATTTCACTTTAAATATAAATGAAATTTGGAATTCTATTTCTAGTTATATGGTAGACTTATCACACAATCCATTTAAGCTATTAACTTTATTACTAGATTTAATAATAGTATTCTACATGCTATACAAATTTGTTGTATATGCAAAACGTTCAAGAGCTTGGCAATTACTAAAAGGAATTGTACTTATTTTAATAGTGGTAGCTCTTAGTGAAATATTAAATTTAAAAATATTAAATGTAATACTTACAATATTTATGCCTTATGGAGTAATAGCTTTAATAGTTATTTTCCAACCAGAACTTAGAAGAATGTTAGAGCAGTTAGGAACAAATAAAATAACCAAAATATTTGGAATAGATAAGGATATTGAAGTAAAAACAAAAGAAAATATTTATAAAGTTATAATTGCAGCACAAGAGCTAGCAAAAACTAAAACTGGTGGCTTAATTGTTTTCGAAAGAGATATTCAAATAACAGATATTATAGAAAATGGTATTGAGTTAGATGCAGAAGTATCACCACAACTTATAGTAAATTTATTTACACCAAATACACCAATGCATGATGGGGCAGTAGTAATATCTAAAAATAAAATAGCAGCTGCAGCTTGTATATTACCGCTTGCAGATGACAAAGATATTGCAAAAGAACTAGGAACAAGGCACCGCGCAGGCCTTGGAATATCAAAAGAGTCTGATGCTATAGCAGTAATTATTTCAGAAGAAACTGGAAAAATTTCAATAGCAAAAGATGGAACGTTAATAGCAGATTTAAAAGAAGAAGCACTAAGAAATATTTTAATAAAACATATTGTAACAAAGCGTTTTGGAGATAAAGCTGAAAGTAGAATAAAAAGACTTAGCAGAATAAAAACAACAGAAAATAAAAAAGCGTAAAAAGTAAAGAATAAAACCAAAAAATAAAACAAGAAAATATTACTCAAAAGAGCATAAAACAAAAACATGAACAAAAATGCATAAAATAAAAAAACATAAAAAAGTATAAAGTAAAAAAATATAACCGAAAACAAAGAAATCAAAAAATATAAAACCAAAAGAGCGTAAAAAAGAAAAAAGGATAAAATAAAAAAGTGAGAAACATAAAATTAATAATAGAATACGATGGAAAAGATTATAACGGATGGCAAAAACAGCCAAATAAACTTAATATTCAAGGAGAAATAGAAAGAGCAATACAAACTGTAACAGGTAAAGAAGTAGAGTTAATTCGGTTCTGGCAGAACTGATGCAGGAGTTCATGCATTTGCACAAGTAGCCAATTTTAAAATAGATTCAGATTTTCCTATAGAAAAAATGGCAATAGCAATAAATTCCCAGCTTAAACCATCTATTAGAATACAAAAAGCAGAAGAAGTAGAAGAAAACTTCCATAGTCGTTATCATTGCCATAAAAAAACGTATGGCTATATAATAGATAATTCAGATCAAGGAACCGCAATTTATAGAAACCAAACTTACCATGTACCAAAGCCACTAAATGTAGAAGCAATGCAAGAAGCGGCAAATTATTTAGTAGGAGAACATGACTTTAGTAGTTTTAAATCAAGTGGAACCAGTAGCAAAAGCAGTGTTAGAATTATTTATGATGCCAAAGTATTAAAAGAACAAGAAAGAGTAGTAATAATGTTAACTGGAAACGGCTTTTTATACAATATGGTGCGCATAATTTCAGGAACACTAATAGAAATAGGCAAAGGCGAAAAAAAGCCAGAAGAAATGAAAAAAATATTAGAAGCAAAAGATAGGAGCTTAGCAGGAAAAACCTTACCAGCCCATGCATTATATTTAATGAATGTAAGTTATGAATAATAGCTTAACTTATAAAACTTTTAATAAATATAAATGGCTTAAAATATAAAGCTTTTAATAAAAATAATTTGAATAATATAAAAATTAAACTAATAAAATAAATGGCACACTTTTTTTAGTAATAACATAAAATATAACAAAAAGCAAATTTAAAGGAGAACAACTATGAATACATTATTAATATTTTTTGCACTTCCTGTTGCTACTGTTATATTAGCAATTGTATTACAAAAAATTTTAAGAAATCCCTTGCTGGTAGCTGCAACATTTTTTGCCATTTATTTAATTGTAACCTTTGCTGCATTTGATGCTAGCTTTTTAGTATATGCTATTTTATACACCTTACTTGCTTATGTAACAGCAATACTTACAAACGTAATTTGTAAATTGATTTCGTGTTTAAGACATTATTGTTGTAATATGAATGACAACAATTGTAGAAATAATTGTGGTGGCAATAATAACGGTGGAAACAATAATAATGGAAATAACAATAACGGAAATAATAACAGCGGAAACAACAATACTGGAAACAATAATAGTGGTAATAACAATAGTGGAAATAATAATACTGGCAATAATAATAGCGGAAACAACAATACTGGAAATAATAATAATGGAAATAAAAATAGTGGAAACAATAATGATGGGAATAACAATAATGGAAATAATAACGGCAACAACAATGGTAACAATAATGGAATAGCTACAATTTCGGCAATTCCAATTGCAATAAATAATACAGATCCGTATGGAATAATAAATTTGAATAATGGAGCAAGCTTACTTGTAACATCAAATAGAAGAAACAATAATTCAAATTGTTGTTGTAGGCGTAGATAAATAAAATAAAGTGGACAGTTATAAAAAAATCCACTTTACTATTATATAATATTAGTAAAAGACAGCAAATTTAAGCTATATAAAAAAATTAAAGCTTAAATTACTGTCTTTTATTATAATACTAAGATATTTTAAGCTTATCTGTTATAGGATCAAGCAATTCATTTACACTAATATTGAGAGCAATAGATAATGCAGAAATTTCGTAATCTCTAACAGTTCTTTGATTATTTTCAATTCTATGTAAGCTAGTAACTGGAATATTAATACCAAGTAACAAAAGCTTTGAAGAAAGAGCTTCTAAAGATATTTTTTTCTCTTTACGTTTATTTCGTAAAATAGGCCCAATTACATTTAAATTATCTTCATATTTACTACAATTTTTCATAGGCTTAACCTCTGCTATTTATAAAATTTATAAAAATATTATATAGGCAAAATTAAAAACCAATATTGACACCAGTGCGAAAAAATGATAATATTTTGTTGAAAAAACTGAGAAAAAGAACTGCTAGGTTAAACAATACCAAAATAAAAACAGCTTTTATTATAAAAATAAGTATTATTTGAAATTATAATAATAAAAAATATATGGAATAAATAATATATTTTATGAAAGAAGTATAAAAATATATAAAATTGAAAAAATAAACATAAGAAAACATTATTTACAAGATAAAAATTATTATACAAATAAAAAATTGTAAGTAAAAGTGGAGGTGAACAAATGAAGCAACAAAATATTGAAAGTGAAAAAATAAAAGGGATAGACTATTCATAAAAAAGTAGCCTACCATTTTTGTATGCATTTTTTAAAGCAAAAATAATTTATAAAAAATTACACAAAAGTATTTTTATATAAAATAAAAATACTAAAAAAGAAAAATAAAAAAGAGAGGAATGAATTATAAAAATGAAAAAAGAAAAAGGTATTTTTGAAAATTTAGGAAGTAGAGGTATAACCTTAATAGCGTTAGTAGTTACTATTGTGGTCTTGCTAATATTAGCAGGAATAACAATAACAATGGTACTAGGAGAAGATGGAATCTTATCACAAGCAAAACTAGCAGCACAAAAGACAAAAGAAGCAGAAGAACAACAAGAAAAAGATTTACAAGATTTAGCAGGAATGATAAATGAGGCAGTAAATGGAAAGGATCCAGATAAATTAGAAGATGCAGTAAGCAATCACAAAGTATTTTCAAAAACAACAGGATATGACTCAGATGGAAACAAAGTAGATGGAAGTAATGAAGCAAAAAAGGCAGTAATAACAATACCAGCAGGATTCAAAATAACAGAAGGGGATTTAAATAGCATAGACCAAGGAGTAGTAATATCAGACGAAGCAGGA
>CANRKF010000051.1 GCA_947631145.1 uncultured Clostridia bacterium | reverse complement strand
TTCAAGGAGAAATAGCACATCACATCCATATATAACTTGCTCAGATCATAAATCAAGAGGTTGTTACCCATTAAGTACCAATTATGAAAAGTTCGAAAAACATATTCTTTATATAGTAAAAAAGATTGTCCAAATTTATGCTGATAAAGAAGTTTTTTATTCATTTTATGAAAAATATCAAAACAAAACTCTTGATAAAGAAAAAGGTTTTAAGAAAAAAATTGAGCAATTAGATAAAGCAATTTATGAAATAAATAGCAATTTAGACAAGATGTATATGGACAAACTAAAAGGTGTTCTTTTAGAAGAGGACTATATAAGATATTCACAAAAATTCCTTTTTGAAAGAACGAATTTAACAAAACAAAAGGAAGAATTAGAGCAAAGATTAACCCAAACAGAAAAAAAAATAAGTTACAAAAATAAAACAAAAGAAGAAAAAGAATTAGATGAATTAATAGAAAATTTTTTGAAATTAGAGCAAATTGATAAAATATATTTATATCGTTTAATCAATAAAATAGAGATTGATAAAGATAAAAATGTGTACATATATTTTAATTTTTCAAAGTTAAATTCTATTAATGAAAACTTAGATGAGTTTATCAAAATTGAAGAAATTATAAATCAAAAAAATAGTAAAGCTGGTTAAAATATTTGCATAAAATATTGAAAAAGATATAAAATAATGATAAAATTATGATAATTAAATTCAAGGAGGATTTTATATGATTAATATTAGACCAGTATCAGATTTAAGAAATAAATATCCAGAGATAGAGGAATTAGTTTTAAAGGAAGATGAAGCAGTTTATTTGACCAAAAACGGATATGGCTCAATGGTAGTAATGAGTTTAGAAAAATATTCTAAATTAATGAGCGATTTAGAGTACAATGAATACATTGAAAATGCATTGGATGAAGCAGATAAAGAGGCAGAAGATCCTAAAACTAAATATTTTACTCATGAAGAAGTATTTGGCAGTATAAGGAGGAAATTGAATGGAGAAGAAATATAAAATAAAATATCTTCCTTTGTTCTATAAAGATTTAGATTATATTACTGATTATATTAAATACCAATTAAAAAATGAAATAGCTGCAAATAACTTCGTTAACAAACTTGAAACAGAAATAAAACAAAGAGCATTTAGTCCTGATTCATATGAAGAATATATATCTATTAGAAATAGAAAAAATACATATTTTAGAATATATGTTGATAATTATACTGTTTTTTATACAGTAAAAGACAATACTATGGAAGTTAGAAGAATTTTATATTCAAGAAGAAATTTTGATAAATTAATCTAATAACGCAAAGTTGTGTAATTTTAATAGTTACAAGATAATTTGTTAAAGTTGAAGTGTTTGGATTTATCTGATATAATACAAATGGCAAAGGAAATCTTTGTCGTATAAAATCTCTTCTAATTATGGAGAGATTGGTAGGAGGTGCATGTATGCATCTTATCAGCAACATGTGGAAGAGTGGAACTTCCACACTTGGGTAGCCTGCAGCACGAGAAGTATCTCTTAGAAGATACACCCAAGTAAAACGGCTCTAAAAGTGGTTCGATTCCACCTGACCCCCTTTGCATTTTATAATATGAATGAACTTTTGATTTGAGTACCATTAGTAGTAGCAAGCGAAAGTGGTATGTGATGGTAGCTGGCTTAGGGGGTCAGCTTTATTTTTTTAAGAATGCGAAGTTGTGTAATTAAAGAGTTACAAGACATTTTGCAAACTGGTTGGTATATTTTAAAATCCACACCATTAAAATTTGCTTTCCATCCATTTGGAAATGGAATACTTGGGTATTCTTTTGCTATTTTTACATAATTTTTATAAATATTACTATTTTTTTCAAGCTTCCCTGTTACTAAATCTATTCCATCTGGATTTACCATTGGTATAATGTATAAAGATACCATGTTAAATATTTTTTTTGCTGATTGTCCGTAGATTATACCATTTAAACTAATGGCTTTTGAAAATTCTTCAATAAATTTCATAAGTAAATTACTGGTAATAAATTCATTTGCGTGTATTCCGGCATGATATAATACTTCCCTTTTCCCCTGCCCTATTTTTATATATGGAATATTTTTTTCTAAAACACTATCCCCTATGCTCCCTATTTTTAAAAATGAATATGTACTTTTTAATTCTTTTATATTTTTTTGTAATATTTCATAATTATAATTTATATTAGTTGAAACAATTTGAGATTTACTATTCATAAAAAATTTCATTCCTTTCTGGCTTCGCTAAAAACACATAGAAATAAAAGATCAATTTCTTTCAAACTACCTTATATGATATATTTAATAACTTAAATAACCATATCCTTTCATTATTTTATTTGATGTATTTAACTATTTGTCTTAACTTTTTTTGTGAAATTTTAAAAGTATTTATTTCAAAATTTTATACATTTTTCTATACAATAAAATATTCTTTTAAGCTAATTTTGTTACATTCTTTAATTCACAAAGTATTCCTTTATGCTATTTTTGTTACATTCTTTAATTCATAAAATAATCCTTTAGGCTATTTTTGTTACATTCTTTAATTCACAAAGTATTCCTTTAGGCTATTTTTGTTACTTTTTTTAACTCACAAAGTATTCCTTTAGGCTAGTTTTGTTACATTTTTTAACTCACAAAATATTATTTTTTAGAATATAAATAAATATAATTTAAAAGGAAAGGAGAAAAGTTGCTTTTACTATGTGCAACTTCATGTAAAAAAGCAACTTCGTGTAAAAAATGAATTATAAATACTATACTTCAAACAATAATGGGCAAGATGATTATGGTCTTAAATACATAAATGATCAAGGATATGGCTTAATATGTAAAGACTATAAATTAGAATTTCCCCCACAACATCAAGATACTCAGCCCGGTATGGAATATTTAATGAAACCTCGCCCTATATTTAATAATCCATATTATAGGGGTTCTGGAAAACTTATGAATAAAGTAGCGATAATTACTGGTGGAGATTCAGGCATTGGCAGAGCTGTTGCAGTTGGCTTTGTTAAAGAAGGTGCTAGCGTTGTAATTGCTTATTATAATGAACACAAGGATGCTGAAGAAACTAAAGAATTTATTGAAAATCTTGGGGGTTCTTGTTTACTACTTTCTGGTGATATTAAAGATCCAAGTTTTTGTGATAAAATTGTAGATGAAACTATGAAAAAGTTTGGTAGAATTGATATTTTAGTAAATAATGCTGGCGTTCAGTATCAACAAAAAAGTTTATTAGATATAACTGATGAACAATTTGATTTAACAATGAAAACTAATGTGTATGCTATGTTTTATTTAACTAAAAAGGCTTTAAAAAATATGCTTCCCGGTAGCAGTATTATAAATGTAACTTCTATTACTACTTTTAAAGGTGAACCTGAATTAATAGATTATGTAACGAGCAAAGGTGCTATAGTTGGCTTTACAAGGTCTCTTGCTACTAATTTAGCTGAAAAAAATATAAGAGTAAATGCAGTTTCACCCGGTGTTTTTTGGACTCCTCTTCAGCCGGCTTGTTGGGAAGCTGAGAAAATCCCTACTCTTGGTTCTGATGCTCCGATGGGAAGAGCAGGTCATCCTTATGAAATAGCACCTCTTTTTATTTACCTAGCAAGTTCTGATTCTTCCTATGTTACAGGTCAAGTTATGCATATTAATGGTGGTGAATATAAAGGATAATAAAATTTTTTAATGAAAAATGAGTTAAATCCTTGAGCTTTGCAATTTTTTGTGATATATTGTGCTTAATTCAATTAGGAGAATAATTTTTAATTTGAAAGAATAAAAAGCTTTCATAACTATGTGTGCCTTGAAAGCTAAGCGAGAAAGGCATGATTTTTAGTTTGAAAGAAATCAATCTTTCATTTCTATGTGTTTTAAGCGAGGCAAGAAAGGAATGGAATTTAATATGAATTATATTAATGACTATAATAACAAAACTGATGAAGAATTAGTTAGTATAATTCGCACAGGCGATGAGTCTGCAACTGAAATTTTGCTTAAAAGATATCAAGACTTAGTAAAATACAGCTCTAGTAAGTTTTTTCTATATGGTGGAGACGAAAATGATGTATTTCAAGAAGGAATGATAGGTCTTTACTATGCAATAAAAAACTACAAAGAAGATAGCGGAGCTGCTTTTAAAACTTTTGCTAAACTTTGTGTTGATAGACATTTAATAACTGCTATTAAACTTTCTAGTCGTCAAAAACATTTTCTCCTAAATAATGCACTATCTATAAATTCAACTATGGATAATGATGAAAATTCTAATGAGGTTATAACTCTTTTAAAAGATAAAAATACTGAAGATCCTTCTGAAATTGTATTAAGAAATGAATATTTAAAAGAATTAACTTCAGAAATAACAAAAAGTTTAAGCTCTAAAGAACTAGATGTATTAGAACAATATAAAACCGGAAAAAGTTATGCTGAAATTGCTAATCTTCTAAATTGTAATGTTAAATCTGTTGATACAGCTTTAACTAGAATACGAAGAAAGGCAATTAAAATACAACAAAAATTTGACAATGATTAATTATAAATAATTAATAAATATTTAATATAAGTTATTAATAATTAGTAATTTATAATTTATATTTTATTAATTTTAAATATTTAATTAAGTATGCTCTATATAACTTTTTTAGTATTTTATTTATAATAATTAATAATCCAGTCGGAGTTCAATTTTTAGTTCTCCGACTTTTTTTGGCAAAATAATATTAAAATAAAAATCTTTATTGATTTCATTAAATTTATGCTATCTTAATAAAAATAATAGTATAATATGTATCTTAAAAAGAAAGGATAGATTTACAGTGAGAAAGCTTACAGATTTCATAATTAACAAAAGATACTTTATTTTATTTTTATTCCTTATTCTTACAATAATTTCAGCACTTCTATCATCAAAAGTAAAAATTACTTACGATATTGCTGAATATTTGCCCAATACTTCAGAAACAAGAATTGGCATGGATATTATGGAAGAAGAATTTTCCGAAAATGAAACAAGCACTTTAAATTTAATGTTCGAAAATTTATCAGATAATGAAAAAGTTTCTATAAAAAATGAATTAGAAACATTAGATGGTGTAAAAACTGTAGATTATGATAATACGGAAAATTATAACAAAGGAAATTATACTTTATATGTTATTACTGTAAGTGATAAATCTGATTCTCAAAAAGGAGCAGATTTATACAAGGAAATAACTAACAAGTATAAAGATTATACTTTTTATACAAGTGGAGATGTTTCTGAATGCAATAAAACGGTATTACCGTTTTGGATTATTGTTCTAGCAGTTGCAAGTGCTTTAATTATATTACTTATAATGTGTGAGTCTTATGTAGAACCTTTTTTGTTTTTAATTTCAATTTTAATGGCTGTAGTGTTAAATAAAGGTACTAATATAATATTTCACAGTGTATCAAATATAACAAATTCAATATCTGCAATTTTACAAATGGCTTTATCTATGGATTATTCCATAATGTTAATGAATAGATATGACCAAGAAAAGCAAACAGAAAAAGATAATGTAAAAGCGATGAAAAATGCTTTATATAAAGCATTTACTGCTATATCAAGTAGCTCTATTACAACAATAGTTGGTCTTTTAGCTTTAGTTTTTATGAGCTTTAAAATTGGAAAAGATTTAGGTTTTGTTTTAGCCAAAGGTGTAATGTTTAGTTTGATTTGTATTTTCTTTGTGCTTCCTGCATTAATACTAAGGTTTGACAAATGGATTATAAAAACAAAAAAGAAAAGTCCTACTATTAAATTAAATAAACTTGGTAATTTTAGTTATAAAATTAGATTTGCTTCTGTTCCTATTTTTCTTATAGTATTTATTACAAGTTTTGCATTAAAAGGAAATTTAGGAATTAATTATACAGATGTTCAATCAGATGAAATTAGTAAAGTATTTAAGGAAAATAATCAAATAGCAGTTATTTATAAAAATGAGGATGAAGATAAAATTTCAAAATATTTAAAAAATTTTGAAAATGAAGATAAAATAGATGAAGTTTTAGGCTATGGAAACACAATAAATGAAAAATTAACTTATGATAAATTAAATAATAAGTTAAATGATTTAGGTTCAGATGTTAATATTCAAGATTATTTATTAAAAATATTATATTATGATTACTATAATCCAGAAGGAAATAATAAAATAACTTTTGCTGATTTTATTAATTTCATTGAGGAAGATGCATACAACAATGAAAAAGCAAGTAAAAAAATTGATGAAAAAATGAAGAAAGATATTTCAAGATTAAAAAATTTTGTTACAGTATCTTCCGTTAATAAAAAAAGATCAGCAAGTGAACTTGCAAATATATTAGAAATAGATAAAAGTAAAATATCAGATATTTTTGTTTATTACCTTTCTAAAAATAATAATATAACAATAAGTATGAGTGATTTTATTAATTTTATGAATAAAGATGTATTAACAAATAAAAAGTATTCTTCTAAAATAAATGGCGAAAGTAGAAATAAACTAAATACCTTATCAAAATTCGTTAATAAAAAAACAATACAAACTAAATTGAAAAGTGAGCAAATGTCTGAGTTGTTTGGAATTGATAATAATACAATGCAGGATTTATATAAATACTATATTTTAAACAATATTAATATAAAAATGACTATTTCAGATTTTTCAAATTTTGTATTAAACAATATGTTAAATAACAGCGAATATGCGAATAGTTTTGATGATGAAACTATTAAAAATATAAAAATGTTAGCTACTTTTAGTAATTTAAATATTATTAATAGTCAAATGAATTCTAAAGAATTATCTAATTTGTTTGGTATAGAAGAAGAAAAAATTAATCAAATTTTGCTTTTAAAATATGGTAATGAAGAAGCTAATCCAAGTGTAACAGAACCTACAGATAAAACAAATGAAAATACGGAAATTGGCGAAAATGTAAATAATATAACTGAAAATGCAGATAATATAAGTGAAAATGAAAATAGTATAAGCGAAAATGCAGATAATATAACTGAAAAAGCAAATAGTATAAGTGAAAATGCAGATAATATAACTGAAAAAGCAAATAGTATAAGCAAAAATGCAGACAATATAACTGAAAAAGCAAATAGTATAAGTGAAAATACTGTAAATGATTTAAAGGCTACGCCTGCTGAGTTTATAAATATAATATTAACTAACAAAGATTTAGAGGGCATTAAAAATAATTTTGATGAGGCTACTATGAATAAGCTACAGTTATTATCTACTATTATTACATGTACTATTAACGATAAAAGTTTTACTTATGAAGAACTTTCTCAAATGATAGGTATAGATAGTAATAGTGTAAAGAACATATATGTTTTATATGTTTCAGAACAAAATAATACAAGTTTAACACCAAAGGATTTTATTAATTTTGTACTTGCTCATAAAAGTGATAGTATGTTAAGCAATAAAATAACAAGTAGTACCATTAATAATTTAAGCTTACTTCAAACAGTTATTAATGGAACTATTAATAATAAAAAGTATAGCAGTAATGAATTATCTTCATTATTAGGTATAAATAAAGACAGTATTAATTTACTTTATGGATTATATAATTCTAAATATATTAATACTAAGCTAAATATATCTTTAAAAGATTTTATTAATTTTTTACTTAAAGATGTTGTTACTAATAAAGATTATTCTAATAATTTTGATGCTGAGAAAGTATCAAAATTAAATACAGTAAATGGTATTATGAATTCTACAATAAATAATACTAAATATACTTCAAATGAAATTTTTGCTATTATTAATAAATTAAGTAATGATGTAGAAAAAAATACAATAGATATGCTTTATACTTATTATGGAAGTGCTAAAGAGTATAATAAAAATTGGGAAATGACAGTAGAAGAATTTGTTAATTTCTTAAATCAAGATATTTTACAAGATGAAAGATTTAGTGATTTTATAGAAGATGATATGAGAAATGACATAACAGAGGCTAAAACAACTATAAAAGATGCAAGGGATTTATTAATAGGAGATAATTATTCAAGAGTTGTTTTTAATACAAAATTTAATATGGAAGATCCAGAAATTTTTGAGTTTGTAAAAAATACAAAAGATGCCTTAGAAAATGAGCTAACGGATTTTTACATAATTGGTGATTCTCCTATGGCTTATGAAATGAGTAAGAGCTTTGATAATGAATTAAACATAATTACAGTAATAACTATGGTAGCTATTTTCGTAGTTGTAGCTATTACTTTTAAATCAATACTTATTCCTACAATATTAGTTTTGACTATACAGACTGCAGTTTATTTAACAATGGGAATATTATCAATAGTAGGAGAAAATGTTTATTTCATTTCAATTCTTATTGTGCAAAGTATATTGATGGGTGCAACTATTGATTATGCTATTCTTTATACTTCATATTATATTGAAAACAGAAAAACTAAAGGGTTAAAAGAAGCAATTATAGCTTCCTATAATAATTCTATACACACTATACTAACTTCAAGCTCAATACTTATTATAGTAACTTTAATTATTGCAAGTTTTACTTCTGCTATTGCTGCAAAAATATGTAAAACAATTTCAGAAGGTACCTTATGTTCTACAATTTTAATTTTAACTTTACTACCTGCTGTTCTTGCTTGTTGTGATAAGTTTATAAAATTTAATAAAAAGTAAGTTTTAAAAAATTTAGAAAAAATCGTTTGCTTTGCAAACAACTGCCCCGTGCTTCGCACGGGCGAATATTTTTTTTACTAAAGTTCTTTTTAAAAAAAGATGCCTAATTTCGTAATTAGACATCTTTTATTTTTTAATTATTTACCCTATCTTTAAGTGCTTTTCCAGCTTTAAAAGCAGGAACTGTTGAAGCTGGTATTGTAATTTCTTCATTAGTTTGTGGATTTCTTCCGGTTCTTTCAGATCTTTCTCTAGTTTCAAAAGTTCCAAAACCAATTAATTGTACTTTATCTTTTTGTTCAAGTGCACTTGAAACTTGATTTACAAAAGAATTTAGAGCTTTTTCAGCATCTTTTTGAGAAAGCCCTGTTTCATCAGCCATAGCTTTTACTAATTCAGCTTTGTTCATTGTTACATCTCACCTCTCTTACATAATTAATTTAGCAGATTATAGTTGAAATGTCAACAAAAAAATGAAAGTCTTATATTTTTGTAATGGAATTGTAATATTTTTAGGCTGTGAATAGTAATTATTTTTAGCATAATGTCGAAAATTAAAATAGTAAATATTATAAATAGTAAATATTATAAAAAACTTGCAAAAAAATTTTCAAAGTGGTACAATAGGTAAGTCGACACAGCGTAACTGCGTATAAGATTGACTCTTATACGCAGTATTTTTTTGCGATAAAAAAAGGAAAAAAAAGGAGGAATTAAAAAATATGAACGAAGAAAATAAGTTTTTAGGAAATGAAAAAATTTCAAAATTATTATTAAAATTTTCTATACCTTGTATTTTATCACTTTTAATAAGTTCGCTATATAATATTGTTGACCAAATATTTATTGGAAATAGTGAAATAGGTTATTTAGGTAATGCAGCTACAACGATTGTATTCCCTATTACAATTATTTCTGTTGCTTTTGCATGGTGTTTAGGAGATGGAAATGCTGCATTTTTATCTCTTTGTCAAGGTAGAAAAAATACAAAAGATGCAGATAAAGCAATAGGAAATAGCATATTAATTTCTTTTGTAATAAGTATTTTATTTGTAATATTAGGATTTATTTTTATGGATAAATTACTATATCTTTTTGGTGCTTCAGAAGCTTCTATAGGATTAGCAAGAGATTACTTTACAATTATATTATCAGCTATACCTATTTATATGCTAGCTAATACTGTGAATAGTATTATTCGTGCTGATGGTTCACCTACATATTCTATGGTTTCCACTTTAATTGGAGCAATTTTAAATATAATTTTAGATCCAATATTTATATTTGTATTTAAAATGGGAATAAAAGGAGCTGCATGGGCAACAATACTAGGACAGTTTGTATCATTTATTGTGTCATTTATATATTTCTTTAGGAGCAAGACATTTAAGTTATCATTAGATAGTTTTAAAATTAATTTTTCAATTTTTGGAAATGTAATAAAACTTGGTGTGTCGACTTTTATAACTCAAATGTCAATTGTTGTAATTTCACTTATTTGCAATATTATGCTTGCAAAATATGGAGCTATTTCTAAATATGGAAGTGATATTCCAATTGCAGTAATTGGAATTTGTATGAAAGTATTTACTATTGTTATTAACATTGTAGTAGGAATTATTTTAGGGGCTCAACCAATATTAGGATATAATTTTGGTGCAAAGAAATATAATAGAGTAAGAAAAACATTTAAAATTGTTATGCTTTTGACATTTTTAGTAGGAATTGTATCAACAATTATTTTTGAAGTATTTCCAGAATTAGTAATAAAGCTATTTGGAACAGAAGATGGTTTATATATGGAATTTGCTGTAAAAACATTTAGAATATTCTTAATGTTTGTAACATTTACATGTTGCATAAAAGTGATTTCAATATTCTTCCAAGCAGTAGGAGAGCCAATTAAAGCTACAATAGTATCACTTGCAAGAGATATTATTTTATTTGTTCCACTTGTAATTATACTTCCAAAATATTTTGGAGTTGAAGGACCTCTTTATGCAGCTCCAATAGCAGATTTTTTTGCAATTATAGTTTCAACAATTTTAGTAGTAATTTTCTTTAAGAGAATTTCAAAAGAAGAAAATATGAAAAAAACAAATACTACTGTTCAAAAGTCAAAAGAAGGATTCATTATTACAATTTCAAGAGAACATGGAAGTCAAGGAAAGTATATTGGAAAACTCGTTGCAGAAAAATTAGGAATACCTTATTATTATAAAGAGATGACAGCAATAGCAGCTCAAGAAAGTGGCTTAGATAGAGAATTTGTTTCAAAAATAAACCAAAGCAATAATATAATGCACGATTTATATTTAACTACATCTCCAGTTCAATATGCTATTGATGCTCAAAATAAGGCTATTCGTATGATAGCAGATCAAGGTGCTTGTGTATTAGTTGGTAGAGCAGCAGATTATGTTTTACAGGATTATAAAAATTTAATTAAAATTTTCATCTATGCTTCAAAAGATTATAGAGTAAAAAATATTATGGAAATGTATAATGATAGTGAAAAAGATGCCATTAAAAATGTTGAAAAATCAGACAAAAATAGAGCAAGCTATTATAAGATAATTTCTGGAAAAACTTGGGGAGATGTTAATAATTATAATTTGTGTATTGATTCATCAGTTGGAAAAGAAAAAACGGCTGATATTATATGTGAATTCGTTAAAAGCTTTTTTTAATAATTTAATTGCATTAAATTGAAAATTTATGCCGAAAATAGCAAAAATTTTCAGTGTGTATTTAACTATTTAATTTTGCAAAATAAATTTTTTATATTAATAAATTTTTTTATATTAATATGTAAAATTTTCTAGTGTTCGCTTTTTAATACTTGATTTATATGATATAATTTTTTCATAAATAAAGTTTCTGCCAAAAGAATGATAAATCCAAAAGGTAATGGAGAACTTTCAGAATTACTTATAACAAATTATGTGGTAGTAGTACAACAGGAATTGCAGCGACAAAATTAAATAGAAATTACATAGGAATAGACAATGAAAAAGAATATTTAGAATTATCAATAATGAGATATGAAGAAATAGGAGGATAAAATGGCAGTACCAAAGTATGATGAAATGTATAATGATTTTTTAATGATATTA
>CANRKF010000050.1 GCA_947631145.1 uncultured Clostridia bacterium | reverse complement strand
ATTATATAGGAAATGCTTGGGGTTTTCTATTACGCCTTCTTATTAAGCGCTTACTAATAGATTCTAGAGAAGAAGAAAAAGTCACAAAATGGTTAAAAACTTATCCAAATCTTAAAGTTATATTAAGAGACGGTGGAATTATGTATAAATCTGCTAGTGAAAATGTTTTAAATATTCAGTAGTATGAAGAAAGTTTAATATTGATGATAGGACTGTAAAAAATATTTACAAATTATGGAGAAACCAATTAATGGAAATAAAAACAGAGAATATGTTAGTAAAAGATATATGAAATAGTAAAAGAATTTAAAGAAATAATGTTTAGTAAAAAATATAAGGAAATAGAAAAATGGACAAATAAAGCAAAAAAATATAAAATTCCAGAAATTGATAGTTTTATAAATGTAATAGAAAGAGAATAAAATATTGTTCAAAATAAATTTTATCAAAATATTTTTTAAATTTTTTTGAAATTTTTTCTTGACGAAATTTAATAATTGTGATAAAATTTATTTTGAACAGAAAAAAGTCTTCAACAACTGGTACTTGTTAAAGACTTGAAACATAATAATATATGTTTAACTTATATTATAATTATAACATTTTGATAATAGAAAAGCAATAATTATTGTGCATTTTTTCTGTTCTAAGAAAATATATGAAAGGAGTGGAAAAATGTACAATAATTATGTAAGCTTTTGCTTATAAAGGAGGATTAGATGTTTTTAGAAGATGTTACTCAAATAATTATTGGAGTTGTTGTAAAAAGGAAAGAAGCCAAATATAAATCAACTGAAACATACCAGTATGAAGTTTTTAATTTAAAAAGTTATGAAGAAAAAATTAATTATGACTTGTTATATAGTGAAGAAAATTTGGATAGTTTTAGAGCCAAAAAGGGTGATATATTATTGAGACTAGCATTTCCATTAACAATTATAGAAGTTGATGATGAAATAGAAGGAAAAGTAATAAACAACCAATATTGTATTATAAGAATGTCAAGTATAATTAATAAAACATATAATATTGATTTTATAAAGTGGTTTTTAGAGAGCAATAAAGCAAAACGTCAATTTGAAAAAATTCTAATTGGAACAACAATAAAAAGTATACCTGTTATAGAGTTAAGAAAATTGGAAATACCCGATTTAAATTCAAAGGAACAGGAACAAATATCAAAAATAGTTAATACATGGAATAAGCAAAAGAATTTATACAAAAGAATGTTAAAAGAAAAAGATAAGTATTATGATTCAATAATAAACAAATTAATAAATGGAGGTAGTAAATAAAATGAACGAAAAACAAATACAAGATAAAATAAATGGAACTATATGGAGTGCCTGCGATACATTAAGAAGTAATATACCAGGTGGAAATTATAAAGATTATGCATTAGTAATGTTATTTGTAAAATACTTGAGTGACACATATAAAGAAGAAAAAGAAAAAGCAGAAGAAAAATATAAAGGAGATAAAGAAAGAATAGAAAGAGCATTATCAAGAAGTAAATTTGTTTTAGAAGATGAATGTACCTTTGATTACCTTTATCAAAATAGAAATGATAATAATATTGGAGAAAAAATTAATAAAGCTTTAGAAAAAATTACAACTTTAAATGGAGTAAAGCTTTTAAACCTATTTGCAGGTGTTGACTTCAACAGCGAAGTAATATTTGGAAAAACAAAAGAAAAAAATGCAATATTGAGAACATTATTAGAAGATTTTAATAAGCCAGAAATAGATTTAAAACCATCAAAAATAGGCAACCTAGATGTAATCGGAAATGCATATGAATATTTAATAGCAAGATTTGCAGGCGATTCTGGAAAAAAAGGAGGAGAATTCTATACTCCTGCTGAGGTTTCTATTTTACTTGCTAAATTAGTTGAACCAAAAGAAAATGATAGAATTTATGACCCTGCATGTGGATCTGGTTCATTATTATTAAAAGCATCTAAAGAAGTGAATAGTGAAAGATTTAGTATTTATGGACAAGAAAGTAACAGTTCAACATACAATTTATGCAGAATGAATATGTTTTTACATGGTGTTAATGATGCCCATATTGAATGGGGAGATACTTTAGCAAATCCATTACATTTAGAAAATGATAAATTAATGAAGTTTAATGTTATAGTTTCTAACCCTCCTTTTTCACTAGATAAATGGGCAAAAGGTTTTGAAAATACTAATACAACAACAATAGAAAATGGTAAAAAAAGAGATACTTTCAAAATGGAAGCATCAATGGATCCATATAATAGATTTGAATATGGAGTACCACCTAAAAGTATAGGAGATTATGCTTTTATTGAGCATATGTTAAAAAGTTTAGCAGATGATGGAAGAATGGCAGTTGTTTTACCTCATGGAGCCTTGTTTAGAGGTGCATCAGAGGGAATAATAAGACAAAGAATATTAGAAGATAATTTAATAGATGCAGTAATAGGATTACCAGAAAACCTATTCTATGGAGTATCAATTCCTGCGACTATAGTTATATTTAAAAAGAATAGAAATAGAAATGAAGTTTTATTCATAGAAGCAAGTAGAGAATATGAAAAAGGTAAAAATCAAAATACATTAACAAATGAAAATATAGAAAAAATATTAAATACATATAAAAATTATGAAGAAATTGAAAAGTATTCTCATGTAGCTACAATGGATGAAATAAAGGAAAATGAATATAATTTAAATATTAAAAGATATGTTGATACCTTTGAGGAAGAAAAAGAAATAGATATAGAAGAAACAAAGAAAAACATAGTAGAAATAGAAAAAGAATTATATATACTAGAAAAAGAATTACAAAAATCATTAGAAGAATTGGGCTTATAGAAGGACTGTGAGGAATAAAAATGGGAAAATGGAAAAAAGTAAAATTAGGAGATTGTATAAAAGAAGTTGTTGAAAAAACTACTAAAAACAATCAATATCAAGTTCTATCAGTTACAAAAGATGGAATATTTTCACAAAAAGAGTTTTTTAAAAAACAAATAGCAAGTAAAAACAATATTGGTTACAAAATAATTAGAAAAAATAATTTAGTATTTAGCACAATGAATTTATGGATGGGAAGTTTAGATGTTTTGTTAAATTATGATATAGGTATTGTTAGCCCAGCATATAAGGTATTCAAATTTAATGAAAAAATAATGCTATCTTCCTATGGTAACTATTTTATGAAGTCTTATTATATGTTGGAACAGTACAAAATTTGTTCAGAACAAGGCGCAAGTGTAGTAAGAAGAAACTTAGATTTAAACACATTACTAAAAATACAAATTAGTTTACCATCAATTAAGGAACAGCAAAAAATAGTAAAAGTATTAAATGAAACAAATGAAATTATAGAAAAGAAAAAAATATATATAGAATTAGTAAAAAAACAGAAAAAGTTTTTAATGAATTCCTTTCAAGAAAAATCTAATAAATGGAAAGAAAGAAAATTTGCTGAAGTTTTTGATGTATTTTCTAATAATAACTTGTCTAGAGAAAAACTAAATTATAAGGAAGGAAAATATAAAAATATACATTATGGAGATATTTTAATTAAATATAATGAAATTGTAAATATAAAAGAGGATATAAATGTTCCTTACATTAATAAAAGTGAAAATGATAAAGTAAAAAATTATATTCAATTAAGAGATGGAGATATTATTATAGCAGATACAGCAGAAGATGAAACAGTAGGAAAAGCAATTGAGGTGAGCAATTGTGATAGTGAAAAAGTTTTATCAGGATTACATACAATAGCATGTAGACCGAAAATTAATTTTATAAAAGGTTACTTAGGGTATTATATAAATTCTGACAATTTTCACAATCAATTAATACCATTAATGCAAGGAATTAAAGTTATGGGAATAACTAAAAGAAATATTTTGAATAGAACCTATGTAAGATATCCGCATTTAAATATCCAGAGAAAAATAGTTAATATTATGAATATGTATAGTAAAAAAGAATATTTGTTAAAAAAACAAGTAAAAATATATGAACAACTTTATTATGGATTAAGTCAAAAACTATTAGCTGGAAAAATAAAAGTAAAAATATAAATTTAATTTATGGAGGTAAATTTAATGGAAGAAAATATACTGGTTTCAAATGAAAATACATCCAGTCAAAGACCAGCAATTGAAGTATTAGAAAAACTAGGATACAAATATATTTCGCAAGCAGAAAATAAGGCTTTGAGAAACAATATCTTAAGTGATGTATTATTCAAAGAAATATTAATAAAAAAATTAAATGAAATAAATAGTTATGAATATAAAGGGGTTACATACAAGTTTTCTCCAAGTACAATAGGACAAGCAGTGAAAGATTTAAATGAAGATTTACTAACTGGTCTTGTTAGTACTAATGAGAAAATATATGATATGTTAACTCTTGGAAGGTCATATACTGAAAGAATGGCTGATGGAACTACTAGATCATTTGATATAAAATATATAGATTTCGAACATCCTGAAAATAATGACTTCTATGTTACAGAAGAATTTTCAGTACTTAGAATGAATGGAAAGGATAATGCAAGACCTGATATAGTTTTATTTATAAATGGCATACCATTAGCAATAATAGAGTGTAAAGCTTCTTCAGTACCAATTATACAAGCAATTTCACAAAATATAAGAAATCAAAAAAATGATTATATACCACAATTATTTAAGTTCATTCAAATAGTAATGGCAGCAAATAAAAATGAAACTAAATATGCAACGTGTGGCACACCATCAAAATTTTGGTCAACATGGAATGAACAATATATAGATGAGCAAAATCAAATTCTTTCAAACATAATTGTTAATAGACAAATAACGAAACAGGACAGAGATATAGTATCATTATTTAAAAAAGAAAGATTTTTAGAGTTAATTAAGGATTTTATTATATTTGAAGCTGGAACTAAGAAAATATGTAGATATCAACAATATTTTGCAGTTAAGGCAATGTTAAATAAAATTAAAGAAGAAAATAAAGGTGGAGTGGTTTGGCATACACAAGGTTCAGGTAAATCTATAACTATGGTATATATAACTAAAAAAATAATGGAAGATAAAGATATAAAAAATCCACAATTGGTTATAGCAACTGATAGAATAGATTTAGATAAGCAAATACATAAAACCTTTAATAGAATAGGTATACCAGCTAAAAGGGCTTCAACTGGAAGAGAACTAATAGAATTAATTAAAGATGAAAATATTAGAGTAATAACAACAGTTGTTAACAAATTTGAAACAGCTGTAAATAGTGGTGTTAAGGTTGAAGCTAAGAATACATTTATTTTAGTAGATGAGGGACATAGAACTCAATATGGTGAAATAAATAGAAGAATGCAAGAAGTATTTAAAGATGCTGTATATATTTCATTTACTGGAACACCAATTATGAAGAAAGATAAAAACATATTTAATAAATTTGGTGGACTTATACATAAATATTCTTTAGATGATGCATTAAAAGATAAAGCAATTGTACCATTAATTTATGAAGGTAAGATGGTAGATCAAGAAGTTACAAGAGAAGCCCTTGATATGAGACTTGAAATGTTGACAAAAAATTTAAAAGAAGAAGAAAAAAATGAAGTAATGCAAAAATGGAGCAGATTTGAAAAGATAGCTTCATCAGAACAAAGATTAGAATTAATAGCATGGGATATTGCAAGTAACTATAATGAAACTTTAAAGGGAACAGGCTTTAATGCAATGCTTGCATGCAATAAAAAAGTTGAAGCTGTTAAGTATTATAATATTTTTAGAAGTGAATTTCCCGAATTAGAAGTTGCCGTTATTATTTCAGCTCCTGATATGAGAGAAGGAGAAGATGATTTTGAAGAAGATACAAAGGATATAGTAAAAAAATTTTATATTAATACACTTGCAAATTATAAAAATGAGGAAGAATATGAAGAAACTATTAAATCAAAATTTGTTAATGGAGATATAGATATTTTAATAGTAGTTGATAAACTTTTAACAGGATTTGATGCTCCTAAGGTTTCTACATTGTATTTAGATAAAAAAATAAAAGAGCATAATTTGTTGCAAGCAATAGCTAGAGTTAATAGACTTTGTGATGGAAAAGACTATGGGTACATAGTAGATTATAGAGGATTATTAGGAGAATTAGACAAAGCACTAACAATGTATCAAGAAGCAGGTTTAGAAGATTTTGAAGAGAATGATATTAAAAATACGGTATATTATATTGATACTGAAATAGATAAATTATTTAAAATATATGAGCAATTAAAAGAAATTTTCAAAGATATAAAAAATAAAGATGATCTAGAAGAATATGAGGAATTACTTGAGGATGATGAAAAAAGAAAATATTTTTATGATATATTATGTAAGTTTGGAAGTATTTTAACAATTATTGTAGCTAGTGATACAGCATATTACAAAATAGGAAGGGATAAAATAATAGAATTAAGGAAAGCTATTTCTTTTTATCAAAAATTAAGAGCTACTGTAAAATTAAGATATTCAGAAACAATAGATCATAAAGAATATGAAGCAAAAATGCAAAAACTTCTTGATAATTATGTTGTTGCCAAAGAGATGATGAGAATAGCCGAACCAGTTGATATTACAGATACAGAAAACTTTGAAAAAGAACTTGAAAAAATTAAGTCTAAAAGAGGTAAAGCTGATACAATAAGAACGAGAATTACAAGAACTATAAGTCAAAAATCAAAAAGTGATCCAGCATATTATAAAAAATTTTCTCAAAGGATTGAAGAAACAATTGAAGAATATAGAAATAGGAGAATTTCAGATAGTGAATATTTAGAAAAGATGCAAAATATAAGGAATGACTTTTTAAAAGGAAACTCAGGAATTAATTATCCATCAAATATCACAACAGAGAATGCTAGAGCTTTTTATGGTGTAATATATGATAGATTAGTTCCTAAAATGAATGAAAAAGCAGATATTGAAGAATTAGGAGATATTACATTAGTAATTCAAAAAGAAATAGAAAATAAAGTAAAAATTGATTGGCACAATAATAAAGATATTCATAATGAATTAGCTCAATTTATAGAGGATACAATTTATACATATAAAACAAGAAAAAATATAAATATTTCCTTTGATGAAATTGATTTAATTATAGAAGAAATAATAGAAATTGCTTTAATTAAATACTAAAACTAGGAAGGATATACTTATGAAAAAAGAATCTGTTGATATCAATGGAGAAAAAATAGTATTTTTTGTAGAAAGAAAAAATATAAAAAATATTAATTTGAAAGTTAATTTAGATAAAAAAGTAACTATGTCAATACCAAAGAAAATGGAAATTGAAATAGCAAAAGAATTTGTAAAGAATAAAGCAGAATGGATAAAAAAACAACAAAATTATTATGACTCATTTGCTGAGAAAAAGGAAGATATTACTTTTGAAAATGGAGAAACTGTTTATTTATTAGGAAAACAATATAAAATGAAAATAATATCTGACATCAAAAATGAAATTTTAATAAAGGATAAATATTTTGAAATTCATGTAAAAGAAAAGTATATTGAAAATAAAGAATATATTAGAAAAGTATATGATACTTGGCTAAAGGAATATGCATACAAAGTATTTAGTGAGTTAGTTAAAAAATATCAAAGGTTATTAAAAAAATACAATATAAATCTTCCTAATATAGAAATAAAACAGATGAAGAGCAAATGGGGAAGTTGCTTACCAAGTAATAACAAAGTGATTTTTAATTTGAAATTAATTAAAACTCCAATTTGTTGTATTGAATATGTTATACTTTATGAGTTAGCACACTTTAAATATCAAAATCATAGTAAAAATTTTTATAATTTTCTTACAATTTTTATGCCAGATTGGAATGCACGAAAAAAGATATTAGATGAAGAATTTATGGGAGTAGTATAAATGGTAGAATCATAGACGCAGTACAAGAAATTGAATCCTAACAATAAGTAGAAGCAACACAAGCTATTACAAAACAATCATATAATAAAAAATATTATACAAAGTTTTATAGGTAACCTTAAAAAAACCTAAATATATTATACAAGGAAAAAGAATATGAAATTATTACATTTAGCCGATTTACACATAGGAAAAATAATAAAAGAACAATCATTATTAGAAGATCAAGAATATATATTAAACGAAATTATAAAAATAGCAGAAAAAGAAAAAGTAGATGCAGTTTTAATATCTGGAGACATATATGATAGAAGTGTGCCACCAGCAGATGCAGTAGATGTATTAAATAACTTTTTAAATAAGTTAATAAAAATATTAAAAATAAAAGTTTTTATGATTTCAGGAAATCATGATTCAAAAGAAAGATTAAATTTTGGAAGTAAAATATTTGAAAATGATGGTTTATATATTCAAACAACATATAATGGAAAAATAAAATGCGTAGAACTATCAAATGAAGTAAATATTTATATGCTTCCATTTGTAAAGCCAATTGAAGTAAAACCATATTTTGAAACTGAAAAAGTAGATACATATAATGAAGCAATGAAACTAATAATTAATAATGAAGAACTTGATGAAAGCAAAGTAAATATATTAATGGCACATCAATTTGTTACAGCAGGAAACATTAATCCAGAAATGTGCGAATCAGAAACACAAAACGTTGGTGGAATAGAAAATGTAGATGCATCTAATTTTGATAAATTTGACTATGTCGCTTTAGGTCACATACATGGTCCACAGCGAATAGGAAAAGATACAATTAGATATTCAGGAACAATGTTAAAATATTCTTTTTCAGAAGTAAGGCATAATAAATCAGTAGTATTAATTAATATAAAAAAGGACAAAAAGCTTGAATATAAATTAATACCCTTAAAACCATTAAGAGATATGAGAATAATAGAAGGACCAATAGAAGAATTATTAAAAAAAGAAAATTATAAAGGTACAAATACAAAAGATTATATTAAAGCCATTATTACAAATGAAGAACCTATATATAATGCAATGGAGCAAATTAGAAGAGTTTATCCTAACACCTTAAGTTTAGGAAATTCTAGTATAAAATCAGGTATCGAAAAGCTAGAGCTAGAAAAAATAGAAAAATTAAAACAAAAAGATGAATTTGAATTATTTGACGATTTTTATGAATTTCAAAATAATATAAGATTAGACGAAGAGCAAAAAAAGATTATAAAAAACATTATAGAACAATCTAAAAATGAAGAATAGGAGTATGTGTATATGAAACCAATAAAACTAACAATGTCCGCATTTGGACCATATAAAGAAGAAACAATTATTGATTTTGAAAAATTAGGTAATAGTGGATTATTTTTGGTTACTGGTGACACTGGCGCAGGAAAAACCACTATATTTGATGCAATATCTTATGCTCTATTCAATGATGTAAGTGGATCAAATAGACCAATATCATCGCTTAGAAGTGATTTCGCAACTACAGAAGATACCTATGTAGAATTAGTATTTGAACATAAAGGAAAAATATATACTGTTAAAAGAACACCATCATATGAAAGACAAAAAAGTAGAGGCGAAGGCGTTACAAAAAATGTAGCAGATGCATCATTAATATATGATGATAAAGTAATAACAAAAATATCAAATGTAAATGAAAAAATAATTGAAATAATAGGAATTAATTCTAAACAATTTAAGCAAATTGCAATGTTAGCACAAGGCGAATTTATAAATGTATTATTTGCAAAAAGTGAAGATAGAACAGAAATTTTTAGAAAAATCTTTGAAACAAATATATATAATATAATAACTAAAAATTTAAGTGAACTTGCCAAAAAAAATAGAGACGAATTAGAAAATTTAAAAACAACCTTCGAAACAAACGCAGAAAATATAATATGGAAAGAAAAGCCAACAAGTGTAGAATTAATAGACTATAAAAAAATAGTTGAATCAGACATAAAACAAATATTAAGCAGTCTTTCAGCAGAAATAGAAAACCAAAAAGAAGAATATAAAGAATTTGAAAAAGAAATAAACAAAATCGCAAAAGATACAAAAAAATTAGAAGACAAAATAGCAAAAACAAAAGAGCAAAACAAAAAAGTTGAAGAATATGAAAAATTAAAAGCAATAAAAAATGAATTAAAAGAGAAAGAAAAAGATATTAAAGAAGATGAGAAAAAAGTAAAAACAAAGGAAAAAATTCTTGAAGCAGTACTTCCAAAAGAAAAAATACTTGAAAAATTAGATGAAGAAATACAAAAAAATATCAAACAAATAAAAGAGCTTGAAAAAGAAATTGAATTAGAAAAAGAAACAGAAAAGAAAAACAATGAAAATACAAAAAGAATAGAAGAACTAAAAACAATATTAAAAGAATATACCAAAATACAAGAAGAAAATAAAAAAATACAAGATTTAAATACAAAAATTGAAGAATTAGTAAAGCTAAATAAAGAAAAAGAAATACTTGTTAAAGAATATGAAAAAAATAATAACAAATATGAAGATAAAGTAAAAGAATATTTAAAACAAGAAGATGCTTTTTTCAAAGAACAAGCAGGTATTATTGCAGAAAAACTTGAAAAAGGAAAACCATGTCCTGTATGCGGTAGTATAGAACATCCTGAAAAAGCAAAGAAAAGTAAAACCGTTCTTACAAAAGAAGAATTAGAAAAATTAAAAAAAGAAAAAGAAAAACTTGAAAAAGAAAACTCTAAATATAAAGAACAAATAACAGTTGCAAACACAAAATATACATCTATACTCGCTGAAATTCCTGAAAGCAAAAAAAGCGATTTTAATTTAGAAAAATATATAGAAAAAATGCAAAAACAAAAAGGAGAAATAGATGAAAAAAAGGCCAATATAGAAGAAAAATTTGAAACTATTTATTATAAAGTAACTGAAGAATATGCTAATATTGAAGAATTTGAATTTGACGAATTTAAAGATGAATTCAATAAAAGAATAAAAGAAGATGCTGACAAAATGATAAAAAACAAAACCTTACTTAATAATACACAAAAGCTTAAAGAAACAGCAGAAAAAGAATATGAAGAAAAGCATACAGACTTTATTGAAGCAATTAAAAAACTAGGATTTAAGGATGAAGAAGATTATAAAAAGAACTTGTTAAGTGAAGAAGAAATAACTAAAATAAAAGAAAAAATTGAAAAATACAAAGAAGAGCAAATATCTAATAAAACAAGATTAGAAGCTTTAGAAAAAGAAATACCAAAAAAAGAAATTATAGATGTATCTAAAGATCAAGAGCAATTAGAAGAATTTAAAAGTAAGCAAAAAGAACAAAAGGAAATACAACTTAAACTAAAAAGTAATTTAGATTCAAATGAAAAATTTGATAAAGCTTTACAAAAAACGGCAGATTCACTAAAAAAGCAGATGGTTAAAGTAGCCAGAATTGATGAACTATCTAAATTAGCAAGTGGAACAGCAGTAGGCAAAAGGAAAATTGCATTTGAACAATATGTACAAGCCACATATTTTGATATGATAATTAATGAAGCAAATAAAAGGTTAATTAGCATGACAGATAATAGATATATGCTACTTCGAAAGAAAACATCAGATAAAATATCAGAAAAAATGGCTCTTGACTTAGACGTTTTAGATAATTACAACGGAAGAACAAGAGATGTAAAATCTTTATCAGGTGGAGAATCCTTTAAAGCAGCTCTTGCACTTGCTTTAGGCTTATCAGATGTTATACAAAGTTATTCAGGAGGAGTAGTAATTGACACATTATTTATAGATGAAGGCTTTGGAACATTAGATATGGAATCTAGAGAACAAGCAATAAACACTTTAATTAAATTAGCTGGCGATAATAAGTTAATTGGTATAATAAGCCATGTAACTGAATTAAAGGAAAGATTAGATAAAAAAATAGTAGTATCTAAAACACAAAATGGAAGTAATTTGGTAGTGGAATATTAAAGCACATGTGCAGTATATGTTATACAAATAAAAAATTAATAGAAGTGAAATGAATGGTCTTTATTAAATAAGCCTTAAATGCTCATAACCCGAAGGTCGTAAGTTCGAGTCTTACCCCCGCAACCACAAATTTTATTAGAGTCGCAAGAGATTGTGGACTCTAATTTTTTGCACCAAATAAGTTACATAAAAACTGATGGGCACATTATGGGCACAAAATTTATATAAAGAAAGTTTTGTAAACTTTC
>CANRKF010000049.1 GCA_947631145.1 uncultured Clostridia bacterium | reverse complement strand
AATGGTAAGATTGGTATATTTGCTAAAAAATGTAGGTGTAAACATTGTGGTTACATATTAAAATCAAGTAAGTCACACGATGACAGATACTTACGTTGCCCAACTAGACAAGTTGATAAAAGTTGTTGTGTAGGAAGCTTCATTTCTGAAAATGTATTGAAACGAACAATACTTAATGAGTTAAACTTACTCATTAACCAATACTTAGATGTAGATAATTTAGAGCAATCTATTGTTTCAAATGAGATTAGAAGTGAAAAAGACAGTTTAAAACAAGAAATTGAACAGTATAATGTTACATTAAAGAAGAAAGCAAATGCGATTAAATGTTTATATTCAGATAAAGCAGAAGGAATAATTAGTCAGGAACAGTTTATTGAGTATAATAATGATTTCCAAAGAGAAAAAGAAGCTATTGAAGTATTACTAACTGAAAAGAACAAAAGATTATCAGAATTAGCAAATGAAAATGATGTATTAAATGAAAAAAAGCAAATATTACAGCAATACATAAATGTAACGGAATTATCTAGAGAGATGATGGAAAATTTAATTGATTACATCGAAGTTAGTGCTAAAGACCCCATCACTAAAAAGAAAACGATTGAAATACATTGGAAATTTTAATGTTGTATCATCAAAGTAGCAAAAGAACAAAAAGCAAGAGCAACTTATGAAAAATTAATAGATCTTTGTGGAGATGATCCAGATGTATTAGATCCACTTCGTTTCTTAAGACAAAGAGAAATAGTTCATTTCCAAAGATTTGGAGAAGCACTTCGTGGAGTACAAGATAAGTTAGCAGAAAAGAGATTTTATATGAATAATATGAATTCTAACAACAATATGTCGAATAATAATGACTGTGGTTGTGGAAATAATTAATTTGAAAATAGTGCAGTAATATGCTATAATATAATTAGTTTCTTTATAAAACTTCCGTTTAGGCATTATAAGAAACAACTGAAAAGAATAATTATTTCGGGAGGAAAAATAAAAAAATGCAATTACAATTTTGCGAAGAAACTGTGTCAGCAGTTTCTATTTCAACAAAAATAGAAGATGTCAGACACGTTAAGCAAACCGTGCGTATCAGCTTCATATCTGGTAAGGTTTTTAAGAAAACAGCGGTACACCCCGTAAATTTTCTTACTTGGTACGAAACTTTATCGATCGGCGATGTGGTAAAGGCGTACTATACCTATAACCATATCAATAAGATAGTACGGTTATAGCTTAAAAGAGGCGGAAAGTTTTTCCAGCCTCTTTTTTAAGCTATAAATTTAATAAAAAACTTATTTCAAAAATCAATTTTTAGAAAGTAATTAAAAAACTAGAACAAGAAAAATTCCAAAATTTAAATTTCAAAAATAATTAAAAAATTAAAAGCTTATAAGAACTTTAGAAGTTAAAAAAATTAAAAGATTTAAAGAACTCTAGAAGTCAAAAAAAATAAAAAGTAAAAAATAAAAAATCTCCCAAAATTAAAATATTAAAAAATTTAAAGTACTAATGAAAAATTTGTCAAAAATTAATAAAAAAATTGGAAAAATAAAATAAAAAAACTAACACATAATAATAACGAAAAAATAGTTCCATTAAACTGTTTTTGAAGCTAAAGAAAAAATTAAAACTTATAGTAAAAAATTTAGCTTAAAATAAAATATAAAATTTAATGGAGAAAGGTGTAAAAAATGAAAAAACTTTATTTTGTAATAAGTATATTATTTCTTACAATAATATTATCAATGCAATTTACAACAACAGTTTTTGCACAAGATTTAAAACTAGAAACCGTTGAAGTAGATGCTAGTAAAACAAAAGTTGCTCCGGGACAAGAAGTAACTTTAAATATTAGTTTTGGTAAAGCTTTAGGAGCATATACAATAACTACAGAATATGACAAAGATGCATTTGAATATGTTCGTTCAGAAGGCGGAGAAGCAAATAATCAAGCAGGAAAAGTAATACTTACTTATTATTATTCACAAAATCAGGGAAGTCCAAGAACAAGTGCCTATATGACCTTTAAAGCAAAATCTACTATTTATGCAGATACCCCAACAGACTTTTCTGTAACTTTATCAGGATTATCAAATCCAGATAATAGTGAAGAATATGAAGATATTACTGAACCATTTAAGGAAGATATTTTAGTACAACCAAATTATGAAAACTATAACTTAAAACTAGAATACACAGGAATAATTTTACCAAAATTAGAAAAAAATATGAATTTAATTACTGAATCTGCTTTAGGAAAAAATTATGACCATGTAAGATTAACTGCTACTGTAACTAAAAAGCCATCAAAAGACGCAACTGTAAATTTACTTGCAATAAAAGAAGAAGAACAAATAGATTTACTTCATAGTGGCTGGGGTGAAGAAGGAGGCTATCAGCTTGGAGGAAAAGATGTAAAACAAGTATTAGCATTAAGAGGAGAATTTAGTGAAATAGGAGATTATACAATACATGTAAAATTAATAGATAGAGATAACGAAGATAAAACTATAGCAGAAAAAGACTTTAACTTAACAGTAGGACAAACTAAGGAAGAAGAACCTACTACAGGAACAAACAATAATGGGCAAACTACTGGAACAAATAATAAAGGACAAACTACTGAAGCTAATAAAACAAAACAGCCAACTACTTTACCAAAAGCAGGTGGAACAAGTAATACAATTCTAATAATTAGTGCTATTACTTTAGCAGTAGCATATTTATATGTAACTAAAAAGTCAAAATAAGTTACAATTAAGTAAAATGCTAAGCAATATAAGAAAAAGTAGTTACAATTAAATAAAATGCTAAACAATATAATTAAAAAAATATTTACAATTAATGTGTAAATAGTATTTGTGTAAATTTTAGAATATGTGAATTTTAAAATGTATGAATTTTAAAACTGTAATGGAATACCAAAAAATTGGCTTCCATTATGGTTACATAAAAAACTTTGACTATTTGGCTTTATAAGTAAAAATAGCTATAATTTGAAAATTGTGTATATGCATTGTAAGCAAAGAAAGGACGGAAAATTATTATGAAAGGAAAAGCTGGAAAAATAATTAGAATAATACTATGGATATTTATAGTTATTGCTAGTATTTATATAGCTTACGGAATTTATAGAGAAAGTAGAATAAGAGATTATGATGAAACAACTATGCAACCATCAGAAAATTCTATACAAGAAGAAGCTAATAATGGAGAAGTAAATAATACTGAAAATGAGGTTATAGATAATAATGTAGTGGAAAATAATCAAACACAAAATGAACCAACTAAAAAGCCATCAAGTACACCAAAGCCAACAGCAAGTGAAGAAAAACTACCAGCAGGAGTACCTACAACTTATAAAGGCTATACCGTTTCTTCAAGATTAACAATACCAAGAATAAACCTTGATACTTATGTATTTAAAAATTATAGTAAAGCTACTTTAGATACTGGCTTAACAAAATATTATGGACCAGAACCAAATGAAGTAGGAAACTATTGTATAGCAGGACACAATTTCCTTAGAAAAAATATGTTTGGAAGGCTTACAGAAGTAAAAAAAGGCGATAAAATGACACTAACAGATAGAAAGAATGGAGCTATTACTTATGAAGTATATGATATATACAAGGTAAAACCAGAACAGACAGAAGTTTTATCACAAGAAACAAATGGAAAGAAAGAAATTACTTTAATTACTTGTAGTGATTATACAAGCAAAAGAATAATTGTAAAAGCCAGAGAAGAAACTTAAAGAAAAGAAGGGATAACGCAAAATGAAAAAATTAGTGAAAATAATTTTGTTAGTAATTTTGGGCTTAATAGTAACATTTTTCATTATTTTTTCCTTACTACAAAATAATGTTGCCGAAGGTCAAAAAAGGCTTTCTACAACATTTCCAGCAAGTTATAAACCATATATAGAAGAGCTAAAAAAACAGCATCCAAACTGGGAATTTAAAGCCTTATATACTAATTTGGATTGGAATTATGTAATAGGTAAAGAAAATGTATATGGAAAAAATTTAGTACCAAAATCCTATTCAGATAATTGGAAAAACACTAAAAAAGGAGAATATAATGTAGAAATAGATGCAGGCTGGGTAGATAGTTCAAAACAAGCAGTAGAATATGCAATGGATCCAAGAAATTTTTTAAATGATGTTAGAGTATTTCAATTTGAGGAATTATCATACAATTCAAACACTAATACAGCAAGCAATATTGAAAAAATACTTTACGGTACAGAATTTTATAATAAAATTGTAGAGTATAAAACCTCAACAGGCAAAAATGTAGTAATGAATAAAAAGTATTCAGATTTGATTTTAACAGCTGCTAAAACATCTGATGTAAGTGGATTTCATTTAGCATCTCGTATAAAACAAGAAGTAGGACCATTTTTATCACATAGCTCAATTAGTGGAACCGTAAAAGATTATGAAGGGCTATATAATTTTTATAACATTGGAGCAACTAGCTCATCAGAAACAATGGGAGCAATAAAAAATGGACTTCAGTTTGCAAAAGATGGAAAAGGTGCAAGTAGCGCTACTAAATCTAAATACTTAATTCCGTGGAATACAAAGGAAAAAGCAATAACAGGCGGAGCAATTTTTATAGGCTCTAGCTATATAAATTTAGGACAAAACACTATATATTTGCAAAAATTTCATATTGTAGATAATAGTGGCGATAATTCTCTTTTTTGGCATCAGTATATGACAAATGTTTTAGCACCATATAGTGAATCAAAATTAATATATAATGGCTATTCAAATAGTAAAATGCTTAATTCTTCTAATTCTTTTATTGTACCAATATATGAAAATTTGCCAGAACTTCCATGCATTAGCCCAGCTATTAATTCGAAAGATTATACAAGTGATAATAAAAAAGTGTATTCAAACGTATCTGGAAGTTTAAATATTAGAACAGGACCGGGTACATCTTATGAAATACTAACAAGTGTAAAATCAGGGGAAGTAATGACAAGAATAGCAAAAGGCAGGCAATCAGGAGAACTATGGGATAGAGTACGTTTAGAAAATGGAATTGTAGGATATGTTTTTCAAAATTATATAAAAGAAGTGCAAGATATACCGGTTAAAGAAATAAAATTATCTTTAGAAAATACAACAATACAAAAAGGTCAAAGTGTTAATTTAAAAATAGAAATAACACCTTCAAATGCAACTAACAAAAATGTAACTTATACTTCTAGTAATTCCGGAATAGTTAGTGTAGATAGCACAGGAAAACTATTTGGCGTAAGTTCTGGAAAGGCTACAATTACTGCAAAAGCAAAAAATGGTGTAACTGCAAGCATAGATGTAACAGTATATAGTAAAGTAACAGGAATAAAACTAGAAGAACAAGATTTGTGCTTAGAAGTAGGGCAAAGTTATAAAATAATTCCCGTAATATTTCCAGAAGATGCGAATAACAAAAAAGTAAATTATACTTCTTCAGAAGAAAATATTGCATCTATTGATGAAAATGGAAATATTAATGCTATATCTAGCGGAAATACTACAATAAAAGCAGTAACAGAAGAAGGAAACTTTGAAAGTGAAATAACTCTTACTGTAATACCAAAATTAGAAGAAGGAGCAATTGTATTTGAAAAACCTATTAATGTTAATGCCAATCAAATTACAGGAATAGAAGAAAGAACAACAGTAAAAGAATTATTAGAAAAAATTAAAACAAATTATAGATTAGAAGTTTTAAACAAATCCGATACTGTACTAACAGAAGAAAAGCTTGTAGGAACAGGTAGCAAAATTAGAGTATATGAAGAAGATAAATTAATTATAGAGTATAAAATAATTATATATGGAGATGTAAATGGTGATGGAAAAATAAATAGTATAGATCTATTAGTTATACAAAGGCATATATTGGAGCTTAAAAGGTTAGAAGGTGTGTTCTTTAAAGCTGGAAATATTGCTAAAAACGGAAAAGCACCATCTTCAATAGATTTGTTAAAATTACAAAGGCATATTTTAAATTTAAAACAAATTGAGCAAATAGCAACTAATACCGTAGTAGCAGATTTGAAAACTAATAATATTCAAACCTTGCAAAAAATTGAAAATATGGATGAAAAAATAAATAATCCAAAAGATACTGCACAAAGCCAAAAAAATCAAAATATTAATGAAGTAATAAAAAATACTGAGCAAAAAGATGAAGAACAAAGTGAAAATGTTCCAACAATTGAATTAAAAACAGATAAAGAAATTGTAAAAAAGGGAGAAGAATTTACTGTTTCAATAAATGCTAAAAATTTAAGTGTGGTAGCCTATGACCTTAATTTGCACTTTGACTCTAGCAAAGTGGAAGCAATTTCAGAAGCGGAAAATATGAACTTAAATGAAAACAATTTAATTTATACTTGGTATGATGAAAAAGGAGGAGAAAATATAGAGAAAAATAAACAATTAGTTAAGCTTAATTTTAAAGCTAAAGAAGATGGAGTAAATAACTTTTCACTTCAGGCAATTTTTATAATGAAAAAGAAAATTTAGTGAAACCAAAAATAGAAATAGCAGAAGTAAAAATAGGAGAAGCTATTAATAAAAGCGAAGAAAACAATTCAAAGGAAAGTAAAAATGATAATGAAGATAATACACAAATTTATAATGAAAGCAGTATAGATTTAATTCAAAGTAATGCTGAAAGTGATACAAACTTAATCCAAAGTAATGACGAAAGTGATGCAAACTTAATTCAAAGCAGTGATAAAAACAATACAAATTTAGCAGTATTACGTTTAGATAAACCGGGACTAACACCGAACTTTAAAAATAATATTAAAGAATATTATATTACGGTAAATGAAAGTATAAATAATTTAGAACTTACAGCACTTCCAGAAAACTCAAATGCTAAAATAAATATAACGGGCAATAAAAATTTAAAAAGTGGACTAAATACAATTATTATTAAAGTAAATTCAGAAAATAATAAGGAACAAACTGAATATAAAATTTATGTAACAAAAACAAATAATGAGGAAAATGCAAATACAAAACTAGAAACTTTGGCTATTGAAAATGTTATGTTAGAACCTGATTTTGTTCAAAATATTACAGAGTATAAAGCTACAGTAAGTAACAATACAGAAAATTTAAATATTTTAGCATTCCCAGAAAATGAAAATGCAAAAGTAGAAATAGAAGGAGCAAATAATATAGAAATAGGAGATAATAGCGTAATAGTAACTGTGTATGCAGAAAATGGAATAACATTTAAAAAGTATAAAATTACTGTTCATAGAAGAAACGAGGAAGAACAAATAATTGAAGAAAACAGGCAAAAACAAAATAGTGATGCAAATATTCAGCAGGTAAGTAGCTTAATAGATAATAGCACACAAATAGTAGATGTAAAACAGCAAAACATGCAGTTACAAAGTCAAAACAGTATATGGACTGTAATAGGAATATTTCTTTCTATATTAGTTTTGGGGATTGTAATAATTAGAATTGTTAAAGAAGGGAATATAGAAAAGTAAAAGATTGTGTAAACTTTTCACAAATTTATTCTATATACTCTAAAAAAATTAAAAAGTTTTAAAAGAGGGCGTCCTAGAATGAACTATAGCCCAAAAAGTAGAGTTTAAAATGGGTATTTATTTTTAATTTTGCTATTTTAGGACACCCTCTTTTGCAATGTTCCTTATTTTTTCTTGAACTAATTATTCTTGAACCAATCACATACTTTTGAGCGTATTATCATATAATCAATAATAAACTTACATCCTATTAAAGTATTTAAAATTTATAACAAAATAAAAATTCTTTAAATTTTTTTAAATTTAGCAATAGCATGTAATAAAGTACCATCACTACTTTTCATAACCACATAATTATTTTCACTATCACTTGTATAATAACAATTAACGGTGTTTCCTAGCTTAGCACCAGACTTATACATTATTTCAAATTCATTTACTTCACCGAGTATTATATACATCCTCAGGCAAAGCTTCTAAAGCATAATCTAAGTAATAAATATTATGCATATGTTCATTAACATCAATATCTCTTCTTAAAACTTTAAAATCGAAGCAAGGAGTAGTAGGAAGCTCAGAAACTTTAATTTTAGAAATATCATTTTCATTAAAAACACTTTTACTTTCAGCTTTATATCTACCAATAATATTCTCAGTAATTTTAGATATACTTTTATTATTTATATCAATTAAAGCCCATTTAGAACTTGCAATGCAAATCAATTCATTATTTTTATCAAAAATTTCAAAATCACGAAGTGTGTAAAACCTATTAGCATAGCCAGCCCAAGTTTTTACGGTAATAGTATCTCCGTAACGTACTCTTTTTAAAACCTTAACCTTCCAATGCAAAAGCATCCACGTAAAACCAATATCCTTTATATTATTAATACCAAAATTAACAGTATCAGAATGAAAGCAAGCAATACTTTCTAATAATTCTAAAATACCATGATTAGTTAGTAAGTTTGAATTACCTACTTGAATTAAACCAACAGTATATTCTTTTTCAAAAATAGCCATAAAAAAATCCTCCTAAAAAATGAAAAATTTATTTTAATTAGAAAAAATCTTAATTATATAAATATCTTTCAAATTATATCACAAAAAATAAAAATAAAAAACAAAAAAATTTATGACTAATAAGTCAGTATGAAAGACATTTTAATTTTTTTGTGATATACTAAGAATGAAAAAATAAAAAAAGGAGAAAGCTTTTTATTATGGAAAAAATTAAAATTTATGAAGCTACCGAGTTTAACAATGTTAAGGAAATTATTTATAATTCAGTTCAAAAGTATAAAGAAAAAATAGCTTTTATAATAAAGCACAAAATTGGAAATGAAGTATCGTATGAAAACAAAACTTATATGAATTTATTAGAAGATATAAACAAGCTAGGAACTTGTTTATATAATATTGGCTTAAAAGGAAAAAGAATAGCAATTATAGGAAAAAATAGCTATGAATGGGTAATTACACATTTAGCAAACTTACTTGGTGGAATGGTATCTGTTCCATTAGATAAAGATTTGCAATATGATGAACTAGAAGGCTCTATAATAAGAAGCAAGGCAGACTGTATTGTTTTTGACGAAAAGTTAACAGATAAAATTTCAGAAATAAAGAAAAATGGAAAAACTAATTTAACAGAATATGTATGTATGAGTAAAATAGAAGGCTTTAAATCTGTAGAAGAATTACTAAAAAAAGGAGAAGAACTACTAGCTAGTGGAGAAAAAGAATATATAAATGCTAAAATAGATGAAAATGCTATGAATATTTTATTATTTACATCAGGAACTACAGCAAACTCTAAAGCAGTTATGCTATCACAAAAAAACATTGCATCAAATATTTATGCAATGCAGTGTGTAGAAGATATAAGGGATACAGATACTAACATTGCATTTTTACCATTTCACCACATATTTGGTTCTACTTGTATTGTAATGATGCTTGCATGCGGAGTAAAAAATGTATTTCCAGATGGGTTAAGATATATAAAACAAAACTTAAATGAATACAAAGTAACACTATTTGTAGGAGTACCAGTTTTAATAGAAGCAATATATAAAACAATTATGAAAGAAATTGAAAAACAGGGCAAAACCAAGTTAATAAAAGTAGCTACAGTTATTAGTAATGCCCTTTTAAAATTACATATAGATATTAGAAGAAAAATATTTAAGCAGGTAATAGATGCATTAGGAGGAGAACTACGTTTTGTTATTTCAGGTGGGGCCCCAGCTGATGCCAAAATTGCCAAAGGCTTTAATGATATGGGAATAAAAACAGTACAAGGTTATGGATTAAGTGAAACAGCACCTGTTATTGCTGCAGAAAATGAAAAAGCTATGGCAAGTGGTTCTGTAGGCGTTCCTATGATAAATGATACAATAGAAATAGAAGCTCCAGATGAAAATGGAATAGGGGAAATAAAAGTAAAAGGTCCAAATGTAATGCTAGGATATTATGAAATGCCAGAATTAACAGCAGAAGTTTTAAAAGATGGATGGTTTTACACCGGAGATTTAGGGTATTTTGATAAAAAAGGAATTTTACACATTACTGGAAGAAATAAGAACATGATAGTTTTAAAAAATGGTAAAAAAGTATTTCCAGAAGAAGTAGAAACTTTAGTAAATAGACTAGAATTTGTAGAAGAGTGTATGGTTTTTGGAATACCAGATAAAAGAGATAAATCAGATGTTAAAATAGCCGTAAAAATTGTATATAACAAAGAAGAAGTAAAAGAAAAACAGCCAAATGTAACTGAAGAAGAATTATATAAAATTATTTGGAATGAAGTTAAACAGCTTAATACAACTTTTCCTAAATATAAGCATATTCAAAAAATGTTATTAACTTCTGAAGAATTGATAAAAACTACAACTAAAAAGGTAAAAAGACAAGAGGAAATGAAAAAAATATTAGCTTCGCTATAGCTACCTACAGGTCGTTTTTCATAAAATAAAAAAGTAGATAATTAATATTACCTACTTTTTTAAATGGCTCTCTGTGTTGGACTTGAACCAACGACTGCTAGCATAAACTAATTGTTTTAAGCTTTTGCTAATCGCAAAAGCTAAAACAATAGTTTATGCATATTCAGAAACTCGCTTAACCTGCCACAGGCAGCGCTCGTTTCTTCATCAGTTAATAGCTTCGCTATAACACCGATAGGTCGTTTTATATAAAATAAAAAAGTAGATAATTAATATTACCTACTTTTTTTATGGCTCTCCGTGTTGGACTTGAACCAACGACCTATCGGTTAACAGCCGAGCGCTCTACCGACTGAGCTAACGGAGAATTTTTAATGTTATTTTTTGGAACAAAATTATTATAATACAAATTATTAACTTATACAATACTTTTTATACAATTTTTTATTAAAATAACAAAAAAATTTTAAAATAAGATATTTACAAATACCATATTTATAGATATAATAGTTAAAGCTAAAGAAAATGTATAAAAAATATAAATTTAGCAATAATAAACATAAGAAAAGAGGTAAAAAAATGAGGACTAAATCAAGAAAAAACAAAAAGATACTTATTAAACAGGCTATAACAGAAAAGGGTATAACATTAATTGCATTAGTAGTTACTATCGTAGTCTTGCTAATACTAGCAGGAGTAACCATAACAATGGTATTAGGAGAAGATGGAATAATAGCCCAAGCAAAATTGGCAGCAGAAAAAACAAAAGATGCAGAAGAAAAGCAAGAGCAAGATTTGAAAAATTTAGTGGAAGAAATGGATAAAATATTAAATGATGAAGGTTCAGTAGAGACAACTCCAACACCGCCAACAACAATACAAGAAGCAATAAAGCAAAATTATGAGTTTAAAGAAAATAAAACATATACAGAAGATGGAACAAATAAATCAGTCACAATACCAGCAGGATATTATTTTGCAGATCAAAGTAAAGATACAACAATAGATTATGGAAGCGATAATATGCCACAAATAGATGAAGGAATAGTAATAAAAGATGACGCAGGAAATGAATTTGTGTGGGTGCCGGTAGAAAATATAAATGATATGGTAATGTGTCAAACACATCCAAAAGCTATAATTACTTTTAATAAAGTAACCGAAAAGTTTACTTGTAGTGGAGATAATGCAGAACCAACATTAGCAGGAAAGTTATATGCAAGTCAAACTGGAAATTACTTTAATGCGAATACACCAAATACAACATATAATGAAAATAGTGGCTTAAGAGAGCCAGCAATAGTAACAAAAAATTATGGAACAAGTCTTGATGTAGGAGAAGAGTACTATAAAAAAATTTTAGGATTAGAAAATGCAGAATCATTAAAAAAAGAGTTGCAAAATAAATTTACAGAGATGGCGAAAAGTGTAGGACAGTATGAAGGGTTTTATATAGGAAGATATGAGACAGGAAATTTAAAAGAAGATGATATAACTCCAGTAGTACAAAAATATAATACGAACATAAATTATGCAAATTGGTATTGGATATATAAAAATAGTAAAAGCATAGCAAAAGAAGGCTCTGGAGCAACAAGTAGTATGATATGGGGATGCCAGTGGGATGCAACAATGAAATGGTTTATAAGTTGTGGAGGAGACGCACAAACATATGTAAATAATAGTAGTACCAAAGGAAATTATAAAGATAATGTAGTAACATATAAAAAATCAGCTAATGAAGAAGAACTACAAACAAGCAAGGGGACAGGAACAGTAATACCAACAGGAGGAAGTGAGCAAACAAAAGTAAAAAACATCTATGACATGGCAGGAAATGTGTGGGATTGGACAATAGAGGCTTTCAACGCCAACTGTCGTGTTCTTCGAGGAGGCAATTACAGCAGTTTCGGTTCTAACAATCCAGCTAGCAACAGGAGCTTC
>CANRKF010000048.1 GCA_947631145.1 uncultured Clostridia bacterium | reverse complement strand
TATAAAATAAATTAAATTATATAAATTTAAAATATTAAAATCTTTTTTAGTATATTTTTAAGCACAACAAAAGGACAGACTATTTTTTTCAAATAATCCATCCTTTATTATTCTTAATATATTTTTACATAAAAAATAAACTACTAATAAATTCTTAGTATTGTTTTGTTTTTCTAATAATATAAGTATGTCAGACTGTTGGACAATGAGGTCTCTTTGTTTTCTAGAAGTGGCTCTCTCTCTCCAGACTGTCCAACAATTCTGTAAAAGTATAGTGTGTGTGTGTGTGTGTGTGTGTGTACAGCGTCAAGGCTTTCAGCCGTTTTTTCTTTTGCCATTTTTTACTTCTCCTTTGTTTATTTTTATGCTTTTTATTTAACTTATTCTTATTAAATCACATTTACACTTTTTTGTAAATACTTTTTCTATCTTTTATAAAAAAGTATTTATTTCCTTATAAATTTCTTCGTGAATATCTTCTATTGTACGAATTTCTTGCTTCTTTACACATTCTACCGTATACCAATTATAAGTTTTAGCAACTTCACAAGCTGCATTAAAACTATCTACAATGTGGTTTTTGTCTCTTTCATGAATATCTTTTTGCATAGAGTGTGTAAATTTATTTTCTCTATTTTTTATTAATGTAAGTGCTGTTTCAGGTGGCATTTTTAAAAAGAAAACTTCATTTGGTACTGGCAAGCCATATAAATTAAATTCGAAATCTGAAAGCCAATTTAAAAATTTTTTTCTTTCTTCTTTATTTTCTATTTTTCCTGCTTGATGTATCATATTTGATGTAGTGTATCTATCTGCTAATAATATTCCACCATTTTCATAATATTCTTTAAATTGCTTTACATATGTTGCATATCTATCTGCCGCATAAAATGTAGAAGCTATATATGGGCTAACATCTTTTGCATTTTCACCAAATTCTCCCGATAAATACATTTTTACTAAACTAGAAGATGGTGAAGCATAATTAGGAAAGCTCATGGTTTTATAATCAATTCCATCTTTTGATAAATGTTCTTTTAATTTTTCAAATTGTGTTTGTTTTCCACTTCCATCTGTTCCATCTATTATAAATAATTTTCCCATTTTTTTCATTCCTTTGTACTTGTTTTGAAGTTTATTTCTTTTAAACTATTTTTATCTTATAATAAGTTTGCATATTTTGAGAAGTTATGTGATAAGTTTGCATATTTTGAAAAGTTATGAAACATTTTGCACCTATTGCAAAGTAACTTTTCTTATTTCATCATATTTTTAATTGCTTCAATTTCCTCTTCTTGGTCTAGTCTTGCAAATAAAACTTCTGGTTTTTCTGTTACTTTTATGTTTTTTATTTCGTCATATTTTTTCATGCTTTCCCAGTTTTTAAGTTCTTGTGGTATAGAAAGCTCACTTAGAATTTTTTGTGATGTGTGTACCATATATGGAGAAATTAAAATAGCTATTCTTCTTAAATTTTCTACTAAATGATACATAACACTTTGTAATTCTTCCATTTTTTCTTCTTTAAATAATACCCATGGCGTTGTTTCATCTATATATTTATTAGTTCTAGATACTAAATTCCAAGTTTCTCCAATTGCTTGACTTATATGGTAAGTGTCAAAATATTCTTCTACACTATGTATTGTACCGTTTGAAAAGTTTTCTAATTCTTTATCTAAGGTAGATGTATTTTGTGGAAATGCTTCTATTTTTCCATTAAAGTATTTATTAATCATTCCTATTGTTCTATTAAGTAAATTTCCTAAATCATTACATAAGTCAACATTATATCTTTCAACAAAACCTTCTGGTGTAAAAGTTCCATCTTGACTATATGATAATTCTTTTAAAATAAAATATTTAAATGCATCTAAACCATAACGTTCTATTAATGCTTCTGGATATATAACATTTCCTTTTGATTTTGACATTTTGCCATCTTTCATCATAATCCAGCCATGTGCATAAATTTGCTTTGGAAGTGGTAAATTTAAAGCCATTAAGAAAATAGGCCAATAAATTCCGTGAAAGCGTATTATATCTTTACCTACAATATGCACATCTGCAGGCCAGTATTTTTGCATTAAGCTATCATCTTCTGATAGATAGCCCAATGCTGTTATATAGTTTGTTAATGCATCTAGCCATACATATACTACATGCTTTGGATCTTTTTTTACCTTTATGCCCCAATCAAAGCTTGTACGACTTACGCATAAATCTTCTAAGCCCGGTTTTAAAAAGTTATTAAACAACTCATTTTTTCTAGATTCTGGTAAAATAAAATTAGGATTTTGATTATAAAAATCTATTAATCTATTTGCATATTTCTTCATATTAAAGAAATATGATTCTTCTTTCATTTTTTTAACTTCTCTACCACATTCTGGGCATTTTCCATCTACTAATTGCGTTTCTGTAAAATAAGTTTCGCAAGGCATACAATACCACCCTTCATATTCTGAAAGGTAAATATCTCCTTGTTCCATTAATTTATCAAATATTTCTTCTACTACTTTTTCATGTCTAGGTTCTGTGGTACGAATAAAATCATTATAGTCGATTTCCATTAACTTCCATAGTTTTTTAGCTTCTTCTGCCATTTCATCAACATGTTCTTGAGGAGTTTTTCCTCTTGCTTCTGCAACTTGTTGAATTTTTTGGCCGTGCTCATCCATACCTGTTAATAAATATACATCATATCCTCTTGCTTGTTTATATTTTTTTATAGTATCTGCTAATGCAGTAGTATAAGCTGTTCCTATATGAAATTTTCCACTTGGATAGTAAATAGGAGTTGTTAAATAAAATTTTGGCATATATATAATTTCTTCCTTATAAAAAATTTAGGTTTTTGAAAGGATACCTATAAACCTTAAAAATGTATATGGTTATTGGGATTTTCTTTTAAATTTGATAAATATTATTAAATTTACACTTTGTTCCAAAACCATTCTAAGCTATTGTCTATACTCTTTTTCTTTCCTGCTTTTACTTCAATATCATCAACCCATAAATACGATATAAATGATAAGAAAATAAATACTAAATCAATTGTAGCTGTTCTTGTAATTGCTTTGTATACTTCTTGATTTGATTGTGCAATTGTCATAAATTCAATTGTATGACAAAGTAAAATTGCTATAAAAACAAATAACATAATTCCAACTATAAAAGATTTTTTTGTTTCCCTTCCAAGATATAATACTAATGCAAATAATATTACTGCTATTAGAATTACAACAGGGTTTGTAAAGTTGATTATTGGCATTTAAAAATTCCTCCTTTGTTTATTTTATATATTTTATAGGAAAGCAATTTGTTGAAAAACTAATAACTTTCCTTGTAAAACATTTTTATTAAGCTCTTGTTGTATAAATTTTTTTCATTAAATTAAGCTTCTTTTCTAAATTAAACTTTTTGTTATATATTAAATTGCTAAAAATTTGAATAAGCTTTTTCTAATTAAGACTTTGCTTTATATTAAATTACTTAAAAGCTACTTAACTAAAGCTTTTTCTATTAAATTTTTATTCTATATTAAATTTTTTTAATTAAGTTTTGCTCTATACAAATTTCTTAAAAGCTTAATTTAATTTTTTTAATTAAGTTTTTGTTCTATTAATTTTGCTAAGTTTTCTGCTTTTTGTTTTATATAATTTTGATTTTCCCCTTCTATCATAACACGAATTAATGGTTCTGTACCAGATGGTCTTATTAGAACTCTGCCATTTCCAGAAAATTCTTTTTCCAAATTACTAATTTCTTGTTGTATTTCGGGATCTTCTTTGTAATTTTCCTTTTTGCTACTTGAAACTTTAGCATTAACTAATACTTGTGGATATATTTGTATAATTTTTGATAGCTCAGATACTTTCTTTTGCTTTTCTAACATAACTCTAATTAACATTAAAGATGTTAATATTCCATCTCCTGTAGGGTTATAGTCTAAGAAAATAATATGTCCTGATTGTTCTCCACCTAAATTATACCCATTTTTTAACATTTCTTCTAGTACATATCTATCTCCAACTTTGGTTTGTATTAAGTTTATATTATTACTTTCAGCATATTTTTTTAAACCTAAGTTACTCATTACTGTTGCTACTACTGTATCCTTTTTTAGGGTTCCTTTTTCTTTCATATAGTTAGAAATTATAGCTAATATTTTATCTCCGTCTACTTCTTCTCCGTTTTCATCAACTGCTAAGCATCTATCTCCATCACCATCATAGGCAATTCCTAAATTGCAATTATTTTCTACCACATATTTTTTTAGCATATCTAAATGTGTAGAACCGCAATTTTCATTTATATTTACTCCATTTGGTGTATTATTCATAATATAATGCTTGATTCCTAAGGCTGTAAATACTTTATCTGCTACTACAGATGTAGCACCATTTGCAGTATCTAATGCAACAACAAAGTTTTCACTATTAAAGTTTTCAAATTCTTCTTCGAAATTTTTTCTAAAGAAATATACATATTCATCTAATAAATCTGTTCTAACTTCTGCTACACCTATTTTTTCGTTTACAGCAGTATGTTTATTTTCTAATTCATTTGAATCCATAACTGCTTCTATTTCTTCTTCTAGTTCATCTGGAATTTTCATTCCTTTATTGCTAAAATATTTTACTCCATTGAATTCATATGTATTATGAGATGCAGAAATTACCACACTTGCATCTGCTTTTAGTTTTTTTGTTAAATATGCTACTCCCGGTGTAGGAATAATTCCTAAGCTTATAACATTTGCTCCATAGCTTAAAAATCCGGCTGTCATTGCTGATTCTATTAAAGTTCCTGAAATTCTAGTATCTCTTCCAATTAATATTGTTGGTGTATGATCTGTTTGTTTTGATAGTGCACATGCTCCTGCTTTTGCAACACGATACACTAAAGATGGAGTAAGTTCTGTATTAGCTATTCTTCTAATTCCATCTGTTCCGAAGTATTTTCTCATTGTAAAATTCAATCCTTTCCTGCTTTTCATATATGACATTTTAGTTTTTTCTTATTTAATTAAAGATGTATTTTTAATTTTTTTGCTTATTTAAAATATTATATTTGCATTTTTTGCTTAATTAAAATATGTTATTTTTATTTTTTTGGCTTAATTAAATAAGTTTTATATATATTATATTTTTTATTAGAATACTGTTACAAATTTCATAATTGATTTTATCATATTATTTTTAAAAAAAATAGTCTTTTTTATACTTTTATTTAATATTTTTATTTTTGAACATTTATTATTTCAATTTTAAATTTTTCTTTTGGGGTAAATACCTTTAAATAATATGGTTTTATTTCTGGAAAGAACTCACTTGCCAAAACTACTTTTCCATCTTTTGTTGTTACTTTTAAATTTGGAAAGCTTTTAATTATAGTTTCATCTGAAAATAAGGTATTTACTATTTTATTTATAATTTCGTTTTCATTATATAATTTATCATACTTTTCTATTATATCATTAGATTGCTTCAATTCGATTTTCTTTTGCTTTGCTAATCTTACATAAAACATTTGAACTGCAAAGCTGCTAATAATCCAATCTAAAAACAAGAAAACTACCAAAATAGCTGTAATTGGTTTTAAAATTTTTGATGGAATTTTGTTAAGAAGTTTATCTATTTTTGGATTAAAATATGTCATTAAATAAATAGCCAAAATTCCCCAAACTATTGAAAACATTAAGCATATTCTTCCATTAATATTAAATGGCATATTAGAATAATCCCACCATTTAATATTAAAAATCATTTCGCCTATCCAACTAACTAAATATTCAACTATGGCTCCTATAAAAACTCCGCCAAAAAACAAAGTATAATTATTTTTATTAAATTTTTGAAGTCCTATTATCATAGTTGTTGCCCCTAAGCCATAAATTGCACAAAAAGGTCCATATAAAAAGCTTTTTCTACTTTCTAAAACGCCTTTTGTAAGTAAGGCAAAAATCATTTCTATTATGTAACCTACTATACTATAAATTACAAAGTATGCAAATATTTTAGTGGCAGTTAAATTTATTTTTGTATTATTAGCTTCTTTTTTTGTAAGCTTTTCTTTGTTTTCTTTTGGTATATCATCTTCTTTTTTGGTAAGTTTTTCTTTGTTTTCTTTTGGTATAATATCTTCTTTTTCTGCTTTTTCTACTAATTCTTTTTGTATAATATCTTCTTTTTCTACTAATTCTTTTACTGGCTTTTGTACTTTTTCTTCTTGCGTTTTTTCTGGTGCATCTGCTTCTTCTTTTACCATTTTATTATTCCTTCCCAAAACACAAATTTAAACTGACTTTTTTAGTTCTTTTTTTATTTTCTAGTAAAATACATTTTTTCTAGAAAACAAGGTTAATCTACCTATGTTCGTCCGTGCAAAACTCGTGGCAATTGTTTGCAAAGCAAACGATTTTCTTATATGATTTAAAGCTTACTATTTCTATTACATTTTGTTTGGCATTTGTATTCCAAGTAGTTCTGCTCCTATTTTTAAAACTAGCCCTACACTGTAAGTTAAATATAATCTTGCATCTTGCAAAGTTTTATTTTCCACTATAATTTTATTTTCGTTATAAAAACTGCTAAAGCTTTGTGCTAAACGTATTAGATATCTTGCTAATATATATGGTTCGTACTTTTCGCTTGCTTGTAATAAAGTATCTTGAAAATTATAGATTAATTTTATTATTCTTATTGAAGCTTCATCTAATAAGTTTGTAAAATCTACGTCTTGAACTTTTGGAATGTAGCCCGCTTTTTCAAGTAAACTTTTGGTTCTTACATAAATATATTGCATATAAGGACCTGTTTCGCCATTAAAATTAAGCATAGTATCCCAGTCAAAAATTTCATCTTTTATTCTGCTATTATACAAGTCGTTAAATATAACTGCACCTATTCCAACTTTTTTAGCAATTTCTTCTTTATTTTCAAGTTCTGGATTTTTTTCATTCATAATTTGCATTACTCTAGAAATTGCTTCGTTTAATAGTTCTTCTAATTTTATAACATTTCCTTCTCTGGTAGACATTTTTCCACTTTTTAATTGTATCATTCCAAAAGGAATATGTACTAAATTTTGAGTATATTTTTCATCTAAGTTTAAGTGTTTTGCGACTTCAAAAATTTGCTTAAAATGTAATATTTGCTCATAAGAAGTTACATATAAAGCTTTATCAAAATTATAATTTCTTGCTCTATATAATATTGCTGCTAAATCACGTGTTGCATAAGTTGTAGAGCCATTTGTTTTTTCAATAATACATGGTGGCATATTTTTTTCAGATAAATCTACAATCATAGCTCCTTCTGATGGTTTTAATAAGTCTTTTTCTTTTAAAATATCTACTACTTCTTGCATTTTGTCTGAATAAAATGCTTCTCCGTTCCAAGAGTCAAAGCTAACTTGTAATAAATCATATACTTTTTGAAATTCCTTTAAGCTTAATTCTCTAAATTTTGTCCATAACTCTGTGCATTCAGAATCACCATCTTCTAATTTTTTAAAATTATTTCTACAATTTTCTAAAACTTTTTCATCTTCTTTGCAAAGATTATTTATTCTTACATAGATTTTTGTTAGCTCATCTATAGGATTTTCTTCAATATTATATTCTTTTCCCCACAATTTGTAACCTTCTATTAATTTTCCAAATTGAGTTCCATAATCTCCTAAGTGGTTAATTCCTATTGTGTTATAGCCTAAAAATTTATATATTTTATAAATTGAGTTTCCTATTACTGTAGAACGCAAATGACCTATATGAAATGGTTTTGCTATATTTGGAGCTGAATAATCTATAACTATATTTTTTCCATTTCCGATAGTGCTTTTTCCATAATTTTCCTTAGAATTTTCTATTTCGTTTAGTACATTTTTAATGTACATTTGTGGTTCTATATAAAAGTTTAAATACCCACTTACTACTTCTACTTTTTGCATAAATTCTTTGCTAAAACTAATATTTTGTTTTAAATCTTCTGCTATAATTTGAGGGGCTTTTTTAAGCTCTTTTGCAAGTTTAAAGCACGGAAAAGAAAAGTCACCCATTTTTTCATCTGCTGGTATTTCTATAAAATTATAAATTTCTTCTTTTGGTAGATTAACTTTTTTACTAATTTGTTCTGCTATTTCTTGTTTAAAATCTATCATTTAGCTTGTCCTTTCTACTTTTGGTATTTTTCTATATTTAGTTAGTCTCCTAAATTAATTCCTATATGTCTTGCTGTTTTTACTAAGTCATGATCCATATTTACTTTACGAATATTGCTTTCTGGAGTATTACCAGATACTGCTCCTATTTCTTTATTATTTCCAACTACTAATTCTAAAGGAACGCTATCTAATCTTCCATCTTTTATAACTGTTAAAACATTGAATTTTCCTTCTAGTGCAAGTTCCATTGCTTTTGCTCCATATTTTGTAGATAATACTCTATCAAAGGCAGTAGGGGTTCCACCTCTTTGCATATAGCCTAAAACTGTGCATCTAGCTTCTAAGCCTGTTATTTCTTGTAGCTGTTCTGCAACTTTTTCTCCTACACCGCCAAGTCTATTGTTATCTACACCTTTACCTTTATTTGCAACTTTTTTAACACTAAGCTCTCCACCTATTGGTTTTGCACCTTCTGCAACAACTACTATACTAAATGGTTTACCACGATTTTTACGATTAATAATTTTTTGTGCTGCTTTATTAATATCATAAGGAATTTCTGGAATTAGTGCAACATCTGCACCTCCAGCTATAGCAGACTCTAAAGCTATCCAGCCTGCATATCTTCCCATTACTTCTAAAACCATAATTCTATGATGTGTTGCTCCTGTTGTATGAAGTCTATCTAAGGCTTCTGCAGCAACAGAAACAGCCGTATTATATCCAAAAGTAATTTCTGTACATGCAACATCATTGTCTATTGTTTTTGGAACACCTATTACATTTATTCCTTTTAAAGATAAATCTCTTGCAGATTTTTGAGTTCCATCTCCTCCTAATGTGAATAAACAATCTATTCCATCATCTTTAAGATTTTGAACACATTTATCTGATAAGTCTTTATACACTACTTGTCCATTTTCTTCTACTGGATAATTAAATACATTTGAATTTGTTGAAGATCCAATTATAGAGCCACCCTTAGGAAGTATTCCTATTGCATTTCCTGTTCCATTAGTACATAATTGTACGAAATTATTTTCTACTAAACCTCTGTATCCTTCTATAAATCCATAACATTCTATATTATTGTTTTCTGCTGTTTTGATGATTGCTCTAATTACAGCATTAAATCCTGAAACATCTCCACCATTTGCTAGAATTGCAACTTTTTTTAACATATAAATTTCATTCCTTATTTAATATATTTAGGTTTTTTTAAGGTTACCCATAAACCTTGTTTTATAATAGTTATACTTTAGAGCCATTTTATTACATATAATTTATTTTTCTTACGCTACTATTATATCAATAAATAAAAAAAATACAACAAATTTAATAAAATTTATATTGAAATGTAATTGCTTAATAATTACATTTCAATAGTTTTATTATTTTTGTTGCTTTTTACGTAATAACTTATTTATTATTGTATTTTTTTGCTTGGTGAATTATGACTATTTTTTATTTTGCTATATAACTTATAGTTTCTTTTTAACATCTGTCCCAAAAGCGACAAAATGTCGCGTTAAGAAACGTCCCCAATGCGACAAAATGTCGCGCCAAGAAACGTCCCCAACGCGACAAAATGTCACTTTTTATTACTAACATTAATTTTGTTTACTTTCACATTTAGTTCTCTTGTTAAAATATTTTGAATTTGAGATATTTGATTTTCTTCTAATTTTTGAGTTTTTACTATTACACTTACATTTCCATTATTTACAAATATAACTACATCTTCAAATTCTTTGGTTTTTATTAAATTTTCTGCTATCATAATTGCATTTTTTTCATCGTTTATTCGTTTTATTTCTGTTTGAGCTAATTCTTTTTCTTCATTACTTAAATTAGATGTTTCTAATATTTTTTGATAATTTTCTAACATTTGCGAATACATGCTATCTCTATCTAATCTAGATTGCTCAAAATATTCATCTTTTATATTCGTTTGATTAGTATTAATATTAGCTTCAGTTGTATTATTTGTTACATTTTCATTATTTTGTTCTGAATTTGTCTGTTCTAAATCTGCTTGAAAGTAATTGTTTTGAACTTCTTTATCTTCTTTACTACTATTTACTACATTTTTATCTGTATTGTTTTCTACAATAGAAGTATTTTTATTATTATTTTCAATATCAGAAGTATTTGCATTAGTTTCTTCTAGATTATTATTTTCTTCAACTTGATTAGCATTTACTAAAGTTGCATCTCCAATACTTGCCATTTGCTCTGAATCTGCTAAACTACTAGTTGGAAGCAAATTTTTATTATTAGAACTTTCATTGCTAAAGTTTAAATAGCCTGCTGTTATTAACATAAGTGCTGCTACAAAAATAATAACTTGATTTTTCTTAAAATTTTTCATTATAAATTCCTCTAAATTAAAAATTTACAATCATTTAATCAGTTTTAATACTGTATTTTTTGTGTTATTTTAAAGGCCTATATATGTATTTAATTATTTTCAAATTATAATTACTTTATTTACATTAAATAAATGATTGTATAAGAAAATTTAATGTAAATAATAAAGCTATTTATTTTTACTTTGAAAATTTATTTTAAAAATATTTGCAAAATGATTTTTTAACTTTTATATTTGTAAAAAGCCTTTTAGTTTGTCATTGTAAACACTTGAATTTTATGAGATGCTATTCCTGTAACGGCTTCTACTGCTTGAATAATATTGGTTTTTACAGTAGCATTTCCTGCCCCTTGTGCTGTAACAATTGCTCCTTCTATTTTTGGGCTTACTATACTTTGTGTGATTGGTACTTTGCTTCCACCACTTTCTTCATAAATAATTTCTTTGCTTACATCTGTTTCTGTTACTTTCCTTGTTCCACCACTTGTATCTTTTTCTTCGGTATCTTTTTTAGATGTATCTTCATTATACATTGGTATTACTTCATTTGTTTGCGAATATGTAATTAATACTTTTACTTTTCCTACACCATCTATTTTTTCTAAAATTTCTTCTAATTGCGTGGATAAATCCTTTTGTATATTTGAATTGTTTGAAGTTTCTACTGTTTCCATTGCTAGCTTTTTATTTGAATCATTTTTTACTTCTTCGTTATTAGATTTTTTATCACCATTCCAAATGACATTAATTACAACTATTGTTATTACTAATATAACTAAAAATACTGCCAAATTTTCAATTTTCTTTTTATTATCTGTACCTTCCCCTTTAGCAATTATTTGTTTTATTTTATCCTTTAACATACTTATTTTCTCCTTTGCAATTTATGATAATTTTTTATTCTTTAATTTACATTAATAACTTTTATGCTCTAATTTATATTGTTTCTTTATATTGATAATTTTTATGCTTTATTTTATGTTATTTCTTTATATTGATAATTTTTATACTTTATTTTATGTTATTTCTTTATATTGATAATTTTTATACTTTATTTTATGTTATTTTTTTATATTTTAATTTATATTAATATTATTTTCTTCTATTTCATAAACTCCACTTAAATATTGCTTTAGTTCTTTTTGCTCTTTACTTGATAGTGCTTCATTTTTATTAGAGTTTGATTGTTCTTGGTTATTGTTTTCAGATTTTTTATTTTCTTTCTTATTTCCAACTTGAATTTCAATTTCATCTACATCTTGTACTTCAATTTTATTTGAAGGTTGCATTTTATTTGTACTGGTATCACTTGTTTTCTCCTTCTTTAAAGTTATATTCATACTCTTTATAGTATATTGATTATTATTTTCAATTTCTAATGAAATACTAGTAGTTTCATATCCTTTAGACTTTAATTTTTCTTTTATATCATTTTTCAAATTAGTTTCATAAATGCTTCTAATTTGTTCTTCTTGACTTTCTTCTAAATTTTGGTGTTCACTACTAGAAGCTTGCATATACTCATTTAAGTCAAATATATTTGTTACTTTAAGATTATTTCCCGTAAATTTTGTAATTACTGGTGAAATTATTGAAAACAATATATAAACTCCTATTACCACTTTTATATACTTTTTACAATTTCCTTCTGGAAGTATCATTTCAATAATTGTTCCTATAATAACTGCAACAATAATTCCTTGTATCCAATTACTTATCCATTCCATTTTTATACTCATCTTAATAATATAGATTTAGGTTTTTAGTTAATAATGGCTTTACCTATAAACCTCTAATAACATTTCTTATTTTTTTACTTTTTATTATATTTTTTGGTTATCAAATAGTAAATTAATGTATATATGCCTTGCTATTTTTATATAAATCTTAACTATTTAAAATCTTACTATAGCTTGTTACCTATACATCAGACCACTATTTGTTACATTTATTACTAAAGT
>CANRKF010000047.1 GCA_947631145.1 uncultured Clostridia bacterium | reverse complement strand
AGAAAAGGTGCTGCTAGTAATGCGGTACAAATTTTGGAAGAATTAATTTGATTGAAGATACTTTTTAAGCTCCTGATAAAAATTTTCTCTTGTTCCTATTAAAATAATTACAATAATATTTTCTTTTTCATAAATTTTATACGAAATTTCATAGTTAATGTTATGATAAAAAATATCAAATCCATATATTCCTTTTAAATCACCTTTTTTGGCTTCTCCAATATATGGATTTGTTTGTATTTTAATAATTGCATTTTTCAACTTTTCTATTAATATTTTTTCTTTTATTTTTTTAATGTATTTTTCTGCTTTTGGTAGTATTCTAATTTGATACAAACTTACTCCTCCTTAAAGACATCTTCAATAGTAGAATATGGAGACTTATTTTCTGCTACTTTATCTGCCTCTTCCGTTATTTTATTTATTCCACATTCTATTTGTTTATTTCTTTCTTTAAACTTTTTCAATAGTTCTGCTCCCTTATATCCTTCGTTTATTAAATCTTCTAATATAAAATCTGCAAAATTATTTTTTGATGTATCTATTACAGGTCTAATAATTATAGAATTATCTTTTATTATGCATTCTACTTCATTTGTAATATTTAATTTTTTACAATATTCTATAGGTAGTGTAATTTGTCTTTTGCTTGAAACTGAAATTCTTTTTGGTTTCATTAAATAATGCTCCATTTCTAAAGTTTGCATTCTTTTATCCTTTCTATATTATATTCACTTTTATTTTAATTATTCTTGGTTTCATTGTAACAAAGAAACCAAGAAAAGTCAACATATATTTCTTAAATATTTTGTACCATATTTCAATTCTAACGCATATATTGTAGTAATAAATTGTAAGAAAGGAAAATGCTAGCATATTACTAGCACTGGTGGTTAGAAAATTGAAAAAAAGTTTATTTATTGGCTCTCGGTACTGCTTTAGTTACACCTTTTACTGAAACTGGAGTTAACTATGAAGAACTTAAGAAATTGATTGATTTTCAAATTATTCAAGGAGCTGATGCTATTATTATTTGTGGTACAACAGGTGAAAGCTCTACAATGTCTTTAGATGAAAAGAAACAAGTTATTAAATTTACAGTAGAAAATGTACATAATAGAATTCCTGTTATTGCAGGAACTGGTGGTAATAATACAAAAGATGTAATTGCACTTTCGCAATATGCTAAAACGGTTGGTGTGAGTGGGCTTCTTATTGTTACACCTTATTATAATAAAACTACTCAAAATGGTTTAATTGAGCATTATAGTAAAATTGCTGAAAGTGTTTCTCCACTTCCTATTATTTTATATAATGTTCCAAGTAGAACTGGGCTTAATATAGAACCAGATACATGCTACACTCTTTCAAAAATTCAAAATATTGTTGGAATTAAGGAAGCAAGTGGAAATATTTCTCAAGTGGCAAAAATTGCTAATTTATGTGGAAATGAACTTTACATTTATTCTGGTAATGATGATCAAACTCTTCCTATTTTATCGTTAGGTGGAATTGGTGTTATTTCCGTGCTTTCTAATATAGCACCAAAATTTGTTCATAATATGGTATTTGACTATTTAAGTGGCAATTATACTTTAGCTGTGGATTCGCAGTTAAAAGCAATTCCTCTTATAAACAGTTTATTTAGCGAGGTTAACCCAATACCTGTAAAGGCTGCCTTAACTCTTATGGGATATAATGTTGGAAATCCAAGACTTCCTCTTATTCCAATATCTAACTTTAATGGTAAAAAATTAGAAGAAGAAATGAAAAAGTTTAAAATTATTTAAATTTCTTTTATATTTCTGATATTACAGGCAATATAATTATTTATATTTTCTTAATTTTGTGCAAAATAATGTAATTTTTCTAAATTATATGTTATAATTAAAGTATATTAAGAAAAAAGGAGAGTTTTACTCTATGTTAGTTACTAAAGAGCTAGCTATACAAAAAAGTTCTTATGAAGAATTCTTTTGTATAATTCAGGATTTAATTAAAAATGAAACTGTACAAAAAATGAGAAGTTTTAAACAACATTCAAATACTTCTTGTTATAAGCATTGCTTGCAAGTTGCTTTTTATACCTATGTTGTTTGCAAAAAATTGCATTTAGATTATATTTCTGCTACTCGTGGTGCTATGCTACATGACCTATTTTTATATGATTGGCATACACATATATTAGAAGCAAAAAAATTTACTGATATGCATGCTTTTAGCCATCCAAAAACAGCTTTAAAAAATGCAACTGCAATTTTTAATTTAAATGAAATTGAGCAAGATGTTATTTTAAATCACATGTGGCCTATAACTATTAAAATTCCTCATTTTAAAGAAACTTTAGTTGTTACTTTTGCAGATAAGTTTAGTGCTATGAAGGAAACTTTTTCATATTTAACAGATTTACTACATACTAAAAAAGCTTATAAATATGCTTATGTGTTTTTAAGCCTTATTGTTTTTAGAATAATTTAGCAGTTTTATATTATAATTTTAAATTTTAAGAACAACTTAGTTGCCTTTATATGAATATTTTTAGAACTATATAGCGAACTTATATTATAAATTTTTATTTTAAAAATAATTTAATTGTCTTTATATAATTTTTTAGAACAATATAACGAACTTATATTATAAATTTTATATTTTAAGAATAATTATGCACCTTTTTTAATATATTATAAAAAGGTGTTTTTATTTTGAAACAACTAGTTTTCTGTGGACTCTCCCACAATCTTTGATTTTGTTGGTGAGTAAGGTCTTATTTTACTTAAAAATTATAAATTTAACATAGAAAAAGGTATTTAAAATTTATTGTGATTTGCGGAAGGAGTGTGCCTAGAGTTTTGCTTAAAATATTAGTAAATGGAATTAATGGAAAAATGGGAACTGAGGTTGCTAAGCTTATTATGCAAGATAAAAGCTTACATTTATTAGGTGGTTTAGATAAATATATTTCTCATAATTTACCATATCGTGTTTTTGATAATGTAAATGATATTATTGAAAAGCCCAATGTTATTATTGATTTTTCTGTTCCTGAAGCTACAATTTTGCTTCTTCCTTTTGCTATTCAAAACAATATTCCTATTGTTATTGCTACTACTGGTTTTTCTAAAATGCAACAAGAGGAAATTATAAAGGCAAGTAAAAGTATTCCTATTTTTCAATCTAGCAATATGTCTTACGAAATTGCTATTATGAGCAAAATAGTTGCACAGCTTTCTAAAGTATTACCAAATTCCGATATTGAAATTGTTGAAACTCATCATAATAGAAAAAAAGATGCTCCAAGTGGTACTGCTTTAATGCTTGCTGATAGCATAAATGATGCAAATGAGAATAATTATAGTTATAATTTTAATAGATCTCAAAATATGGAAAGAAGAAATTCAAAAGAAATTGGTTTTTCTAGTATTCGTGGTGGTAATATTGTTGGAGAGCATTCTGTTTTATTTTTCAGTGAAAATGAGACTTTAGAAATAAAACACACGGCTTATTCTAAAACTATTTTTTCCACTGGTGCTATTAATGCTGCTAAGTTTTTAGTTAAGCAAAAAATTGGGATGTATGGTATGGATGATATTTGTAAAATATAAGTTTTAGGCGCTGAATGGAAAACTATAAACAATATTTTTTCCTTCAGCGCCATGTTTATAAGTTGATTTTTCTATTTTAATATATTATTTTTTAACTGTCAATGTACCATTTATTAGTATGTTGACAGTTCTTTTATATTCTGCCTTCATCTACTTTGTTCGTAATGCACTTCTTACACTACTCACTTGCTAATGTATATGTGTCATTGAATACAGATGTTCGAAAACAAACTAAAGGGCGAACCGCTTTGGTAAAGCTGTAGTAGCCGTAGCTACCTAAATAGCCGGAGCTTTCATACACGTAAAGCACAACGTTTCCATGGTCGCCTCCGGTGCCGATGGCAGGAGAAGCCAACCACCACTCGACATTTTTACCAGTATTATAAATTCCTTTTCGTTGACCAGCTGCCAGAAAATTAACACTTGTACCGCTCCTCATAGCCATATTGATCAGCTCTTATAGTTATATCACTCTTTTTACCGTCATCTCCAGTACTCATTGTATTATATGATGCTGCAAATAATTCTACAGTTGGGCCGCCCTATGGCATATACAGCATTACCTGTTTTATATTCTTGCCAATTTTTAGGATCTGTTAAGTATGCTATAGCTTTTATATTTTTATTTTCATTAGTATCTTTAAAATTTGTAAATTTTGAATTTAATTTCTGCCCTATTGTACTTACATTATTTCCTTTTACGTTTTCATAACCTGCTTTTTTATATACTGTTTCTAATGACTCAGTTTGATTTACTAAAGTATCTGCTATTATATAAGTATATTTGCTATCTTTATAAAATAATCTCCATGTATTTATGCCATTTGCTGAATATTCATTTACTTTCTTTCCATAATCTTCTGTATCTTCTGCTGGTCCTATTGTTATTTGGTTTTTCTCTTCTTCAGTAAGCTCTTTTGGTGGCTCTGGACTTGGACTCGGTGTCATGTTTTCTTCTGTTTCTGCACTTAATATGTTTTCTAAATCTCCTACTAAGTTTTCAAAATCCTTCTCTTGTTGTTCTTCTGCATCTCTCGTTTTTTCTGCTGCTAATTTTGCCTGCGCTATTATTCCATCTTCTCCTAATACCATAGTTATGGTTATTCCTGCTAATATTAGTAAGACTACAATTGTTACTACTAACGCTATTAGCGTTATTCCTCTTTCTTTCCTTTGTTCATCTTTTTTGTCAAGTAAATAATTTTCATTATTTTTCATTTAATTATTCCTCCTATGTGTTTTATATAAATATATAATACTATAATCTTTATTTTTTTGCAATACTTTTGTCATGTATTTTTTATTTCCATTTTGTGGGGCAATATATATAAAATAAATATAAATCATAGTAATTGGAGGTAAAAAATGTTTGAAATTTCTAAATATAAAAAAGTAATGTTAAAATTTCTATCCGCTTGCCGGAAAATATAAATGAAATATTAATAAAAATTGCAAAAAAGAAGATATAAGTTTTAACAATGTGCTTCACCATTATAAGCTTTAAAATATATTCACAATTTTTAGGGCATTTTTATCTTTTATATGTTCTAATATAAAGTTACAATTGCCAATAGATTCAGCTGCCATTGCCGCTTCTTTTGATTCAACATCTGCTTTGATTTTTACTATTTCTGTTTGCACCTTTTCTAATTCATTATGCTCTATATAATAAGCCATTACTTCATTTTTTTCTTCCCATATTTTTTCAATTTCTTCCATTTTTTTATTAGACTGTTCCCAATTTTTATTTTCTATTTCTTGTTTTAAATTTTCTAACTCATAACTCATTTCTTCTACAGATTTATTTGTATTATTCTGTGTAACAATATTCCCCACTACAATTAAAACAAGTACAATAATAGTAATTACAATCTCCTTATACATTAGATATTTCACCTTTCTTTATTTTATTACAATTTTAGTTATACTTTAAATTTGTTATTTTGCCTATTTGCTTATTATATATTAAAAAAGGCACACATAGGTACGAAAGCTTTTTATTATTTCAAATTAATTTTCCCTTTCTTTTGCTTGGCAAAATATTTGACCTTTTCCATCATAAGTTACAATTAAGGCTTCTTCTGGTTTTATGTTAAATTTTTCCACTTGTTTATTAAGCCAATTTATATCTCTTCCTATTTGCTTCAAATTATTTAACATTATTCTTCCATCCACTACTAAATCATAAGGAATTCCTTCATATTCTGGCTCTATATTAAAATCTTCTGGTATAGTGTTTCTTTTATTTGGCTTTTGAATAACTGTTACTTGTCCGCTTGTTTCTAGAATTGCATATTCTACATCTCCAAGATTTACTACATTGCTTCCTCTTAATCTTTCTTGCAATTCATTTATTGTAAATCTTTCCTTTTTTAAAACTTTCTCATCTATTTTTCCTCTATAAATTAATATACTAGGCTTTCCGCACATTACTTCTCTTGCTTTTATGCTTTTCATATTTATTAATGAAATTAGTAAATGCATTACTAATAAGCCTAAAATTGGAATTATTCCGTTTGAAATTGGAATTCCTGTATCGGACATTGGTATTGAGGCTAAATCTGCTATCATAATTGAAATTGCAAGTTCAAAAGGTTGAAGCTGACCAATTTCTCTTTTTCCCATTAATCTCATAACAATAAGTACAAGTATGTACAAAAAAATAGTTCTTATTAACGTAATTAACATATTTTTCCCTTTCTAAAAAAACTTTAATTTTTATAAATAATTTTTAATTAATTATAATTTTGAGCAAAAATAATAATTTTATTCAAACAAGCGAATAAATTTTTAATTTTAGTTCATAATAAAAAATAGAAAAACATGAAATTTTAATAGATATTATTTTTAAAGGAGGTTTTAAGTTATGGCTAATAATCAAGAAAACACTCAAACAAGTTCAAATAGTAAAAGTACAGTATGGCAAATTATTGGTAGATTAGTTACTGCGGGAATTGTACTTGCTATAACTGCATTTTTCACACCCGGTTTCCAAATTAATAGTTTTTGGGCTTTAGCAGCTGCTGCTATTGTTCTTACTATTATTGACTATTTAATTACTCGTTTTACTGGTTTACATGCAAGTTCATTTGGAAAAGGATTTGTTGGATTTGTTCTTTCTGCTGTAGTATTATATGTTACTCAATATTTCGTAGCAGGTTATACAGTATCTTGGATGGCTGCAATTATTGGTGCTTTAGTATATGGTGTTGTAGATTATTTCTTACCGGGAGAACAACAGTAATAAGTGTACAAAAAGAGGTTTTTACCTTTGAAATGAACCCAAATTGTTAAACCTTTTGTCTAACAATTTGGGTTCATTTCATAAGTATTAGCCTCTTTTTTAAGTTATATAAAACAATTTTACAAATTTTTCATCACAAATTTTTAAATTTTATATTATATAAAACTTTAAATTTTTATTTTCCCTTATTCCAGCCTTCTTTATTTGTTTGTCTTTCTCTTGCTATTGCTAAGCTTTCTGATGGTATATCTTGTGTAATTGTAGAGCCTGCTGCAACTAAAACATGATCTCCCATTGTTACTGGTGCTACTAAATTAACATTAGAGCCAACAAAGCAATTATCTCCAATAACTGTTTTATGTTTGTTTTTGCCATCATAGTTACAAGTAATTGTTCCGCATCCAATGTTACATTTTTTTCCAATTGTAGTATCACCCATATATGATAGGTGTGGAACTTTAGTGCCTTCTCCAATAATCGCTTTCTTTATTTCTACAAAGCTTCCTACTTTAACTTTATTTGCAAGAACACATCCTTCTCTAATATACGCATTTGGTCCAATATTGCATTCTTCTCCAATTACTACTCCTGATTTTATTGTAGTATTAGGATGTATTACAGTATCTATTCCTATTTCTACATCATCGTATATATATGTAGTATTCATATCTTCTATGGTAACTCCATTATTCATGTGCTTTGTATTTATACGGATTCTTAAAATTCTAGATAACATTTCTAATTGTACTTTTGTATTTAAACTTAGAATTTCAGTATTATCTTCTACTAAAAAGCCTCCTATTTTTTCATTTTTATTTGATAGCATTTTTATAATATCTGTTAAATAGTAAAGCCCCATACTGCTTTTTTCTAATTTTCCAATTATTTCTAATAATTTTGAAATATCGAAACAATATATTCCTGCATTTACTTCTAATAAATTTACTTGTGCCTCAGTTAATTCTTTTTCTTCTATAATTTCTACTATCTTGTTGTTTTGTCTAATAATTCTTCCATAACCTGTTGGATCACTAATAATTCCTGTTAAAATTGTAGCAACTTCCTCTTCTTTTGCTGATTTTTCTACCATTGCTTTAATTGTATTGGCTGTAATTAAAGGAATATTGCCATTTGCTATTAAAACTTTGCCAGATTTTTTTTCTAAATATGGAATTGCTTGCATAATTGCATGACCTGTTCCTAAACAATTTTCTTGATAAATGTAGGTTACTTCGTCTTTTAAAATTTCTTGTATTTCTTCTTTATTTTTTCCAACAATAACAGCAACTTCATCAATTCCTGCCTTTTTTATGCTATCTACTACTCTTTTTATAACTGCTTTTCCATATAGTTCTTGTGCTAATTTTGATTTTTTAGATTTCATTCTGTCATCTGTTCCTGCTGCCATTACCAAAGCTATTATTTTTTCCATAATTTCACATGAAAGTATTGATATACTTTCTTCTCCTTGTATAATATATTTAGGTTTTTTAAGGTTACCTATAAAACTTAATTTTTTTATTATTAATTTATACTTTTTTGACTACTTGTCTTTTACTTTTAGTTAACTGCCTTATGTTTTCAGTCACTCGCCTTATATTCTGGCTGTTTTTCTTATACCTTTAGTTACGTCTTATACTTTTAATTACCTGACTTATATTTTTTTGCTGTTTGCCTTATACTCTTGGCTACTTTTCTTATATAACATTAAAACTTTGCATTATATAATTTAACTGCAGTTTCTGGACTATCTGCTCCTTCTTTATTTTTTACTGGTGCGAATTCATCTTCCCTTTTTACTCTTAATATTGCAATATCGTTATATCTTTTAAACACATCAAAAATAAAGGTTTCAAATTTATATATATTAGGACTTTTAGGCTCTAAATATTTTCCATTTTCTAATAAATATGCAGATTTTTTAAAAGCTGCATGGTATGGTAGCCTAATTTTGGCTAAATCTTCTAATATGCTAATATTAAATAAATATGCTCCTATATTTACTTCTCCATATAGAAGTTCTCCATTTTCATCTCTTTGCTCTGCCATTTCTTCTGGTAAATCTATATATTCAATAATTTTAGGTTTTCCATTTACTTTACAGAATACTCCTACTTTTTCTTGAGGATTAATTTTTGCAACAGATTTTGCTGCTATTTTTTGATTATTTTGTATTGCAAGTCCTAGTAATAAAGGATCTACAAAGTTAGAAATGATATTATCTATATTGTTTACAAATATCCATTCTATTTGATTTTGCTTCATTTCTTTTAGAAATCCTGATTTTGCAAAAGCTTCATAAATACCACCATTACCATTTGCAGCTTCTTTTATTTGTTTTTCTTCATTTAAAATAACTTTTCCATTAGTATCTAAAAGTGGTAATTCGCCTTGTATAAAAAATTTTACTTTATTTTTATTATAACCAAAGTATTCGTGTTCTTCTAAAAAATCTACTGTTTCCTTATTATTTTCTCTGCTAGTCATAATATACCATGGTATTTCTATATTATATTCCTTTTTAGCTTGTTTGAAGGTATCTATAAGTATTTCAAAAATATATTTTGGTCCATTTTTGGTGTTTAGCATAAATGTTCCTTTTGGTCCGCTTATGTCCAAGTCTTGTTCCTTGCCCTCCTGCCATTGTTATTACTGCATAATGTCCATCTTTTATTACTTGTTTTCCAATATTTTCTAATTCTTGTTTTTCATTTGTTGAGAGTTTTTCTTTATTTGTATAGTTTATATGTTCTATTTTATTCTCTTCTATTTTTGGCTTTTTCTTAGTGCTTTCATATAGTTTTTTTAATTGTTCAAAATCAATTTCAAGTATTTGCTTTTCTAAGTTTTTAATTTCTTCTTCTGTTAATAAATTAAGATAATTTAAAAGATATGTTTGATTATATTTTTCTAACACATCTATTACTTTTTTCTCCATTAAAAAATTTCATTCCTTTCCTGCTTCGCTCAAACACATAGAAATGAAAGATCAATTTTTTTAAACTAAAAATCATGCCTTTCTCACTTCGATTTCAAGGCACACATAGGATGCCTTCTTTCAAATTAACCTCCTATCTATTGCGTTTTTGGGCGCATTAATATCTTATATTTAATTACTATATTTTATTCACATTGCTTAATTTGTATTTAAGCATTTTTATAATTTATATCATAAATTGCAAAAAAATACAACTATATGTTTTTATGTTATATAGTTGTATTTTTTATTCGTTATATTATTTCCTTTTACTTTGCATTTTTTAGAATAAGTTTTTTAATTTTTTATGCTTGTAAACCACTATATAAAGCTAAGCCCGTTGCTCCTCCTAATACTAATATAGCTACAATAATTATAACTAAAATTAGATATACGCAGAAAAAAGAACGTGCATAGTTTCTACGATTTATATTTGATGAATCAAATGCAAATATAATTAAGCAAATAAATCCTACTAATGGTATAGCAAATAATATATTGTATCCAACATATGCCCAAGCTGAAAGTGGTTTATATTGGCTTGGTATGTTATTTTGTTCTTCCATTTGTTACCCCCCTTATTTATTTTTTATTTGTCGTTTCTATTTTGTATATTTTCAGTTTATAAATTACCATTTTTGTCGTATTTTGTCAACTTATATTTTTATACTTTTTTAATTTTCTCATTTTATTTTATACGTTCTTAAATATGTATCAAAATTCAACTTTTATCAAGTTGAATTTTGAGTTTTAAAGCTTTTCCTAAATTCATTTTTTTAAGTCTAATTTAACTTTTTAAGTTTTTGCTAATTTATTAACTTAAGTTTTTAAAATTTTACTTTTAGGCTTAGCTTTTTTGGGTTTAGCAACACTTGTTTCTGTTACATATTCTTTCTATTATTCTTATAATTATTAATATTACAAGTATTACTGCCAAAATTATGAATGCTGGTAATGCTGCTGTAATAACAGCTGCAACTGCTGCAATAGAACCAATAATTAGTCCTAAAGTAATGCCTAACAATATAGATAATATAAATATTATAACATCTATACAGCATTTATTTTTTCTTTGTGGTTTTTGTTCATTATTACATATAATAACACATTTTTTATCTTCGTTCTCGCACATGTTTCTACACCTCCTAGTAATACTTGTGCTGAAAGTATTACTACTATATTATATGTACGAGCATACCATTTTTTTACAAATTACTACATTTTTTAATTATTTTTTATTTGAATATTTTATTTATAAAATAATTTATACAAATATATAGACCTTATTCTTTAAAATCCATCATTTTATCTATTTGCATTTGACCTGCTCTTGTTACACTGTTATAGCCATACTTTTCTTTTATGCTATCTAAGGTTTTATCTAATTTCTGCTGTTTTTCATTTTTTGGTGTATCAAATAAAGATATTTGCTGTGCAGTTGGTGAAGTTAATTTATCTACTTTTATTCCTATTAATCTAATGGGCTGACCTTTGTATAATTCTTTTAATACTTCTTTTGCAGTTTCATAAATTATTTTTGTGCTATCAGTTGGGGTTAACAGAGTTCTTTGATGTGAATAATTTTTAAATTCGTTTGTTCGTATTTGCACCCCTATGGTTGATGTGAGCAAATTGTGTTTTCTTAACCTATAAGTTGTTTGTTCTGTAATTGCTAAAAGCACTTCTTCTATTTTTTCTATATTGTTTAAATCTTTGGGCAAAGTAACTGAATTTCCTATGCATTTTGGTTCTTCCGGCTCTGAATTTACTTCTGATAAATCAATTCCATTTGCATATTCCCATATAGTTTTTCCAAATTTTCCAAATAATTTTTCTATACTTTCTTTATTTCTTGAAGCTAATTCTCCTATTGTTTTTATGCCTAATTGTTCTAATTTTGGAATGCTTTTTTTGCCTACCATAAATAAATCTGATATTGGAAGTGGCCACATTTTAGTAGGGATTTCGTTTTTATATAAAGTATGAATTTTGTTTGGCTTTTCAAAGTCTGATGCCATTTTTGCAAGCAGTTTGTTTTCTGCTACACCAATATTAACTGTAAAACCAAGTTCTTCTTTTACTCTTGAATGAATTTCATAGGCTATGTCTAAATCCTTTTTTCCTTTTGGTATGAATTTTGTAATATCTAAAAAGCATTCATCTATAGAAAAACGCTCTATTTTATTTGTGTATTCGCAAAGAATATTGTATAAGTTATTAGAATATTTACGATATATTTTGAAATTGCTTGGATATATTTCAAGGCTAGGACATTTTTGCTTTGCAAAATAAATAGGTTCTGCTGTTTTTATTCCATACTTTTTAGCTGGTGTACTTTTTGCTAAAACTATGCCTTTTCTTTTTTCTTCATCTCCACCAATAATAGCAGGGATAGTTCTAATATCTACCTCTGCTCCATTTTTTAGCATTTCAACAGCAGTCCATGAAAGAAATGCATTATTTACATCTACATGTAAAATTTTTCTTTCCAAAAATATCACCTGTTTTTATTATAAAACAGGTGTTTTGATTTGTCAATTGTTTTCTTTATATTTCGCTTTGCTTTTAGCATTAATTAATTTTATTTTTATAATTCTTTGAAAAGGTTTTATTGCAATTATTTATTAACTTGAAGTTCTTGTAGTTCCTTTTCTGTTAGGCCTGTTGCTTTTATTATTATACTTAATTCTACTCCTTGATTTAGTAAACTTTTCGCAGTTTCTAATTTTGCCTCTTTTCTTCCTCTACTTAGTGCACTTGACATTCCTGTGTTATATTCTAATATTGCTTTTTCTCTAAACCATGCCATTCTTTCCATGTATTCTTCTTCACTCATTGTTTGTAATTTTTCATTTGCTTCTTTTAATTCTTTATTTTTTTTCATTTTTTCTTTTACCCTTTCCGAGTTCGGATTATCTAT
>CANRKF010000046.1 GCA_947631145.1 uncultured Clostridia bacterium | reverse complement strand
TCTATTGAGTGGTAATCAAAGTGTGTTGTTATAATATCTGAATTTGGATCATCTGCTGGATGTTGTACTGGCGTAAATTCATATATTTCTCTACCTTTTGGTACTACTATAATTCCTCCTGGATGCTGTCCTGTTGTTCTTTTAATTCCTGTGCAACCTTGTGAAAGCCTTAAAACTTCTGCATTACTAACTGGAATGCCACGTTCTTCATAATATTTTTTTACATAACCGTATGCTGTTTTATCTGCAACTGTACCAACTGTTCCTGCTTTAAAAGTTGTTCCTTTTCCAAATATAACTTCTGTATATTTATGAGCTTTTGCTTGATATTCACCTGAAAAGTTTAAGTCTATATCTGGCTCTTTATCTCCATCGAAACCTAAGAAAGTTTCAAATGGTATATCCATTCCATCTTTTTTTAGCTTATGTCCGCATTTAGGGCAATCTTTATCTGGAAGGTCAAAACCATTTTTGTAGCCATAATCTGTAAAATCTGAATATTTACAGTTTGGGCATCTATAATGTGGTGGCAAGGAGTTTACTTCTGTAATACCTGTCATGTTTGCAACAAATGATGAACCAACAGATCCTCTTGAACCTACAATATATCCATCTTCATTAGACTTCCAAACCAATTTTTGTGCAATAATATACATAACAGAAAATCCATTATTTATAATTGAATTTAATTCTTTATCTAGTCTATTTTGTACTAATTCTGGAAGTGGATCCCCATATAATTCATGTGCTTTACTATATGCAATATTTTTAATTGTTTCTTCACAGCCTTCAATATATGGTGGGCATTTTTCTGGTGAAATTGGACTTATATTTTCACACATTTCTGCAATTTTATTCGTATTTGTAACTACTACTTCATATGCTTTTTCTTCACCTAAATATTCAAATTCTTTAAGCATTTCTTCTGTAGTACGTAAATAAAGTGGTGCTTGCTCATCTGCGTCATCATACCCCTGACCTGCCATTAAAATTCTACGGTATATTTCATCTTGTGGATCCATAAAGTGAACATCACAAGTTGCAACTACTGGTTTTTGTAGTTTTTCACCTAAGGCTACTATTTTGCGGTTTATGTCTTGCAAATCTTCTACAGATTTTACAGTTTCATTTCTAACCATAAACATGTTGTTTCCAATAGGCTGAATTTCTAAGTAATCATAGTCAGATGCTATTTCTTCTATTTCTTCATCTGTTTTTCCTGCAATAATTGCTCTATATAACTCACCTGCTTCGCACGCACTACCTAATATTAAACCTTCTGAATATTTTTTATAAATTGATTTTAATATACGAGGTTTTTTATAAAAATAGTCTAAATGTGAAATGGATATTAATTTATATAAGTTTTTAAGACCAACATAATCTTTAGCAAGTATTATTGCATGGTATGTTGGAAGTGATTTATAATCTGCTTTTCCACTTAGTTTTGTATCTATTTCGTCTAAGGTATTAATTCCCTTTTCTTTTAACATATCAAGCATTACATTAAACACTTTTACGGTTGTATCTACATCATCTAAGGCCCTATGAGCTACTTCTACTTTTATTCCTAAGTTTTCTGCTATAATGCCTAATTTGTATTTTTTATATTGTGGAAATAATTCTTTTGCTAAACGTAAGGTATCTACGTATGTATTTCCTAGCTTTAAGCCAAGCTCTGAACAATTGTGTTTTAAAAATCCAATATCAAAGTCGGCATTATGTGCAACTAACACACTATCTCCAACAAATTCTAAAACTTTTGGTAGTATTTTATCTATAGTTGGAGCATCTTTTACCATTTCATCTGTAATGTTTGTTACTTCTACAACTTTTTGTGGTATTGGTTTTTCTGGGTTTACAAAGGTACTAAATTCTTCTATTACCTCATGATTTTTTACTTTCATAATGCCTATTTCTGTAATTTTTTCAGTTCTAAAGGAAATTCCTGTTGTTTCTAAGTCTAATACGCAATATGTGGCATCTTCTATGTTTTGATTTCTTGAAAAAGATACACACGAGGTTTTATCTGGCGCTAAATATGCTTCAACACCATAAATTACTTTTAAGTCTGGATGTTCTTTTTGTATATATTTATGGGCATCTGGAAAAGCTTGTACAACTCCATGATCTGTAATTGCTATTGATTTCATTCCCCATTTTACTGCACGTTTTAGTAAATCTTTTACAGGTGTCATTGCATCCATTTGACTCATTTGTGTATGCATATGAAGTTCTACTCTTTTTTCCTTTGCTTCATCTTTTCTGACTTCTTTTTTTAGACCAGTAGATTCTATAATAACATTTGCTATTACACCTAATTCTTTTGCAAATGGATCAAATTGGGCATTTCCATTAACTTTTACACCTTTTGCACCTTTTAACCTTTTTATAACTCCATCTGCCTTTTCTTTTTCAACAAATGATTTACAGGTAATGGTGCTAGAGCCATCATATAAATCAAAGGTAACTAAAAGCTTTCCAGATTTTAATTCTCTAGAATCTACATTTAAAATTTCACCATCTAATAATACTTTTCCGCTATCAACAGAAAGATCTATTATTTTAGATAATTCTTCTTTTATTTTTAAGCTTCTACCTAATATTATAGGAGAATTTTCTTCTTTTGCTTCTTCTGAAGATGCAGGCTTCTTTAATGCTGTACTTGGTTCAGAAGCTGTTTGTGCTTTACTTGCTGAATTACCACTTGATTGATTAACTGCAATACTAACATTTTCTTGATTACTAGATGCCATTTTTTCTTCTGCATATTCTTGTGCTTCTTTTTGTGCAAATAAAATGGCCTGTTTTTCTAATTCTTTTGCTTGTTCTTGATACATAGCAAGCATTTCTTCTGTTACTTCTTCACTATAGGTAACTACATATTTTTTATTGTATAAATCTTGTAATTTAGAAGATAATATTTTTTCAAAGCCTCTTGCTTCTAGTATTTGCTTTCCTCTTTTTACTAATTTTACTATTATTTTATTTTCTTCTATTTGTACTGTGCTACCTTTTAATAAGGCTTTTGTTAGTGGATGCTTATATGACATATAATCCACTACATCTTCCCATTCTACTTGTATTTTTTTATTTACATCATTTTCTATATCATTAGCTTCAATTTTTATATTAACTTCTTTAAAACCAAATCTTTCATTTAAGTATTTTTCAAAATCTATTAAATCTTTCACTAAAATAGATGAAAGTACCTTTAATTTGATTTCTAATTCATTTGTTTTTTTATATATATTAACACCAGCAACTTTAGCTTCGCTTAATGCAAAGCTTCTTGAATTATAATCTTTAAATACTTGTTTTACTGTTTTTAAATTTTCTTCCATTGTTTTTCTCCATTTTTAGTTATTAAAAAATATATTATATTTTTCATTAATGTCTTTATCTAGTAGTTCTTTTACGCTAAGTAATTTTGAGGTTTTTCCATACTTATTTGTATTTCTTTACATTTTTTATTTTTCATAATTTTAATTACTCCATTTTTACATTACGTTTCGTGCATTTTTTATTTTTAGAACACTCTTAAAATATCATTATAGGTAACAATAACTGCTAAGCCCATTAAAACCATAAAACCTATCATTTGAATTGTTAGTTCTGTTTTTTCCTTTAAAGGCTTTCTTCTTATAGCTTCTATTAATAAAATAACAATTTTTCCTCCATCTAAAGGTGGGAATGGAAGTAAGTTAGTAAATCCAAGTGAAATAGAAACTAAAGCTAAAATATAAATAAAGTCTGCTAAATCATTTGTTTCTGCAACTACTCCACCAATACCTACTGGTCCCATCATTTGGTCTATTGAAACATTCCCTGTAAATAGTAATTTTAAGTTATCTACAATAGAAAATGCAAAATCTCCAGTTTCAAAAAATGCATAATAAGTATTATTTGCGAAGTTATTTTCTGCCATTTTCAAATAAACGCCCATATAATAGTTTGATTTTACTTCAGGTGTAATTTCTATTTGCTTTGTTTCTTCTCCTCTTTTAACTGTAAATATTATTTTTTCGCCTACGTTTTTATTAATTTCTTCTACCAATTTTTGAGCATTTTTTTCTACGTTTACATCATTTATTGAAACTATTACATCATCTACTTCTAATTTTCCGAGTTTCTGCTGGACTTTTTGGGTATATTGCAGCTATTTTCGTAGTTTCATCATTTACAGAAATAGCTATACCAGTATAATTATACTTTTCTTCTACTGGCTTTATGTTATAAGTAATTTTTTCTCCATTTCTTTCTATTACTACTTCTAAATTATTCCCATCATAATTTTCAAGTGAATTATCTAAATCTGTTTTGTAATGAATATTTTTACCATTTATTTTTATAATTTTATCTCCTGATTGCATTCCAGCAGTTTCAGCTTCTGTGCTTGGCATAACTTTTTCTATAACAGTAGAAACGTTATTTCCTACAAAGCTCATTAAAATAAAATATACTATTAAAGCAAAAATTATATTTACTAACCCACCTGCTGCAACTACAGCAATTCTTTTAGGAATACTGGCTTTACTAAAAGAACCTTCTTCATTTGAACGTTCTTCTTCTCCTTCCATATTTACAAAACCACCAAGTGGAATAAGTCTTAAAGCATATTTGGTTTCTTTTCCTTGCTTTTTCCATATAGTTGGCCCAAAGCCTAGTGCAAATTCATTTACTTTTATTTTGCATAATTTTGCAACGCAAAAGTGTCCACCTTCATGAATAAAAACAAGAAATCCTAGTATAAATGCAATTTTAATTATAGTTATAATAAAATCAATCAAAGTTATTTCTCCTTTTTTAGTTAAAACTTTTAGTAATCTTTTTATAAAATTTAGTATGTTTTTATTAAAGCCTTTGTATGTTTTTTTAATTATATTTTTTTATTAAAGCCCTTAGTATTTTCTTTTTTAATTAAATTTTTAGTATTTTTAATCAAAACTTTTATTAAATTTTCTTTCTTAATTAAATTAGAGCATCATAAATAAAAAATATGCAAATGGTGCAATAAATATTATACTATCAATTCTATCTAGCATACCACCATGACCTGGAATTAAATTGCTAAAATCTTTAATTCCTGTATATCTTTTTATACTTGAAGCTGCTAAATCTCCAAGTTGGCTTATTAAACTTAGTATAAAACTTAGCATAGCCATAATAATATAGTTAAAATGAACATTAAAAATATTATTGCAAGCAACAGTGTAAAGTGTTGTTAGTAAAATTGCCCCAAATATACCTCCAACACAGCCTTCTAATGTTTTATTTGGACTAATTTCAGTAAAATGATGCTTTCCAATGGCTTTACCTGTAAAATATGCAAAAATATCAGTACCCCAAGCTGTAAAAAATAAATACCAAATTAGAAATCTTCCATTTTCTAAGTTTTCATGAATAATTGAAATAAACATTAAGAAAATAACTATGTAGCATATTCCAAAAAATGTAATTGCAATATCTTTTACGTCTATTTTTAAATTAGTAATAATAACATGCAAAAACAAAAGCAATATTGAAAATGGTAAAAGAAGCCCTATTGTTTTTAAAACCCAATTTGCTGGAACTACATGTATAATAGAAATCATACCTGCTGCTAAATACCCAATCCAATCAATAGGATTTGCCTTATTGCCTGTTCTAAAAGCTTTATAAAATTCATGTAAACTCATAATTGAAATTATGGATATAGCAATATCTACAACATATTTATTGCCAAATACTAATAAAACGACTACTAATGGAAACAATACTAAGCCTGATATAACTCTTTTCACATTCATATTTACTATCATTCCTCTCTAATGCACAAATCTGGTTAGAAAAAAATTGTAATTATTTTTCAACCTTCTTTTTCTATTTTCCACCAAATTTACGATTTCTTTGAGTAAAAGTATGTATTGCTTCATTTAAATCTTCTTCTGTAAAATCTGGCCAATATTTTGGTATAAATAAAAATTCTGTATATGCAAGTTGCCATAAAAGATAATTACTAATTCTTTGCTCTCCACCCGGTCTAATTAATAAATCAGGATCTGGTTGACCTGCAGTATATAAGCTATTTGAAAATACATCTTCATTAATATTTTCTACTGATATTTCATTATCTTTTACTTCTTGGGCTATTTTTTTAACTGCCCTTACTATTTCATCTCTTCCACCATAATTGAAGGCAATGTTTAATGTAAGCCCCGTATTTTCTTTTGTTTTAGTCATTATTTTTTCTATGCTTTTTTGTAAGCTCTTATCTAACCTAGTAATATCACCTAAAACATTTAATTTTATATTTTCAAAATTTTTATCTGTTAAAAATTCTTCAACATACTTTTGAAGTAAAAGCATTAATGCTCCAACTTCTTCTTTGGTTCTTTTCCAGTTTTCTGTTGAGAAAGCATATACTGTTAAGTATTTTATTCCTATTTTGTTTGCATATTTTGCAATTCTTTTTAAATTTTCTGCACCTTCTTTATGACCTAGCTTAGGATCTAAGCCTTTTTCTCTAGCCCATCTACGATTTCCATCCATAATAATTGCAATATGCTTAGGTAATAGTACTTCTTCCATACAAAATTTACTTCCTTTCTTGCTTCGCTCAAACACTTAGAAATGAAAGATTATTTTTTTTAACTAACCTTCATTTTTTAATTTGCTCAGCACAATATTAAATATTCATTATTTCTTTTTCTTTTGCTTCTAATAAAGTATCTATTTCTTGAACTTTTTTATCTGTTAATTTTTGAATTTGATCTTCTTCATTCTTTAAATCGTCTTCAGTAATTTCTGATTTTTTCTGTGCTTCTTTTGCTTCATCTATAGCATCTCTTCTGATAGAACGTACTGCAACTTTTGCTTCTTCTGCAAGTTTTCTAATATCTTTTACTATTTCTTTTCTTCTTTCTTCGTTTAATTCAGGAAAAGTAAGTCTTATTGACTTTCCGTCATTATTAGGGTTAATTCCAATATCTGATTTTAAAATTTCCTTTTCTATTTCTTTTAATAAGCTAGCATCCCATGGCTGAATTAAAATCATTCTAGGTTCTGGTACAGATATACCAGCTACTTGGTTAATTGGTGTTGATACTCCATAATAATCTACTGAAATTTTATTTAAAATTGCTGGATTTGCTCTACCAGCTCTAATTTCTGCTAAATTTTCCTTAAAAACACTTATTGTTTTATCCATTTTTTCTTCATAAATATTATTCATAATTTTAATTTCTCCTTTTAATTTAATTTTTTATTTTCTTGCCTTGCTATTTAATTGCTTATAATAGTACCTACTTTTTCACCTAAAATTGCTTTTACCATATTTTCTGGTTTATCTATTGCAAATACTATTAAGGAAATATTATTATCTCTACATAATGATGTAGCTGTTGAATCCATTACTTTTAAATCTTTATTTAATATATCTAAATAGCTAATTTTATCGTATTTTACTGCATTTGGATTTACCTTTGGATCATCTGAATATACTCCATCAATAGTTTTTCCAACTAATATTACTTCTGCATCTATTTCTGCGGCTCTTAAAGCTGCGGCTGTATCTGTTGTGAAATATGGATTTCCTGTACCACAGGAAAATATAACTACTCTGCCTTTTTCTAAATGCTTTACAGCCTTTCTTTTAATATATGGTTCTGCAATTTCTCGCATTTCAATTGCAGTTTGCACTCTTGTAAATATTCCTCTTGATTCTAATGCATCTTGCAAAGCTAAACCATTTATGCATGTAGCAAGCATTCCCATATAGTCTGATGTGGTTCTTTCCATATTGTAACCATATTTGCCTCGCCAAAAGTTACCTCCTCCAACTACAATTCCTACTTGCACACCTAAATCTACAAGTTCTTTTATTTTGTCACATATGTTTTCTAAAGTTTTTGCATTTATGCCATGCTTTTCATCGCCTGCTAAAGCCTCACCACTTAGCTTTAATAATACTCTTTTATACTTTAATTCTTTAGGCACTTCAACACTCTCCTTAACTTTAATTTTTCTTTGTATATTCTATCATAGTTTATTTATTTTTACATCTTTTTTTGAAAAAATTTATATAAAAATTTAATTATAAAATTTCCTTCAATATTTATTTTATATTTCCTTCAATGTCTATTTTAAATTCCATTCCTTTCTTGCTTCGCTCAAAAGCACACATAGAAATGAAAGATTAATTTCTTTCAAACTATTTTTTCTGATTTTAAATTAATTATATATAAATTAAGTAGCAAAAAATTTTATAAATATTTTCTATTAAATTGATAATACTAAAATAAAAAGATAAATTTTTTTTGATTTTTTAAAGGTGATTTATATATGAAGCAAATTATTTTTAAGAGAACTAAAAAAATTATTCCTAGTTTTAAAGTTGAATTTAGTAATGAAATATTTGAAATTCCTTATGATGAACCTTATGAGGAAGAAACTAATAACCTTAAAACAACTAGAAGTGATTTTTTTAAATATATTAATAAAAATAAATACTTACTTCAATTTATAATTTCTATTATAATTTCTAGCATTTTTATACTTATTTTTTTATACCAAATTTATACTTTAAAAGAAAATGAAAAATTATCAAAGGAATTATTAAATAATTATTCTTTAACTACTTTATATCAAAATAATACGGAAACTAAAATAGAAAAACAAGCAGTATTAATTGAAAATCCATTTGTAATAGGTATAATTAAAATTGCAAAAATAAACTTGAATTACCCTATTATTTCTGAAACTAATGATGATTTATTAAAAATTTCTTTATGTCGTTTTGCAGGTCCAAATCCAAATGAATATGGTAATTTATGTATTGCAGGGCATAATTATGTTGATAATAAATTTTTTAGTAATTTAAGTAAGTTAAAAAATAAAGATATAGTGGAAATTTATGATTTGTATGGTAAAAAAATTAATTATGAAGTTTTTGATAAATATGAAGTAAATGCTAATGATTTATCTTGTACTAAGCAGGATAATGATAAGGAAAGAATTATTACTTTACTTACTTGTAATAATGTTAATGGGAAAAGAACTGTTATAAAAGCTAAAGAAATAACTTAGGAAATGTATATTTGCAATTTATAAGAACTAAAAAGAATATAAACTATTTATATTAAAAAATTAATTTAATTGAAGTTAGACTAAATGTTTTTTAATATAAAATAGCTTATATTCTTTATTTGAAATTCATTTTTATATTACTTAAATATTTTTATAATTTCTAATTTTTACAAAAGCATATATTGAAGATGCTATACAAATTGTTATAAAAACAAATAATGCTGTATCTTCTGCTACACCTGTATCTGGTAATGATTCTGTAGGGCTAGGAGATGGTGTTGGCGTAGGAGTTGGTGTAGGTGTAGGTGTAGGTGTTGGAGTAGGCGTTGGCGTTGGTGTAGGAGTTGGGGTTGGCTCAAGCTCGCCTGGTTCTTCTGTATTTTCATCTATAATAGGAAGAGGGTTTGTTGCTTTTACTCCAGATACCATTATAAATAACATTGCAATAATTAAAATAAATACTACTATAATTTTTTTGTTTTTCATGTTTTATTCTCCTTTTTTCTTTCGATATTAATACTATTATTGGTAAAAATATAAAAGTTTATACATAATATTATTTTTAATTCACAAATATTTTATACTTTTATTCTTAAATAGTCAAGTTTTTTTATGATTTTTTATAACTTTTTATATGTTTTTTTGTTATTAATCTGCTTTTACTTAATTTTTCAATAAAAAATAACTTTAATTTTTTTACTAAAAATAGTTTTAATTTTTTTCATTTGCTTAATCTTATTTAACTTTTTTCTAAAAAATAGCTTTAAACTAATTTTTGGCTTTTTTATTTAAACATTAAATCTAAATAAAACTACGTCTCCATCTTGCATTATATAATCTTTTCCTTCTAACCTCATTAAGCCTTTTTCCTTTACTGCATTTATTGAACCTTCTTTTATTAAATCGTTATAAGAAACTATTTCTGCACGAATAAAGCCTCTCTGAATATCTGTATGGATTTTTCCTGCAGCCTCTGGTGCTTTTGTACCTTTTTGGATTGTCCACGCTCTTACTTCTGGTTCTCCTGCAGTTAAAAATGACATTAAACCAAGTAAATCATAACTTGCTTTTATAACTTTATCTAAGCCAGATTCATCTAAATCAAGTGCTTCTAGCATTTCTTTTTGTTCTTCTTTTTCTAGGCTAGCAAGCTCTTCTTCTATTTTTACACAAAGTGGAATAACTTCTGCATTTTCTTGTTTTGCATATTCTTTTACTTTTTGTACTTTTTCATTTTGTTCTACTGTGCTTAAATCATTTTCTGAAACATTTGCCACATAAAGAATTGGCTTCATTGTTAGTAAAAAAGAATCTTTTAATAATTCTTTTTGTTCTTCGCTAAGTGTAACTGTTCTTGCTGGTTTTCCTTGTTCTAAGGCTTGCTTAACTTTTTCTAATATTTCTATTTCTTCTTGATATTTTTTATCTGCTTTTAGCTTCTTTTTTGCATTATCTAAACGTTTTTCAATAGTTTCCATGTCTGCAAAAATGAGTTCTAAATTAATGGTTTCTATATCGCGAATAGGATTAATGCTTCCATCTACGTGAACAATATTAGAATCTTCAAAACATCTTACTACTTCTATAATGCTATCTACTTCTCTAATATGGGATAAGAATTTGTTACCAAGACCTTCTCCATGGCTTGCGCCTTTAACTAAACCTGCAATATCAACGAATTCAATTACAGCTGGTGTAACTTTTTGTGGGTTATAAATAGCTGCTAATTTTTCTAGTCTTTCATCTGGTACAGCAACCACACCAACATTAGGTTCTATTGTGCAAAAAGGGTAATTTGCACATTCCGCACCTGCTTTAGTTATTGCATTAAATAATGTACTTTTGCCTACATTTGGTAGGCCTACAATTCCCATTTTCATATTGTTTTCTTCTCCTTATATAGCCAGAGCATTATAGCTAGCTACAACTTTCTCGTTTTTGAATTTTGATATATTTATCAATTAATCCAATAAAGTATATCATATTTTTAATAAATTGCAATAGCATAAATATAATATTTCTTCAAAAATTCGTTCTGTTCATATATCTATTTTCATAATATAATGCATTACATCTAAGCACTGTAAGTCAAAAAGAAATCAGCAAGTTGTAACATAACTCACTGATTTCTTTTTTATTACTTGAACTTATTTTAAACTAAGCGATAATCTGTACCATCAGGTAACTGGAATTTGAATCTTCTGTCAAAGGTTCTATCTTTCTTTTCAATTGGATATTTTTTTAAACTATATGGACAAACATAAAAATACAAAGAGAAATTATCTATTTTTTCTGCTTCTTCTTTTGAAAGAAAACGAATCTCTTGAAGTTTAGGTTCATCACAGCCATACTCCCATACATCTCTGAACTGAAGATCATTTTCATGGCTCCAAAGATTAATAATTCCTACATACTGATTACCACTTACAACTGCAAATTGAATAGGATATTCCTCACTTGAAAACCACTCCTTATCTTTTTTTGTGCCAGTTGCAAGTAAACGAGCATCATAGAAACTATATGTACCTGAAAGTTTTAGATCCATTTCAATAATCTTTTTGTCTTTGTTATGTCCCATATCTTTTTTGCACTTATACCTTGAATCATAGATATAATTCATTTTTGCAATAGGTGCTTTAGTTGCTACAGCATCTAATCCAGAAAAGCCATATACTGTATAATTGCCTATTTGCTTTGCATCTTCATCAGAAAACAGTTCGAAATAATATTCACCCCCGTCTATTGATGAACCATACTCATAAACCTCATATTTAAAGTAGCCAGACGTGGTGCAAAAATATGGATTACAGACACCTATAAATGCAACAGGGCCAATTTCTTTACAAAAACCAAAGCCACAATGATATCCAGTTAAGTTGTTTAAAGCTACTACTTCTTTATAACTATATTGTCCTTCTAACAGGTAGTCATTACATCCAGTAGTATCATGTGCATGAATAAAGAAATGGTTACCAATTTTTTCTACACTAATATTCCGTGCAGGATTTGCCTTTTTTAAAAGCATAGTTAAAATTTTTTCAAGCATAGTTATTTCCTCCTTAATGCTTTATTGTTGAAAACTTACTATATGTAAAACTAAAAGCTAGAGAAAATATTTCTCTCACTATTTAGTGAAAAAATATAAAACATAGCAATTAGCTATAGTTGAGTATAACATATTCAAGAAGCATAACATTTCTTATTCTAATAGATATATATGTTTTCTTCTCGTGCTTAGATACTTTTAGCGTGATAAAATTTCCATATACAGTAAGTTTCTTTTCTATAAGAATAACGTTTTTGCTTGTTATAGGTTGTAAAATAAATTCCTCAGTAAATAATAATACAGCCATAAGCAAATCTATTCTTTCTATAGATACAAACCGATTCCATGGGCACATATTTAGTTCCTTATACTCTTTAGTCTGTTCTTTCGTTTTTACATCAAAACGAAGTTGCTTATACAATGGAACCAAACTAGCAATAGCTTCATAAACATATTGTGGCTTCTCAAAAGATAAATATTGAGCTTCATAAAAATTTGGAGCTTTAAAATTTTTATACATTTTTTGTATAGCCTCTATTGTGTTAGGAAAATCTTCTTGAATATTGTCGTACATCGATATCATGTCAATTCCCCACCATTCATATGTACTTTTAATACATTCAGCCATCGTCCACACATAAAAATCCTTGTCTATCATACTCGTTTACCTCCTGAAAATAATTATTTTACTTTTAGATGTCTATATATAAACCCGCAAAACAGGATATAAAAAATTAACATAAATATTTTTTCATATTCAATTATAAATTCATTATATATAAATTTATATGAAATTTCAATATTTTTTTATTTTTATATTGAAATTTCTTGTTCAGTAAAAACATAAGGCAAATATCTTCTTCCTCCTCTAAATTCATCATTTATTTCTAAATTTTGTTTTGAGGTTCCAATTTGGAACTTTAAATTTTGAAATTTCATTTCAGTTAATTGAAAACAATAATATTATGGAAATCTTGCTATATTATTTTTAACATTTCTATTAAGGTCTTTAGTTGAATATTCAGTACGAATATGTTGTTGTCTTGCTACAAAAGAATATTTTTTTAATAAAAATCAAAAGGTTAGCAACAAAAAAATTGACCTTTTACAGTCAATTAACAATTTTCGCCAAAGTGCAACGATTTTACTTGAGTGGAGCGATTACGAAACAGGTATGCGAAAAAAATAACATGCCTTGTTTTCAACTCTCTTATATAATTCGATTTATTGTTTTTACTTTAACATAAAATTTATAAATTTTCAAGTAATTTGACATAAAAATATTTTACGAAATTTTGTTTTTATTCTATTGATTTATTGTAGAATATATGCTATACTAGCTGACATAGGAAATGATAATAAGCAGATGTGGTTTTGCCACCAATTTTACGAATTTTCGTAGGAAGGGTGGTGATGTTTATGGTTAAAGTGATAC
>CANRKF010000045.1 GCA_947631145.1 uncultured Clostridia bacterium | reverse complement strand
GGGATTATATCCCCTTAATAATTAAGATTATAACCCCCATAATATAATTTGTCAAGGAGGTTTAGTTAATGATTGTATTTGACAAATTATGGGATACTATGGCTGAAAAAGGAATATCTACCTATCTACTAAGAGAAAAGAGCGGCATTGACAGTAAAACAATTCGTCGTCTACGGGCAAATGAAAATATTGAAACAAAAGATACTTCATCAATAGGCAGAACCTCTATGAACTTCTTTACAGCATTTAGGTTAAGCTTAAATAACTTGCTAACTAAAAAAGCAAGAACCATATTAGTATCCTTTGCAGGATCTATAGGAATTATAGGAATTGCGCTGGTTCAGGCAGTATCTAACGGATTTCAAGGGTATGTAGATAGTATTCAGCAAGACACCCTAACATCATATCCACTTACAATTATGCAGGAAACAACCGATGTAACAAGTATGCTACTTTCAATGACTTCGCAAGAAAGTGATAGTGCACAAGAAACAGAAACAGTACAAGAAAAACAGTACATTTCAGATATGCTATCTAGTTTAAGTACAAATGATTTGAAAAATTTTAAACACTATTTAGAAAATAATTATGAAGAAATAGAAAAAGATATATCATCAATAAAATATTCCTACAGTGTAGAACCAACAATTTACACAACTGATGCAACTGGAAAAATTGCAAAATTAAATCCTAGTAATCTATTTAAAAGCCAATATTCTTCTAGTATGATGTCTGCACTTACATCAATATATTCGCAAATGACAGATAATAAAGAAGCAATTACTAATTCTTATGATATTTTAGCAGGGCGTTTACCAGAAAAATATGATGAAATGATAATAGTTTTATCTGAGCCAAATACTATTTCAGATTTGCTTATTTATTCCTTAGGATTACGAGATACAGAAGAATTATCAGAAATTGTAGCAAAAGTAATGAATGGTGAAGCTGTAGATATAAATAATAAGCCTCTTACACTTTCTTACGAAGACTTAATGAATATAAAGCTAAAATTAATACTTCAAACAGATGCCTATAAATATAACGAAAAATATGATATATATGAAGATATGTTGCAAGACGAAGAATACTTAAAAGATTTATATAATAAAGCAATAGACTTAAAAATTGTAGGTGTTGTTTGCCCAAAAGAAGGCACAACTTCTATGATGTTAAATCCGGGTGTGTTATATACAAGCGATTTAATTGATTATATAATTGATAGCTCTTTAAAAACAGACATAGTAAAAAAACAACTTGAAGATACAGAAAAAGATGTATTTTCAGGATCAAAATTTGATGATAAGAAAAACGAATTAGGCTTAGATTTTCAAGATTTAGTTAGTATAGATAGTGAAAAACTTGAAAAAGCCTTTAATGTAAAAATAGATCAAAAAGCCTTAGAAAAACAAACACAAAATTATATGACAGAAATAACAAATTCAATAACAACAGATACACAGCCTGCCAAAAAAGACTTTGCAAATGGTTTAAATACTTTAGCAAATGGTGTGTTTGAAAGCATAGAAGGAGAATTTGGAATAGAAGATATAGATAAAATTGTGGCTAATTATTTAAATAAATCCGAACCTTCAAAAATATTAAATTCACTTGAAACTAAATATGTAATACCAAAAGCAACCTTTAAGCAAGCCTATACAGGATTATTAAAAAGTTTGTTACAAATATATATAAACACTTATAACAATATGTCGCAATTTTTGCCACCAGGCGGAATTACTGGAAGCGGAAGCCAGAGCAGTAATAATGAAAACACTGAAAATAATAATCAAGGCAATATAGAAAATAACACAGAAAATAGTAATATAAATAACGAAAATGTAAATAATAGTAATTCAGAAAATAATGAAGCTATAAATCAAGTGGCTAGCAATAAAAATATTGCAAAAATAGAAAAAGTATCTGCGCAAATTAATAGTCAAAAAATAACTAATAACTATGAAAAAATTGCAAATAATGAAAATAATGCACAATCAGGAAAAGCAGTTGTTAATAAACAAATAATTTCTTCAATACTATCAGCATTTACAAGTAGTGCTGCAATAGAACAAACAGAAAACACAATGGCAAAAGTAATGACTGAAACAGTTATGAAAAGAGATATTTTAACAAAAGTAGGAGAACTTACAGCTAATTTAACAAATAGTTTTGCCTCAGCCTTTAATGTAGATCAAGAAAAAATAGCAAGTGCATTTCAGTTAAAAATGACAGAAGAAGAAATAACAAGAATAGTAACAGCAATGATGTCAGATACACAAACTACAGCTAAAACAAATTTAATATCATTAGGCTATCAAGATAAAGATGAACCAACATATATTTCTTTTTACTTTGATAGTTTTGATGGAAAAGAAAACTTTATAAACTTTATAGACACTTACAATGAAAAAATGGAAGCAAATGGAGACGAAGAAAAGGTAATAAATTATACAGATACTACAGGAATACTTATGGAGTCAGTTAAAACAATAGTAAGTGCAGTTACCTATGTATTAATAGCATTTATATCAATATCACTTATTGTATCTTCAATCATGATAGGAATTATTACCTACATTTCAGTATATGAAAGAACAAAGGAAATAGGAATATTAAGAGCTATAGGTGCCTCAAAGCATAATATATCTTCAATATTTAATGCAGAAACCTTTATAATAGGCTTACTTTCAGGATTATTCGGAATTGGAATTTCGTATGCATTAATACCTATTATAAATACAGTATTACATTACTTTACAGGAAACATACCTTTAAATGTAACTTTATACTTTACAAATGCAGCTATATTAGTAGCATTAAGCATAATACTTACTTTAATAGGAGGCTTAATACCTGCAAAAGCAGCTTCTAAGAAAGATCCAGTTATAGCGCTAAGAACAGAGTAATTTGTCGCATTGGGGACGTTTCTTGGTGCGACATTTTGTCGCTTTTGGGACACATCTTGAGAGATTACTAATTTCTGAAATATTAATGCCTATTGAAAGGCTACATCATTTTGAAATATTAAGTATTAAAGAAAGACTACGGATTGTTAATAGATTACTAATTATTGAAAGATTAATATTTAATGAAAGACTACGAATTGTTAATAGATTACTAATTATTGAAAGATTAATATTTAATGAAAGGCTACAGCTTGTTAAAAACTTACAAACTGTTGAAAAATTGCAGAATTATTAAAAGATTACTAATTATTAAAAGTGAACTTCGAAATATTAGATTTTTATTTAATATTTGCTTTACACTTTAAAATACACAGTAATCTTTTTTATTTTCTAAGAAGCCATATTTCTTTCATAGAAAATAAGCCTAATCTTCCTTAATCTATCAGTGTAAAGCACGTTAATTTACCTATGTTTGACCGTGCAGAGCATGTAGAAGTTGTTTGAAAAACAACGATTTTAATATTGTATATGAAAAATAACCAAACTACTTTTTCTAGGAGTAATAGACACATATTTCCTTATTTTGTCATATTATGTAGTATAAACAAAAATAAGGAGGAAAATAAACATGTTTAATCGTTATAGAAGATGTTGCTGTCAAAATAACTATAACCCAGAAGTAATAGAAAGCTTATGTAAAAATGTAGGAACTCCTGCTGAATATGAGCAAGTAAATAATTCTGGCTGTGGTTGTGGCTGTATGCAAATGCCAACAAACTGCGGATGTGGTTTTGATGACGAAATAAGTGCATTTCCATCAAATCCAATGCTAGCACAAAGTTATGTTCCTGTTCAAGAAATGAACAAAACTTTTACACCAAAATGTGGTTTAAAAATGGGAACTATTTTTCCAGAGCTAGTAAGCCCTTATTTACCGGGCCAAAGTATGGCAGAGATTGAATATCTAAAAAATGCGAATGAAATTGGGGAGGGATGTAACAGATGATGAATAATAGTGATATGTTTGGTGGATGTAGTGATTCAATTACAAATTGCAATTGTAATTATACTCCTCAAGGAATAAATGCAGCTTTTGGATATAATACAGCAAATGAAGGAAATAACTCAGACTGTGGCTGTATGTCAAATGATGACAATATGGAAACAAGGCAAGAAATGTTAAATAAAATTAGAAGTTTAAATTTTGCTATTATTGAACTTGGAGAATATTTAGATACACATCCAGATGATAGAAAAGCTTTATGCTTACACAAAGAATATTGTAATCAGTACAGAGAATTAACAGATAATTATCAAAAAGTTTATGGACCACTTACTATTCATTTCCCATGTAATAAATGGAGATGGCTAGAAGAACCATGGGCTTCGTTCATTTTGGAAAAATATTTTTTATATACTTGCTATTAAAGAATATATAAATTATAATATTTATAGAAATAAAAGAAAGTGAGCTTATAAAAAAGTGGAGAACAAAAATAAATTTATCAAAGTACTAATTTTAGCAGTAGTAGTAATATTAATATTTTTAATAGTAAATGCAGTATTGTATGCAAATGGAAGTGCTAACATATACTCATTGATATTAGAAAAATCTGAAACAAGTAAAGAATATGAAGAAGCAAAAACAAATATTAATCAAGTAGTAGAAAAAAATGGGGTTAAGCTTACCTTAATGGATGTAGCTTATGATACTAAATTTTTAATAATGAGTTATATGTTTGAAACAGAGAATTTATGTCAAAAATCTTATGATTTAGGATATTATCAAATTGATCCAGATGTTCAAAATAAAGAAGAAGTAATTGAAAATATGTTGCAAACTACTGCAGGTATATACTTTCAAGCCAAAATAGTAGATGGAGAAAATAAATTTTATATAGGAAATTATACAGATTCAAATAGTGGTTTTAAAGTGCAAAATGATGAAATAGATCTTTCAAACAAAATTCAAACTTCAGCAAAAGTAATTTCGAAAGATAAACTTGCCTTATATATGGTAGTAGACATTTCAAAATATACTTTGAGTGACATTATAAATATAGAAATAATAGTAAAAAACTTAGGTATGCAATTTGAAGAAGCACAGCCACCAATATTTGAAGGAGAATGGAATTTTACTGTAAATAACTTAAACAAAGGGTTAACAGAAATAGAAAAAAATTACGAAAGGTAAAAGCTTGAAGAATAATTACAATAAAATAATTTTTTTCAACCAGATTTGTGTCTTGTAAAGGAATGGTATTAAATATGGATACTAGAAATAAAGATGAAATTATAGCGGAACTTACTCAATTAGGTCTTACAAACATTAAAATAGGTATAAAATTTATAAAAAAATTTGAAATTGTAGATGTTGCAAATTTTGGCGAAGAACAGTTAAAAAAACTACTTGCTTGTTTAGAAAAAAATAATTTAAGAATAATAGATTATTCAATACTATGTAATGATTTTGAAAATATAGAAGAAAAAATTAAAAATATACAGCTAATACAAGCAAGTGTGCCAAATGGAAATATAGAAATAGATGGAAAGCTTGGTAAAAGAATAAGAACTGAAGAAATTTTTATTAGTGCAACTGGAAGAAAAGAATCAGTAAGAATTTGTCAAGGAAGAGTACGAGTTCTATTAGATATGCTTATGCCAATATATAACATATTTCAAAAATATTTAAGAGATAATGAAGTTCTTAATATTGTATCAAAATACGATATGGGAAATGGAGAAGAAAGCGTAGAATATCAAAGAGGAGTTTTAATAGACGATGTTACTCAATTAAGTAAAGAGCAGGCTATAAAATTAAAGAAATCAGGTATTGATGTTATACAAATAAAAAATGATTATTCTAATAATTATCCTGACCAATACGAAATAAATAAATATCTTGCAATAATGGATTCCTTGCAAGAACTAGTAAAAGGTATAGATTTAGATTTGCCAGAGGCAAGAAAATTTGAACTAATTTATAGAAGAGTTTGTAAAGGAATTGAATATGATTATATTGCTGCATATCCAAAAGGAGATGAAGAAAGAGAATACTCAGCAAGAGTTATAACTGCATGTGGAAATTTAGAAAATGGATTGTTAGAAAAAAAGTGTATATGTTCTGGGTATGCTGAAATATTAAGAAATGCTTTATTACTTTGTGGAATAGATTGTAAACGAGTATGTGGAAAAATATATGAAGATGAAAAAAAAATAATAGAACAAGGATTTGAACTTATGTGGAACGAATATCAAAAAGAAGGAGAAAAATCTTATAGAAAAACAGAAAAAGGATTGTTCTATCAAGAACAACATGCTTGGAATAAAGTTAAAATTAATGGAGAATGGTTTAATGTTGATGCAACATGGGATAGACCTAATATTATTGCAGGTTCGCAACCTAGTCATGCATTAAAATCAGATGAATATATAGAGCAGCAGGAGAAAAAAATTGATTTTGGTGGACCTAAATGTGAAAGAAATGCAACTCAAGAAGAACTTGATACTATTTTTCCAATAGAAGAACCTGGAGATAAACGAGCATTTTATTATAATATGTATCCAGAATATGCAGAAACGACATTAGGAAAAGAAATTATTGAATTAATGATGCAAAGCTATGAAAATGATGCAGAAATTTTGAGTTGGAGTGAGAATATATTAAAAAACGGAACTCCTATAGATGTTATAAAACAAGAAATTTATAGATTACATCCAACTTGGAGAGAGTATAGGAAAACAAAAGTAGGAATAGCAGTTATGTGGTTATTAGAAGCGGGAGCTCTTGAAAGTGATATACTAAAAATAAATGAAAATTGTTATTTTGATCAAAATGGAGTTACAATAGAAGAAATACATGAAGAAATATATAAACAACAACGAATAGAAGAACAAAGGCAAAAAGAATTAGATAAACAAAAGCAAGAAGGAATAGAAGAAAAAAATCAAGAAGAAACCGATGAAAAAATGCAAGAAGAAATAGAACAAATACAACAAATACAACAAATACAAGAAGAACTAAAAGAACCAATTCAAGAAGAAAACAATAAGAAAAAAGGCAAAAATCCAATACAAGATGTTGCAGCAAGTAATATAAAATTATCAACAATTAATGAAGTAACAAGCAATATAAAAGACGAAGCAACAAACAATATAAAGGCAAAAATAACAGACACTATAAAAGATAAAGCAACAAGCAAAGTAATTCCTTCACAAGAAGAGCAAGATGAAAGAGAATAATATAAAAGAGGTAACCTATGATAATAGAAAATGAAATATTAAGAAAGTATATAAAACAAAAATGCAATAAATATGATGAGCAAGATTTAAGCCAAAGTGATATCGAAAAAATAAAAGACATTAGTATAAATAGAATAAATTTTTCAAATCAAGTTTTAAACCTTGATTTATCTGAATTGGAGAAATTTCCTAATTTAGAAATTTTATCACTACAAAACTTTGAAATAAATGAAATAACAGTAAAACATTTACAAAAATGTAAAAAATTAAAAATTTTGCATTTAGAAATGTGTAATTTTAAGCATATAAACATTTTCAAAGTAGAAAATTTAAAAAAATTAATTATAAAATATTGCAAAGTAGAAAATTGGGAAATAATATATTTCCCTGAAAGCGTTGTAATAGAAGCAAAAGAAAAAATAGATTTAAAAGATTTTAATAACATTGATAAAATAACAAACCTTAGCTTAAATAATTTAACAATATGTAATTTTACTAGAATACTAGACTTTGAAAACCTTAAATATCTAAATATTGATGGAAGCAGTACAGATTTAAATAACATACAAAGCATTATAAAAAATGATATTAAGTTTTCTAATAAGAAAGATTCACTACCAATTGGGTAATATTATAATGTTGAAAAATAATTGCAATAATTTAATTCTTTTCCAACCAGATTTGTGTCTTGTAAAGGAAGGATATTAAAAATGGAGAAAGTTATGGAAAATGTAAAGTATAGTAATGCTTATGCAGAAGTATTACACTATTTGAAAGGAATAGATAACAGTTACATAGAAAAAATACCAAAAAAATTAATAGCCTTTTTTGAAGAAAATGCAAATTATAGCTATAAATGTGATTTTAATTACGAATTACCTCTTAATGAATTACATTTATCCGAAGTTGCACTTGGGCTAATAGGAATGATTTCTTTAAATTATTGGTGTAATTCAGAAGAGGAAAAAAATAAATTAAAAGAAGTTTTCTATCAAAATGATATGAAACAAGTAAATTAAAAATATATGGAGGAAGTAAACGTATGTCAGTTGAATTAAAACAACATAATGAAAATGCAAAACAAAATAAAATATCATTAGAAGAAAAAATACAAATATTAGAAAAATTTAGTAAAACAGAAGAAAAACTAATTTCAACTACAATTTTTGAAGGCTATCCAGTAGGAAAATGGTCTATACAAATTAGATCATTAATAAAACGCCAAAAGGAAGGAAAAGATAAAAGAGTAAGAATTAAAATAACAGAGGAACAATTAGAAAGATTAGATGCATTAGGAATGCTAGATAGGAAAATAGAAGCTACAATAGATGAAAAAATAGAACTGTTAATAGAGTGGATGTCAAAATATCCTCAAGCTGAGATTAGACAAAATATTCCAGAAGATATATTAAGAAACTATGCTACAACAGAAGAAGAATATTTATCAATTGTTACACAATATCAAAATATGCAAAAATATTATGAGTATATAAGACAAAGAAAAAGTTATGGTAAACTTACAGAAGAACAAATTTCAAAATGTAAAGAAGGAAATGTTCGAGGAGTTTTTGGCTATCCAACTATAGTAGAGGAATTAGCTAAAAAAACAGGAGAAAGTAAAGAAAAAATTGACTATATTATTAGCAATTATGGAACAATGGAGCATTTTGTAAAATTATATAAAAATGAAAAGCAAAATGAACTACCAAATTTACAAATAAGAAATTTGGCAAGTTCTATGTTAAGAAACACAATTGATATTGACCTAAGTCCTAATAGTAAAGAGTATGACGCTCTATATGCTGATATTATGGATATAAAACAAGAAGATAATATTTTAGAATTATATTCTAGTGAAAAGCTTAAAGCACAGCTAGAAACTTTCTCACCAAAGGAAAAATATATAATTGAAAGAAGATATGGGCTATTACCAGATGATTTACCAAGAGAATTACAAAGTATTGCATCTGAAATAGGAACAACAAAAAATACAGTTTACCAAATACAATGTAGAATATTAAGAAAATTAAAAAATCCACGTAGAGTAAAGCAATTTCGCTATAATTTTGGTAAAAGCGCTATGTTAACAGAAGATGAATGTAGAATAATTGATGATTTAAAAGATAATCTATATTCAAGCTATTTAATATTTCGTAATAATCCACACATATCAAACGATGATAAAGATATTCTAAAAGCTTTTGAAATTATAAAAAATATGGATGAAATAACAGAAGAAAGAAGAAAACAAAAAGAAAAACAAAGTGAAACTACTGAAGCAAGTAATGAAGATACCTTTATAAAATATATATTAGAAAATGCTACTAAACGAGTGGAAGTAAAAAAGAAGAGTGAACAAGCAAAAGAACTAGCAGAAAAATATGAAAAGGCTTTTGGAAAAAAAGCATCAAAAGATAGATAGCCCTTTGATGGAAAAGGCCAATAGGTAAAAAGGAAAGTTAGTTTGAAAGAATAAAAAGCTTTCATACTTATGTGTTTGGGCAAAGCGAGAAAGGAATAGATTTAAAAATGGAAAAGCCTATTAATAAAACATTTATAAAAAATCTTAAAGTTGAAGAAGATCCAGATAAAGAAATGCTACTAAAATTGCAAGATGAGTTGGAAAAAAATGGTATCAATCCGGAAAATGCACATAAATTAACTAAAAATTTATCAGAAGCTCAAAAAAGTAAGTTAATAAATTTATATAAAGAACAAATAAAAATGTATGAAAATAACATAAAAAATTATAAGAATAAAATACTATTTTATCTCCAGTAATAAAAAATATAGAAAAATATAATTCTAGAGTTAAATTTATACCATTTTATAAAAATGTTCAAAAAGAAGGAGTTGTTCTAGTAAATGGATAATTAAACTCACAATAGAATTGCCTTAAGCGGATATTTTAGAAATATCCGTTTAAGGCATTTTTTTTGAATAAAAAAATATACTGTATATATAATAAAACTCTTCACATGCAGTAAAATTAATAATACATGTGATAAAAGGAGGTATAATTGGAGCAAAAGGTAAAAGAAATCTATTCAAAAGATGGAAAAAAACTCCCTGAATTAATTCAAGAATGGATGGAAGAAAATAAATATCTTTTATATAGCAAAGAAGTCTATAAATAAAAAAATTATAAAGCTAAAAGGAGGCAAGAAATGTATGAGTTATTTGATAACTATTTAAGTTTAAAAGAAGTTATGTGGAAAGTAGCAGTTTATGTAAGATTATCAAGAGAAGATGAAAAAGACGAAAAATATAAAGGGCAATCTGAAAGTATAGAAAATCAAATTAATTTCTTAAAAAAAGTAGTTCAAAATAACGGCTGGACCTTAGTAGATATTTATAAAGATGATGGCTATACTGGTACAAACTTTGAAAGACCTGCATTTAAAAGAATGATAGAAGATATTGAAAATGGAAAAATTAATTTAGTAATTACAAAAGATTTATCAAGGCTTGGCAGAGATTACATAGAAACAGGAAGTTATGTAGAAAAATATTTTCCATCTAAAAATATAAGATATATTGCAGTAAATGACAATATTGATACATTTGATAAGAAAAATTCTAATAATGATATGACACCATTTAAATCTGTTATAAATGATATGTATGCAAAAGATATATCAAGTAAAGTAAGAACAGCACTGCTTACAAAAGCAATAGAAGGTGAATGCATAAAATCGTTTTTACCATATGGCTATAAAAAAGATGAAAAAGATAAGAATAAAATTTTAATTGACGAAAATGTAGCAGATGTTGTAAGGCAGATTTTTGATTTGTATAAATCTGGAAAAAGTAAAAAGCAAATAGCAGATTACTTAAATGCTTCAAATATTATTACACCACTAAAGTACAAAAATGAAAATACAAATTATTATAACCCTAACAAAAATAATACATATAAGTGGAATAGTACAGTTATTAATAAAATTTTACGAGATAGAATTTATGTAGGAGATTTAGTTCAATTAAAATATACAAAAGTAAATTACAAAGTAAAAAAAACAGTAAAAGTTCCATCAAAAGAACAAATAGTAATTTTAAATCATCATCCTAATATTATTGAACGAAATACCTTTGAAACAGTAAAAGAAATGTTAGATAAACAAACCAATGAATGGAATTATTCAAATAGGAAAAAACATTTGCTAGCAGGCTTAGTATTTTGCAAATGTGGTAGCAGAATTACATATAGTTTAAATCATGGAAAAATTTCGAAATGCATATGTTCAAACTATAAAAAATATGGCAAAAAGTTTTGTAAAAATGTTCACATAAGGGAAGATGAATTAATTAACAAAGTAACAGAATCACTAAGAAATAATATAGAAAAGCACTTTAATATGAAGGATTTAGACTATAGCAAATTAAATAAAAGAACAAATGAAAACTATAAAAATATACTGTATTGGAAAAAGAAAAAGGAAGATTTATGTAAAATAATTAGTAATCTTTATGAAGATAAACTAGCAGGAGCAATATCTTTAGATACTTTTACAGAGCTTGTTAAAAAATATGAAGAACAAAAGAAAGAATACATACAAAAATTAAAGTTGCTAGAAAACAAACAAGCAAGCTCAAACAATAAAATGAATATGAACCAAAAAGAAGCGGAAAATATAATGGAAAAAATTTTATCTTTTGAAGAAATAAATGAAAATAATAAAAGTTTAGTATTTAAATTAATAGATAGAATTGTTATAGATGATAAAGATATATCTATTCAATATAAATTTAGTATAATAAAGTAACAACTATTTGCTATACAAGGGCAATTATAATTTAAAATAATAACCAATATTTGTTATACAAGGGCAGACATAATTTAAAATAATACACTAACTAAAAATAAACTATGATTTTTCCAAATATGAACGTAGGGTGGCCATGGGAAGGAGGAATGTGTTAATATGTGGACATATAACAAAGTATTAGAATATCCAATTAATATTAAATGCCCTAATGCAAAACTTGCCAAATTCATCATTTCACAATATGGTGGACCAGATGGAGAGCTTGCTGCCTCACTTAGATATTTAAGTCAAAAATTTGCTATGCCAGATCAAAAATCGAAAGCTGTTTTAAATGATATTGGAACTGAAGAATGTGTACCATGATGTCGTCAATAGCTAAAGGCAGAGATTACAACTCTAGCTATTGACTGTAAAATATTAGATTTTAGGTATTTTAGGATATATATGTAATTCGAAATTGGTTGGGTCAGAATCCTTTTTTATAGCTTTTTCATTCTTTAAATAGGTAACTTTAGCAATTATACTTTTTAATAAAATATTTTTATCTTCAGCTTTTTCTAATTTATAATATAAATCTATAATGTTTTCTAATTTAGGTATTATCGTTTCTTTTTCATTTTGTATTTGAGTTTCTTTAGATACAAGTTCCTCATACTCTTTTAATTTATTTTTTAAACTTTCAATATTATCTTTAATTGCTTTTGAACGATTTATAAACTCATCTTTATTATAAATACCGTTTTCTAAAAAGTCATAGATTTTATTAAGTTTTATATTTTCTTTTTCTAATTGTTTTTTAATTGTAGTAATAGAATTTTCAATTAATTCGTTGTTATTAGAAATTGAATTAGCTTTAGATTTATAATCTACTTTATAATTTTTAAGCCATATTTTTAATGCTTCGATGATTTTATTTTCTACAATATAAAGTTTGGAACTTACATTATCACATTTAGGATTAGAACAAATAAGGTTTTCAGGTTTACCACATTTATTATAAGATCTCCTTTGCATAGGTTTGCCACATTTTTCACAAAACACTAATCCTACCAATGGATTTTGAATAACATTGTTATGTTTTACTTTTGGAGTATTTTGTTTTCTTTTTTCTTGCACTAATTCCCAGGTTTTATTATCAATAATAGGTTTATGTAATCCATCATAAATTAAATAATTTTGATTGCGAGGTCTAGAAATGATGATATGTCCATTCTTCGTTTTCTTTTTTTGTTTTCTTCTATTCCATGTTAATTTTCCAATATAGGTAGGGTTTGAAAGAATATCTTTAACAGAAGAAATAGACCATTCATCAGAAATTCTAGGTTTTAAATTCATATTATTTAAGTATTTTACAACTGAATTAATAGTATTATTTTCAAAAGTATATAATCTAAAAATTTCTTTCACAATAGGTGCTTCATTTTGATTTATAGATAGAGTATAACCTTTAGTATTTTTTAATTTAACTCTATCATAGCCAAAAGGAGCAATATTTCCTACAAATTTACCTTCTTGAACTGAAATTTCACGACCTCTTTGTAAACGTCGGTTGATGGTTTTATATTCTCTTCTAGACATAAATAAGCCAAACTCAAAATATTCTTCATCAAATTCATTATCTGGGTCATAAGT
>CANRKF010000044.1 GCA_947631145.1 uncultured Clostridia bacterium | reverse complement strand
TTTACCTCTAAAGCATGGGAAGAATATTGCTATTGGCAAATGCAAGACAAAAAAACTTTAAAAAGAATAAATTTATTGCTATCAGATATTCGGGCGAAATAAATATGAAGGAATAGGAAAACCTGAACCATTAAAAGAAAATTTAAGTGGTTATTGGAGCAGACGAATAGATGATGTTAATAGATTAGTTTATAGAATAAATAATGAGCAAATAGAAATTGTTCAATGCAAAGGACATTATGAATAATAAAAATATATTATTATTCCATTTTCTAAATAAATAGTTTTCGGATTTAGCAAGTTTCGGTTCACCAAAATATCGCTATCCTAACCTGGATAGCTTTTTTTGTAATAATTTGAAAGGGGTTTTAATTACTGGAAACAACTTACAAAAAATTTGGTTTGTATTTAAATGGTTAAATTATTATAACAATTTTATAAAAATAACACAATAATTGCATATTTTTCTAAAAATTTAATATAATAAGTATTGACGTACGCAAAAACGTATGCTATAATATATATTATATATGGAGGTGTTTAAAATGACTAATACCAATATAACAAATTTTAGAAAAGATATTTATAAGCTTTTAGAAAATGCCATAAAATACAATGAACCTATTAATGTATCAACAAAAGATGGAAATGCAGTTGTTTTATCTGAAGAAGATTATAATAATTTAATTGAGACATTATATATTTCTTCTATACCAAAACTAAAAGAAGAACTTATAAAAAGAAAAAACTCTTCTAATGACGATTTTGTAAAAGAAGACGAGGTGGATTGGTAATTGTATAAAATAGAATATCATAAAAAAGCACTAAAAGATATTGATAAATTAAAGCAAAATAATCTTGCAAAAAAAGCCAAAGTTCTAATTGAAATTATAAAAAATAACCCATTTCAAAATCCACCACCTTATGAAAAATTATTACGGTGATTTAAAAGATTTATATTCGAGAAGAATAAATATTAGACATAGGCTTATTTATGAAGTATTAGAAAATGAGCAAATAGTAAGAATATTAAGTATGTGGTCGCATTACGAATAAATAAAAATTTTTAAAAGTATACAATTTTAGATAAATATAGTAGTTAATGTAGATTAAATAAAGCAAAAGAGGAATAAAAAAATGAACATATATCTTGTTGAATTAATAGTTTTTTTATTAGTAACACTTTTTGTTACAATAATATTTAAGGTCAAAAAAAATCATAAATTAAAATTAATTTTATTTACACTTTTTATAATCTTTTTTGTAAGTATTTCTGGTACATATTTATTAGAAAAACCTCATGTATATATTGTTAGTCCAGAAATAAATCTGGAAATCAATCAATCTTCTGAAATCAAAGTGCCACATACTACCTACCATATGAAAGATGTAACATCTTCTGTTAAAGTAAATGGAACTGTTGATTATAATAAAGTTGGAACATATAAAATAGAATATGAAGTTCCTACTATTATTGGTGAATATAGTGTCGAGCAAACTATAAATGTTGTAGATTCAATCAAACCTACAATAACTCTAAATGGTGATAAAGTTTACAATTTATCTTATTCTGCTGAGTATGAGGAACCAGGTTTTACGGTTGAGGATAATAGTTTTGAAGATTTAACCCAAAAAGTTAATATAAGTAAAGAAGAAATAAGTGATACAGAATATGATATTATATATTCTGTGGAAGATAGTTCTGGAAATACAGCTGTTGAAAGGAGAAAAGTTCTCGTTGTAGATGATATTGCTCCAGTTATTAGACTAAATGGTAGTGCTAATATGAGAATTCTTGTAAATAGTACATATACAGAAAAAGGTGCAACAGCAGTCGATGAAAAAGATGGAGATTTGTCTGATAAAATTGAAATATCTGGTAAGGTAAATACTTCTAAAGTAGGAGAATATAAAATTAAATATACGGTTAGTGACAAGTCAGGAAATAAATCTGAAACGACTAGAAAAGTTATTGTATATAAAGAATCTCCTAGTAGTGGTACAGGTGTAATTTATTTGACATTTGATGATGGTCCTTCAAGTAGTATAACGCCAAAAATCCTAGATATATTAAAAGAGAAAAATGTTAAAGCAACATTTTTTGTACTAAATTATAGTTCATCTTTAGAATATCTTATAAAAAGAGAATACAATGAGGGGCATTCTATAGGAATTCATGGTTATTCACATGTGTATAGTGAAATTTATAAATCTGATGAAGCTTTTATGAATAATATAACTAAACTTCAAAAGAAAATTGCAACAACTACAGGGTATAGTCCAACGATTATAAGATTTCCTGGTGGAAGTTCTAATACTGTTAGTAAGAATTATAGCAAGGGCATTATGTCAAGGCTAAGTAAGGCAGTTATTGATGCTGGATTTAGATATTATGATTGGAATGTTAGTTCTGGTGATGCTGGTGGTGCAAAAACTTCAACACAAGTATATAATAATGTGGTTAATAATTTAAGCAAAAGTCGCTCTAATGTAGTGTTAATGCATGATTTTGCAGGTAATACCAAAACATTAAATGCTTTATCTGATATAATAGATTATGGTTTGGAAAATGGATATGTTTTTAAACCTATAACTAAAGATACTCCAATGGTAACGCATCATATTAGTAATTAAATTTTTATATATAAGTGAAAAAAGTATTTGACAAAGCAGAATGGTTATTTTTATTGCCTATGTAGTAAGAAACAAACTCATTTCATTTAACAATATACTACAAGTTTAACCAAAATGCAAGCAAATAAAACAAAAATATAGTATCAGAAGTAATCAAATTGTTCATAACCTTGAAAAGCCCTATTTCTATAATTATAAATCAACTTGTTAACCAAAAGAAGGTTCCTATTTAGGACACCTTCTTTTTGTTTCACTTCTGATTTCGAATTATTACGGGAATTAATTTTTAGGTACTAAATCATAAAATTCAATATTTAATTTTTTATAGATTTTTTGAACTTCTGTGAAAGTAACATTTTCAGAGTACCAGTCAAAATAACTTGAATAGTAAGAACTCTGTTTAAACAGTGCTACTCTACCGGAAATTGTAAATAAGTCTATAATGTCATTTTCATTACAAGTTTTTTCCACTTTTTTAAATCCAAGTCGTTGCAAATTTAAAGCTTCATTTAGCAATGATACACTTCGATATGAACAAGGTTCTAATTTGCTCTTTCTCTCGATATAATCGGTTAAATACGATAAAACTCTAAAAGCATCTTCTCGGCTCATACCATTAGGTAGTTCAAAAGGTTCAAAATAATAATCCATAGTTCTGAAATTATTACTATTACACTCTGCTCTATAATATAGAATATAGTGCAGTCTGTATATATTTTGACTTCCTAGTGGATGATTTTCTAATGTGGCTTCGAACTCATTCCGTAATTGTAATTTTCTTTTTGAGAAAAACTCGAAATCAAACATAAAATTCCCTCCAATCACTGTTTCGGAGGTTAGTACCTCCTAAGATTTTTACTTTTCAAAGGTACAACAAAACTGTTACAATAATGTATTATAACATTCTTTTAATTTCACAGCAAGTGTTCTAATACAAGTTTGTTATTATTAACTTTTTTATATTGAATAAAATGTATTGACTTGCATATAACACCATCTTTACTCCTTATTAATCCATATAGATACAGATTTTCCATTTACTTTAAAATTTCCTATACCTTCTTCATTTATTGTTACTTCATCAGATATATTACTTAGTGCATCTATAAATTTTTTATTAGCAAATTTTTTGCCTACGTACATATTTTTTTCTGCATAATCACCATTTGATATAAGTACAGCTAGACCTGATTTTGCATGTTGTTCATCGCCTTCTCTTGTCCAACCTATACAATTTTTGTTATCTATATAATCATATTGATTACCATATGATTTTTCTTTTCTTAATTTTAATAGTATTTTTATTCCTTCTATTGGTTTAATATTGTATTTTTCTATACCATATAAATCACCATAAAAAACACATGGATAGCCCTCATTTCTTAAAAGAATTATACTATATGCTACTGTTTTAAACCATCTTTCTACAAAGCTTTCTAATGCTTGGCCTGGCTCTGTGTCGTGGTTATCTACAAAGGTTACAGCTTTGCATGGGTTTTCTTTTAATAATGTATTATCAAATATTTTTGTTAAATCATAGTTTACATCTTTAGAAGCATTGTTAAAGTTATAATGTAAGGGTACATCAAATAATGAAATTTCTCCTTGTGTTTTTTCTATATATTTATGTAATTTATTTACATCTCCAGACCAATACTCCCCTACTGTGAATAGTTCTTTTCCGGATATTTTTCTTAAATATTGTATCCATTCTTTATAAAATCTGGCTGAAATATGTTTTACTGCATCTAATCTAAATCCATTTACTTTGGTAGTTTCTAAATACCACCTTCCCCATTTTTTACATTCTTCTCTAACTTCTTCGTTTTCAAAGTCTAAATCTGCACCCATTAAATAATCATAATTTTCAAATTCTTCATCTACTGCTTTTTCCCAATTTTTATCTTTAAATTTTAATAATGCATTTTCATTATTTGCAATGTTGTAGTCTATACCATCAAAATGTGTCCAATTCCATTTAAAATCTGAATATTTTCCGCTTCTTCCCGGAAATGTGAATTTTGTTGCTACTTTTACTGTTTCTAAATTTGATTCTTGATTTTTGTGATTTTCCCAATCTACTTTTGTAGCTGGTATTGTTTGTATAAAATCTGCTCCCATTTTATGGTTTAATACGATATCTGCATATACTTCTATTCCTTTTTCTTGTAGCTTTTTTATACATTGTATGTATTCATCTTTGGAACCATATTTTGTTTTTATTGTGCCTTTTTGATTGAATTCTCCTAAATCATAAACATCATATACTCCATAGCCAACTTCATCTTTGCCCCCTACTCCTTTATATGCAGGTGGCAACCATATTGCAGTTATTCCTAAGTTTGCTAACTTTTCTGCTTCATTAGAAATTTCATTCCATAAGTTTTGATTACAATTCATATACCATTCAAAGTATTGTATTATTACTCCGTTTACCATATTTTCTCCTATTTATTAATATTTTTCAAAATTAAAATTATCACACATCATATTTTTTCTGCTCATTAATATCTTCAAATATATACACTTAGCTTGTTCTTTATCATCTATTTTTAGAGATTAAATATTCTTTTAATTATTCACATGTTATTATATTCTTTTAATTTTTCCTCTGCATCATATAAAAAATGACTCAAGGCTTCGAAAGTTTCTTGAGTACCACGCGCAATATATTTATACTATATTTTTTAGTGAATTTCAAGTAATTTTTTGAAGAAGTTGAATTTTTATCATCAAGTAAAAAGTTAAATGTTAATGTCAATATGGGAATGCAATTTTTTTAAATTTAAGAGTGAAAAAAATTGAATATAAAAATGTACATTTTCTTACATTCTTATTTTCAATTTTTCTTACATTTCTATTTTATCATTAACATTAAATGCAATTTGTAGTTAAAAGCATTTAATTTTTCACTTGACGTTTTTATGTAAAATATGCTAACATAGAAATATTCTAAATAATAGCATAAACAATCAATTTGCAATAAAAATGTAATAAGGACTTAGTTATAAAGCTAAGCCCTTAATTTATTTTGCTTAATAATTAATTATTTTTTTATTTTTATGCTTTTTACAGTCCAGCCTGAATAGTATTTTACGTTTGAAACAGTTTTGTAAGAACGAATTCTAACATAATATGTTTTATTCTTTGTTAATTTTGTAATAGATTTTGATTTTGTACTATTCTTAGAAACGTTTACTGTTTTTACATTTTTCTTAAAGTTTTTATCAGTAGAATATTGAATTTGGTATCCTGTTACTACTGTGCTTTTATTCCAGTTAATAGTCATTTTTTTGCTTCCAGAGTTACTCAATTTAGAAATTTTTATTGTTGGTGGATTTACTGTAACAGTAATTTTTTTAGTTGCTTTGTTATATCCTGTTGTTGCTTTTGCTGTGATTGTTATTGTTGCTTTTCCAATAAATCCTTTTGCTATTGTTACTTTTCCTGAGCTATTTACTGTTACTTTTTTGTTATTACTGCTGTATGTTAATTTTGCATCTCCTTTTTGTTTTGCTCCAATGTTAAAGCTTTGTGCTTTACTTGAATAGCTTTTTGTGAAGTTTGATGCAGTAATTGAGTTATTTATTTTATTTACTGTAATTGTAATTTGTTTTGTTGCTTTATTATATTTTGATGTTTCTTTTGCTGTGATTGTTATTGTTGCTTTTCCAATAAATCCTTTTGCTATTGTTACTTTTCCTGAGCTATTTACTGTTACTTTTTTGTTATTACTGCTGTATGTTAATTTTGCATCTCCTTTTTGTTTTGCTCCAATGTTAAAGCTTTGTGCTTTACTTGAATAGCTTTTTGTGAAGTTTGATGCAGTAATTGAGTTATTTGCTTTATTTACTGTAATTGTAATCTGTTTTGTTGCTTTATTATATTTTGATGTTTCATTTGCTGTAATTGTTATTGTTGCTTTTCCAACAAAGCCTTTTGCTATTGTTACTTTTCCTGAGCTATTTACTGTTACATTTTTATTATTGCTACTATATGTTAATTTTGCATCTCCTTTTTGTTTTGCTCCAATGTTAAAGCTTTGTGTATTATTTGAATAGCTTTTTGTGAAGTTTGATGCAGTAATTGAGTTGTTTGTTTTTGTAACTTTGTTTGTAGTTTGACTAGGTTTATTCGTACTCGTACTACTGCTTGTAGTTTGGCTAGGTTTATTTGTATTTGTACTGTTTGTAGCTTGGGTAGTTTTATTTGTGCTTGTGCTACTATTTGTAGATTGGGTAGTTTTATTCGTGCTTGTGCTACTGCTTGTAGCTTGGCTTGTTGTTTTTGAGCTTGAACTACTACTTGTAGTTGATTTGTTTGTATTTTCTAAAACATTAATTGTAATTTGCTTTGTTGCTTGTTTATAGCTTTCTGTTTCATTTGCCATAATTGTAATGTGTGCTGTTCCTGAAAATCCTGCTTTGATTGTAACTTTTCCTGAACCATCTACTGTAACAGAGTTGTTATCACTTTTATATGTTAATTTTGAATTTCCAGTTTGTTTTGCTTCAATTGTGAAGCTTTGTGTACTGCTTGAATAATTTTTTGTAATATTATTTGCTGTAATTGTATTATTAGCTTTTTGAATTACAAAAGTTTTGCTAATTGTTCCTACATAATTTGATTTACCTGAAATAGTAACTGTTGCTGTACCTGCTTTTACGTTATTACTATATTTTACAGTGTAATCTTTTCCATTAACTAATAGTTTACTTCCATCTTTTACTGTAACTGTAGGTTGTTTTTGTGTTCCATCATATACATAATTTGTATTTGATAAAGTAATTTGTGCCTTTGAAATATTAACTGTTAGGTCTTCTGTTTCTTTGTAACCACATATTGTACATGAACGTTCTTTTTTGTTTTCGCTTACTTTCCAATCTCCAAATTTATGACCTAAGGCTTTATCTGTTACAGTTATTTTACTAATTAATGTTCCACAAACTGTACAATAATATGAATCTATGTGAGAACCGTTTGTTGTACAAGTTGGTTTACTAACAATTTCTGTTCTTTTTTCTGTTTGATGGCTGTTATATGCCGTAATTTTTACTTCACTTTTATTTCCTAATACATCTGTTGCAATAATAGTTTTTTGTGGTTGATTTGATGAAGGAACTGTAAATACTTTTCTTTTAGCAGTATTTGTAGTGAATCCTGATGTTACTTTTACACCATTTACTGTAATATTATCTATTGCTGTGTTATCTGTTACTGTTACTGTTGGTAATGTGCAATATACTTCATTTGAATTTAAGTTGCCTGAAATTTCAGGTGCTTCGCTATCATTTACAAATTCTACATTTATATAACGATAATTGCTATAAGATTTTTCTACTTCTTCTTTTGATTTTACTTCTGCATACGTTTCTCCTGAAGATTTGCTAGCCATAATTAAATAGCCGTTTCCTATAAATGTTGGTTTTTCATAAAATGCTTTTTCTTTTGAAGAATTAAGCTCTAGACCAAATTCTGTATTGCTTTCATCTCCAACTAAAATTCTATAACCACTTATTGCACTTTTATATGAATCTATTTTAATGTTTCCACTTTTGAATTTTATATCGCCGTTACAAATAAGACCATAATATTTTGGACTTTCAATAGTTATATTTCCTGTACCTGCAAATACTAAACTATTAGAATCACTGTAATCATCAAAATTATTGGTAGATTTATTGTTTCCTGTTTCTACACTAATTCCCGGTACTGTGTAATAATTAAGCTCTGCCTTTACTGGTGCATTTTCTAATTGGTCTTTAGGTATTCCATTTAATTTTCTTACTTGTTGTACTTTTGGTTCTGAAAATGCTTTAATTTCTAGATTTCCTGTACCTTCAAATTTAACGCTTTTTACTGCATAACCTTGAATACCATATCCTGTAATTTTATTATTTCCTTTTAAAATAATTGTAATATTAGTTTCACGAGTTTTTCCTGAGTATTTAACATCTACCCATTCTTCTGATGCATCTGCATCATCTGCTGGCAATATTAATTTTTTAGCTTCTAAATTATTTAAGGTTATAGTATAGTCGCTTCCATGTTTTTCTACAGTATAGTGATCTACTGCTAAGTTTCCTTCTGATGTTGCATGAGTTAAGTCTATAACTTCTCCCGTTATTTTATTTTCTTTCTCATATTGTGTTACCTCTTTTTGAAGCTTTTCAATTTCTTGTTTAAGTTCTTGCTCATTCGTTGTAGGCGTTGCCGCTTCAACAGTAGGTGCTATTATTGAAAATAATAATATAAAACACAATAATAAGGAAAGAATTGATTTTATTTTATTACTCATAAAAATCCCCCCATTTTCTTTCTTTTATTATAATATAATTATATACTATTTTTAGGGGTTTCGTCAACGTTTTTTTTGCATTATTTCGGCATTTTTTCAATATTTTTTCGTTTTGTTTTTTATTATTTTTTTATTTGCATTTTTTTTATTTTTTTTCATAATTTTTTTTTTTGCATTTTTTATTATTTTTATAATTTTTTTATTGCACTTTTGAACAACTTTTTTTAATATTTTTTATAAATTATAAGGTGATTTTTTAAATATTTATTAATTTTTTTCAATTTTACTTCTATTTTTCCAATTTTTGTTATATAATAGAGTATAAGTCTATATAAGGAGGAGCTTTCATGAAAGGCCAAAAACAAAAATCTAGGCAGGACACTCAAAAAACTATGTGCGCCTTAAAAGGGTCTCACATTTGTCCGAATCCCAAAGAATGCAACGGTCTCGAAAGAAAATGCAATATGTGGAAAACTCACAGTGCAAAATAAACCTCAAAAAACGGTCCTAATTGGACCGTTTTTATTATTGTAAAACAAAGAAGAATGTTCTAAAGTAGGCACACTCTTTGTTTAAAGGTTTTATTTTAGTTCTAACATATTCTAAATTTTCTAGTTTTTCCAAAAAGCTTCATATGCTCTATAGGCTTCATATAGGTCAAATTTGCTAGTTACTTCATAAGGTGAATGCATTGAAAGTACAGGTACTCCGCAGTCTATAACATCTATTCCTTTGTTTGCTAAAATATATGCTATAGTTCCTCCACCGCCTACATCTACTTTTCCAAGCTCTGCAATTTGATATCTAACATTATTTTCTTCAAATATTCTTCTTACTTCTGCTACAAATTCTGCATTTGCATCAGATGCTCCACTTTTTCCTCTTGCTCCTGTATATTTATTAAGTCCTATTCCTCTTCCTAAATATGAGCTATTGTTTTTTTCTGATACACTGGCATAAATTGGATCTAATCCAGCATCTACATCTGCTGATAACATTTTAGAGTTGCAAAATACTTTATCTAATAAATTAGGACGGTTTACTTCTAATTTATTTAATATTTCTGAAATAAATGTATCAAAGGCGTGTGATTCCATTCCTGTATTTCCCATACTTCCTATTTCTTCTTTGTCTGCTATAATGCAAACTGCTGTCTTATTTGGATTTTGAATATTCATAAGTGCTGTTAGTGATGTATATACACATATTTTATCATCTTGCCCATATCCTGCTACCATGCTTCCATCAAAGCCCATGCTTCTACATGGAAGTGCTGGTACTAGCTCTAATTCGGAACTTAATAAATCTTTTTCTGTAATTCCATATTTTAAATTTAATATATTTAATACATTTAGTTTTACTTTTTCTGATACGTCTGCATCAAATGGAATGCTTCCTATTAATAAATTTAAATCTTCGCCATCTATTGCTTCTGTTAATTTCTTTTTCATTTGTTCTTGTGCTAAGTGTGGTAATAAATCTGTAATTGTAAAGATTGGATCTTGCTCATCTTCTCCTATTTTTACATTAATTTTTTCTCCATTAGTTTTTACAATAACTCCATGAATACTAAGTGGAATTGCTGTCCATTGATATTTTTTTATTCCTCCATAATAGTGTGTTTTAAAATATGCAAATCCAGTATCTTCATATAATGGGTTTGGTTTTAAGTCAAGCCTTGGTGAATCTGCATGTGCTCCAACAATATTTATTCCATTTTCAATATTTTCATTTCCTATTACTGCTAAGTACATACTTTTTCCGCGATTATTAAAATAAACTTTATCTCCGGCATTTAATTTTTCGTATTCATAAATTGATTTAAATCCATGTTCTCTTGCTATTTGCTCAGAGTTTTCAATAATTTCTCTTTCTGTTTTTGACCTATTCATGTAATTTATATAACCATTTGCATAATCAAAAATTGCCTGTTTTTCTTGTTCATTTTTTTCTTGCCATCCATTTTCTTTTTGATTAAATAATTTCTTTTTTAATTCTTCTGCTTCTTTCTTTTCCATTAATATATCTCCTTGTAAATAAATTTAGGTTTTTAAGGTTACCTATAAACCTTTATGTAATATTTTTATATTGTTAGGTTAATACTGTGGATTTTTTATTTCCAATTTATTTTATCATATTATTTTAATTTTAGAATACCCATTTTCAAAAAAAATATATTCTTTTATGTAATATTTTCTTTATTAAAAAATATATTTTATTAATTTCTATTTACTTTTCTTTTATTTTATAGTTTAATTATTCTAGTTTATAAAGAAAGGAGCATGCAATTATGGAAGAAAATTCAGAAAATAAAAACGAGCAAATTAACGAAAATACTCGGTAGTGAAAATTCTCAAAATGAAAATTTAGAGCAAAATTCTTCGAAAGTTGATGAGCAAACTGTTATTTTAAATTATTCTACTGACGATTTAAAAAACGAACTTAAACAAAATGAAGATCCAAAAAAAGATGCTAGCCAAATGGGAAATTTGAAAACTGAGGCTAAACAAACTGAGGAGCAAAAGAAAGATGATAATCAAATGGAAAATTTGAAAGCAGAAACTAAACAAACTGTTAATCAGGTAAAAGAAACAATTAAAAATACAGATTTAAAAAAAGATGCTAAAGCTGCTAAAGGTTTCTTTTCTTCATTTTTCCAAAATCCTTTAAAGGAAATTGAAAAATGTGCTTCTGATAATAAGTCTAGCTTTTTGAAAGTTGCCATTGTTCTTTTATTAATTTGGATTGTTGCAATTTTTATTGGCAAAGTAGCTTCATTGGCAAGTATATATTTATTTGGAACTTATGGTAGTTTTTCATCTTTCTTTAGACATATATTTTCAAACTTATTTGACATTTTTAAAGCTTTAATTGCTCCAATTATTAGCCTTGCAGTTTTATCTGGTTTAAGTTATGGGTTCAGCAAAAGTAAAAGTAAGTCTTTTATAAATACTGTATCTACAATAGTAATTTCTCATATTCCTGTTATTATTGCAAATATTGTTAATTTATTAATAATATTTAGTTCTGGAATTTTAAAAATTACTAACTGTTTTTCATCTTTTTGTAGTATTTTATCTACTGTTCTTTTATATTTTGCTGTTAAATATTTATCTGGAGAGTCAGAAGATAAATATTACTTTTGGAAGTTTGCTTTAATTATGGGTATTTTTTATATTATTAAATTCGTTTTTAGTTATTTAGAGATTTATTTATAAAATTATATTTATGTTTTTGTGGGATGCTTAGCATCCCTTTTATATTCTTTATAAATTTCCTTTTGACGATGTTAGTAAGAAAAAAAAGATAATAAAATAGTAAAGAAAATTTTTTAAGCTAAATATTTTCTTCATTATTTTTATATTATTTTTTATAATTAGTCATTCTTACAGTATTAATCCTAGTGTTAATATTCCAATATTTGCATCATAAATTTCTTGAAATTGTGTTATAGGTAGTGGATTTTCTCCGTATTCCTGCTTCTATTGTAAAACTTGGTTTATTATATTTTTGTATAAACCAATCTTTATACCCTGCAAAGCTTGAATTATATGGTACTTGTGCTAATTTATATTTTGAAACTTTTGCAAAGGTTTCACCTATTTTTTTTGCTTTGGGTGTTTCATAGTTTAAAAATTGTGAGTAAATTTCTTTTCCTTGTGTATGGTAAGATATTGTTAAGTCAAAGTTGTGTTTTAGTGTAAATTCGTATAATGCTATTGCTTCTGGCTGTGTTAATGGTGCTTTTCCTACGAAGTCTCTTGGTGCTGGTTTTATAAAGCCTTGTGAAAATTTTATTTGTTTTGCTTTTTCCCACTCTGCCGGAAATTGTAAGTTTAAATCCACACCTCTCGAGTTTAAAATATACCAATGCAAAATTACTGCTAGAATTGGAGTGTAAAGTGGGAAAACAAATGTATTACAAGCATTTGATTATATAAAAGTAAGTGATGATTTTAAAGCAAATTCTCCAATAGATGAAGAAAATATATATAGTTTTATGATAAATAATGAGCCAATTATTTTAGAAGCCCAAATATTTGAAAAAAATAATAAAATATATAAATATGGTTTTGAATTAATTGAATTTATATATAACCCTTAAAAGCACTATTTCCAAATACACTTGAATTTAAGTGTCATATTAAGCCATTTTCTTTAATAATCTGTATTAGTTTAATCAATAATCACCATTTGGCGTTGTTAAACTTCGCATTAAATCTAATCAACGTGCAAAAAGCACGCCTCATAAATTTAATACTCGTTTGCCTAGCCAAATAGCAATTTTTGATTAAACATAAATAGGAGGAACAATGAATAAATTAAAAAAAGAAGTAAAAAGTGATAAATTAGAATTTAATACATATTGTATTTTTACAGAAGAAAAGCAAGATGTAAATAAGACTATAGGATTAATGTTTAAAGATTATATTGAAAGCTTAAAAATTAAAGATAAGTAATTATTCAGAAATATTTACAAAATTTATTTGAGCACGTTAAAATTTTTATATAGATGATTACGGATAGGAGGCTAAATGCTAGAAATAAAGAGTCAAAACTTCAAAGTACGGAATGTATATCAGATTGTCTCGTGAAGATGGTGACAAGCAAGAAAGTGAAAGTATCGGTAATCAAAGAAAAATTTTGCAAAGATATATAAAGGAAAACAATTTGGAGCTCATTAAAGAATACATTGATGATGGTGTAAGTGGTACAACTTTTAACAGACCAGGCTTTAATGAATTATTGCAAGATATTGAAAATAAGAGTATTAATATGGTTATTACTAAAGACTTATCTAGACTTGGTAGGGACTATAT
>CANRKF010000043.1 GCA_947631145.1 uncultured Clostridia bacterium | reverse complement strand
ATATTAAATTTCCTACTTTACATTGTTCATAATTACCTGTAAAAATCCTTATATTCATTTTCTCTCCAATTTGAATAGAATTTTCTGTTTTATATTATAATGTAGCCTTAATGATTTTATAGAACAAATTTACAAATTCATCGTAATTTACTTAATTAATATTGTTTAGTCTATTTATTACTTTCAAAAAATGCTATTTTAATTTAAACTTCTTTAACATTTATTAAATAATTTAAGTTCTGAATTATCTAATTTATTTTCTTTATTAAGTATTAAGTTTTCAAAAAATAATATTAAATATTTTTTATCTTCTTCAATTCCTTTTGAAATGTTACTATAATTTGCTCTAACTAAAGCATTTCTAAAATATAATGAATTATCTTTAAATAGTTCATTATTAACATTAAAGCCTTTGCTGCTTAAATATTTTTGAATAAATAAAGCAGTTGTTCTAGTGTTTCCTTCTCCAAATGGGTGTACCTGCCAGATATGTGCAGTAAATGTACATATTCTTTCTATTTTTTCTTTTTCTGTTTTTTCTATGTATTTTTGGTTTGCTTCTTCTTCAAAATCATATTTTAAAGTTTCTTCTATCATAGAGTAATCAGCATATTGTACTGTTTCACCATTTAAAATTGGTTCTTTCTTTGTAATATTATAATTTCTAAACTCTCCAATATACTTTTCATCAATTCCTATATCGATATTTTCAAATAGCTTTTTATGATATTGTTTTAATGTTAAGTAATTAAATGTAAAAGCTTTATCATTTAATATTTTTACAATTCTTAATGATACTTCATCTGCCTGTTTTTCGTCTTTATTTATTTTTTCTTTATTAGTATTTTCATAGTATTGCTTTACTTCTTTTTCAACAATTTCATAACTTTTTTTACCAATGATATTTTCTGTTGCTAAATCCACCATATATTTAGAAGGTGTAAGATTATCTACTGCTTGCAAGCCAAATGCAATGTTCCAATTTAATTGACGTTCTTTGCAGTCTTCTGTTTCACCGATTTTTTCGTATTTAATTTTATTTAAATAGTCTTCACTCATATAAATTTCCTTTCGGTTTTGTTAGTAATATTAAACTAGCCCAATGGTCTCATTGTTGGGAACAATAATACATCTCTAATAGAAGCAGAATCTGTAAGTAACATAACTAATCTATCAATTCCTATTCCTAAGCCTCCTGTAGGTGGCATACCATATTCTAGGGCTGTAACAAAATCTTCATCCATCATATTTGCTTCTTCATCGCCTGCTTCTCTGGCTTCTACTTGTTTTTTAAATCTTTCATATTGATCTATAGGATCATTTAATTCTGAATAAGCATTTGCATATTCTCTTCCGCCAATAAATAATTCAAATCTTTCTGTTAAACGTGGATCTGATGGCTTTCTTTTTGTAAGTGGTGATACTTCTACCGGATAATCACAAATAAAGGTTGGTTGAATTAAAGTTTCTTCAACTTTTGCTTCAAATACTTGGCTTATAATATCTCCTCTTGTTAGTTTTAGTTCATCTAATTCTACATTTAGCTCTTTTGCTACCTTTTGTGCTTGTTCGTCTGTTTCTATTTGATCAAAGTCTACTCCTGTTACTTCTTTAATTGCGTCTATCATAGATATTCTTTTCCAGTTAGGAGTTAAATCTATTTCTGTTCCTTGATATGTTATTTTTGTTGTACCTAATACGTTTTGTGCTGCTTTTGATATTATTTCTTCTGTAATATCCATCATGTCATGATAATCTTGATATGCTGCATATAATTCTATACTTGTAAATTCTGGGTTATGTTTAATATCCATTCCTTCGTTTCTAAACATTCTGCCCATTTCATATACTTTTTCAAAACCACCAACAATTAGTCTTTTTAAATATAATTCATTGGCTATTCTTAAATACATATCTATATCTAAGGTATTATGATGTGTAACAAATGGTCTAGCAGTAGCTCCACCTGCTATTGTGTTCAAAATAGGGGTTTCTACTTCTAAATATCCTTTTTCATCTAATACATTTTTTACTTCTTTTAAAATTTTAATTCTTTTTTTGAAAGTATCTTTTACTTCTGGATTTACTATTAAATCTACATATCTTTGGCGATAACGCAAGTCTGTATCTTTTAAACCATGAAATTTTTCTGGAAGTGGTCTTAAAGATTTTGAAAGCAAGGTTACTTCTTTTGCGTGAATTGAAATTTCGCCAGTTTTTGTTTTGAATACAAAGCCTGTAATTCCAATAATATCGCCAATGTCATCTTCTTTGAAATGTTTATAACTTTCTTCTCCTAAATCATTTATGCTTACATAACTTTGAATTTTTCCTTGTTCATCTTGAATATGACAAAAAGAGGCTTTGCCCATGATGCGTTTTGCCATCATTCTACCTGCAATAGTAACATCTTTGCCTTCTAAAGAATCATAGTTATCTCTAATTTGCTTACTATTGTGTGTTGTTATAAATTTTGTAATTTCAAATGGATTTTTTCCTTCCTCTTGAAGTTTTGATAATTTTTCTCTTCTAACCTTCATTAATTGGTTTATGTCTAATTCTTGTTCTTCATTATTACTTTGGTTCTGTTCCATAAGCAATACCTCCTTGTTTTTTATTTAATGGTATTATTATACCTTATAACTCTAAATATGTAAATAAGCAGTGTTTAAAAATGCAATTTTATTAATATAAAATTGCATTTATGGTAATTTGAATATTATTAGTATAAAATTACATTTATGGCAGTTTGAATTTTTCTATTATATTTACTTAATACTATATTGTTTATTTGCAGTATTGCATATTTTAGTATTTAGCATGCTTTTCTTAATTCTTTGGCATGTTCTTTGGCAATTTTGGTAACATCTCCGCACGAAATTCTAGCAATTTCTTCTATTACCTCTTCTTCTTCTAATTTTTTAATATCTGTGTAAGTTTTATCTTTTTGAACTTTTTTACTAATATAATAGTTGTAATCTCCTTTTGCTGCAATTGATGCAGAATGTGTAATACAAAGCACTTGCTGTGTTTTTGAAATTGCTTTTAATTTTTCTCCTACGGCTTTTGATGCTTTTCCACTAATTCCTGTATCTATTTCATCAAAAATTAATGTAGATACTTTATCAACACTAGCTAAAACTGTTTTTATAGCTAACATTATACGTGACATTTCTCCACCTGAAGCTATTTTTACAAGTGGTTTTGCTTCTTCTCCTATATTAGTGCATATAAAGAATTCTATTTTATCTAGTCCATTTGAATTAAATATACTTTGCTGTTCTATATTTACAGTAAATTTTGCATTTGGCATTTCTAAATTTACTAATTCATTATTAATTTTATTAGATAAAATTTCTGCTTTTTCTTTTCTTTCAGCTGTTATTTCTTTTGCAATAGTTAACATTTGCTCTTCTATTTTCTTTAAATTTTGCTTTAATTTTTCATTTACTTCTTCAATGTTTTGTATTTTGTTTATTTCTTCTTTTACACTAGCTTGATAATTTAATATAACACTAATGCTATTTCCATATTTTCTTTTTAAAGAATATATTAAGTCAAGCCTATTTTCTATTTCATTTTGTGTATTTTCGTCAAATTCAGTTTCTTCTTTCATATATGAAATGTCTCTTGCCATTTCTTGAATATCATAATAAATGCTTTTTAAGTCTGCTAACTTATTTTGATAGGTTTCTCCGCAGTCTTCTATTTTTTCTAAATTTCTAATGCAATTACTTATTCCACTAATTACATTTTCATTTAGTTCTGCATCTATGCTATTTATACTGCTTTGTAATTTTTCTGCATTTTGTATTTTCTTTTTTTGAATTTCTAGTTCTTCTTCTTCTCCTATTTTTAGCTTTGCAAGTTCTATTTCATTAAATTGGTAATTTAATAGATCTAGCCTTCTTGCTTTTTCTTGATCATCGCCATAATTATTTTTTAAATTTTGTTTTATTGTTAAGTATTCTTCATATAATTGATAATATTTTTCTTTTTTTGTATTTAAGCTTTCTCCGAGCAAATCTATCTAAATAGGAAATATGTTCTACAGGATTTAATAAAAGCTGATTATCGTGTTGCCCATGAACATCTATTATTTGACTCATAATTTCTTTTAATTCATTAATTGTTACAAGCCTTCCATTAACTTTACATGAGCCTCTTCCATTTATATGGATTTCTCTAGATACTATAATGTTTCCATCCATAGAAAAACTGCTTTGTGGGCAATATATATTTGCTTCTATATATGAAAATTCTTCACCTTTTCTAATTATTTCTTTTGAAAATCTTCCTCCTGCAAGGATATTAATAGAATCTATAATTAAGGTTTTGCCAGCACCTGTTTCACCGGTTAAAATGTTTAGACCTTCGTTAAAGTCTACTGTTAAATCTTCAATAATTCCTACGTTTTTTATATGTAATGTGGTTATCATAAAAAATTCCTTTTCCTCTCTTTTTATTATTAGCTTATGCAAATTTCTGTTTGCATATTGTTATTATATACCAAATTTTTGTTTTGTCAATTGTTTTTTTTAATTTTTTAAATTTTTTTAAATATTTAAGTTTAAAAGTAATTTCCAGATTTGTTTTAAAACTAGAATTTAGTCTTGGAGTTCAAGCTAGATTTTACTTTTGGAATTAAACATTTTTAATTTTTTTGTTGCATTTCAAATAAATTTTCTGGATTTTTTTTGTTCAAAATATGCATTTAATTATACAAATTGCATTTGCTTTACAGAATTGCATTTAATTTTTCATTTAAGGATTTTTTTCTATATACCTATTTTTAGTTTTTTCAACATCTGTCCCAAATGCGACAAAATGTCGCGTAAAGAAACGTCCCCAATGCGACATTTTCTCTTTACTTTGTTCTAAAAATCTGTTATTATATATAAATATAGAAGGGGTCACTATGGAAAAATTTATAAAAAAATTGAAATCAAATAAAAAAATAAAGCTAAATAGAATTCAAACCTTAATAATGTACTTTTTTATATTTGCTTTTTTAGGCTGGGTAATGGAAACTTTTTACAGTGTATATTCTTTAGGCTATTTTACAAAAAGAGGCTTTTTATATGGTCCTATTTGTCCTATTTATGGTTTTGGGGCTTTAATGTTAATTTCTTTTTTAGCGAAATATCGCAATAATAATTTAAAGTTATTTATTTATGCTGCTATTATTTTTTCTGTTTTTGAATATGTTGTAAGTTACGGCTTAGATGCACTATTTGCAATGCATTGGTGGGATTATACAAATGAATTTTTTAATTTAAATGGAAGAATTAGTATTTTTTATTCTTTTGCTTGGGGAATTATTGCTATTATTTTTATTAATCATATTTATCCATTTTTTAAAAAGAAAATTAATTTAATTTTGGCTAAAATTCCTTATATTGTTCAAGTTTCCTTTCTTTATTTATTGTGTGGAGTTTGGTTTACTGATACTGTTGCTTCTTTTATACGATACTTATAATTTTTAATTATTACATATTTTTTATGAAAGCTTTTCTAAATAATAAGAAACACATATATCTTAGTTCAAATATTATTGATGATTAACATAAAATTTTGTTGTTTATCAAAAATAGTATCATATTAATTTTTTAATTACTATGATACTATTTTTATTTTATAAATTTTTAATTTTAATCTTTAAGCTTAATTTAATTTTGACTTTTAAATTTTTATTTCTAATCTCTAAATTTTGATTTTCTAAATTTTATTTTTTTCTCTTAGAAATTGCTAGTCCATCTCCTACTTCTAAAATTTCAGTTTGTAAATTAGGGTTTTGTGTAACTTCCGCAATATATTCTCTTAAATTTCTAACTGCTGTGCGTTGTTTGTGCTTATTATAATCACTCATTACATAACCCTTATACAAAACATTATCTGCAATAATTATTCCATTAGTATTTAAACATCTTAAAGCTTCTTTTAAGAAAAAAGGATACTTTCCTTTTGCTGCATCTATAAACACTACATCATAAGTTTCATTTAAGGTGGGTAGAATTTCTACAGCATCGCCTTCAAAAATATGAATTTTATTTTCTACTTCTGCTTTTTTTATATTTTGTTTTGCTTCTTCTACTCTTACTGAATCTCTTTCTATTGTATCTATGTAACCGTTTGGCTTTAAATACTCGGAAAAACAAATTGCAGAATAGCCAACTGCTGTACCTATTTCCAATATTTTAAGAGGTGACTGCTCTTTTAAAATTTTGCTAATCACCTCTAAGGTATCATCCATAATAATTGGGATTTTTTCTTCTAATGCCTTTTTCTTTATTTTTTCTAATTCCACCTTATTCATTTACTTATAATAACCTCTATTCCATCTCTTCGCTCTGCACCAATTGCTATGAAAAATTTTTTTTATTTTTCACACTATTCACTTTCTTTATTGGATTATAGTTATTTACTTTTCGTGTTTATTTTTAACGTTCTTCTTGCTCGCTTTCTTTATATTCCATTTTCTTTAACATATCATTAACCCAGCCTTCAAAATATTTTTGATATTTTTCATACTTGCAGTCTGAGTATTGTTCATTTAAAATTTCTAAAATTTTGCTTCTTGTTTTTACTGAATAGCATAATTTTCTAATAGTTGTTTGAATTTCCATTCTTGTTTTAGTATCATCAGATACTTCTTTTTCATATTTTTTCTCTTGTATTGAAGCTAAATGAGCTCTATCAACAGAAGCTCTTTTTACAAAAGTATTTCTACTTCTTTTTTCATAAGATGCCATTATATGATCATTCCCTTCTTTTTTATAATTATTTTTTTATAAAAAACTTTCTATGAAAATTTTTATATTGACTAATATTTATTATTAAAAAAGTCTTTCTATTGACTATATTTATTATTAATAAAAGTTTTATTATTGCCATATTTATTATTAATAAAAGTTTTTATATTTGACATATTTATATTAATGTTAAATTTAAAAGTATGTTTACTACTCAGATACTGTTCTTCTTGCCATTCTTTCTCTTGTTTTGTTATCTAGTATTTTCTTTCTTAAACGAATATTTTTAGGTGTTACCTCAACAAGCTCGTCCTCTGCTATAAATTCAATAGCCTTTTCTAATGACATTTGAACTGGTGGTACTAAACGAAGTGCATCATCTGAACCAGATGCTCTAGTATTTGTTAAATGCTTTTCCTTACATACGTTTATAGAAATATCTTCATTTCTAGAGTTAATTCCAACTATCATTCCTTCATATACTTCTACACCTGCACCTATTAAAAGTTCTCCTCTTTCTTGTGCATTATATAATCCATAAGTAATAGATGTTCCTTGTTCAAATGCAACTAGCACACCTCTTGTTCTAGCTTGAATTTCACCTTTATATGGTTCATAAGAATCAAAAATGCTATTCATGGTTCCTTCACCTTTTGTATCTGTTAAAAATTCTGTACGGTAACCAATTAATCCTCTTGCTGGTATTTTAAATTCTACTTTAGTGTGTCCTATTTCTGCTGGTTCCATATTAATCATTTCTGCTTTTCTTCTACCTAGCTTTTCAATTACATTTCCTATGCAATCGTCTGGAACATTTACAATTAATCTTTCAATAGGTTCACATTTTACACCATCTATTTCCTTAAATATAACTTTTGGACGAGATACTAAAAGTTCAAATCCTTCTCTACGCATAGTTTCTATTAATACAGATAAATGCAATTCTCCACGTCCACATACTTCAAAACTATCTGGTGTATCTGTTTCTTTTACACGTAAACTTACATTTCTTTCAAGTTCTTTAAATAATCTATCTCTAATATGTCTAGATGTAACAAATTGACCTTCTTTTCCTGCAAATGGTCCATTATTTACACTAAATGTCATTGATACTGTTGGTTCGTCTATATCTACGAAATCTATTTTTTCTGGATTATTAATATCACAAATTGTTTCTCCTATATTAATATCTGGAATACCAGAAATACATACAATATCTCCTGCTCCAACACTTTCTGTTTCTATTCTTTTTAAGCCTTCATAAGTAAATAGCTTAGCAATTTTTCCTTGTGATATTGTATTATCTTTTTTACAAATAGCTACACTCATTCCAGTATTTATTATGCCACGTTCTACTCTACCTACTGCTATTCTTCCTAAATAATCGTCATAGTCTATGTTAGATACAAGCATTTGCATTGTTCCTTCTGTATTGCAATTTGGTGCCTTAATATTTTTAATTATTGTATCAAATATGCAGGTTACACTATTACTTTCTTCTTCTAAGTTCATTTTAGCAATTCCATTTTTAGCAGATGCATAAATAACTGGAAAATCAAGTTGTTCATCGTTTGCATTAAGTTCAATAAATAGTTCTAATACTTGATCTACTACTTTTAATGGATTTGCACCCGGTCTATCTATTTTATTTATTACAACTATTGGCTTTAAATTAAGTGCTAAAGATTTTTTTAAAACTTCTCTTGTTTGTGGCATTGGTCCTTCAAAAGCATCTACTAATAAAAGTACACCGTCTACCATTTTTAAAACACGTTCTACTTCTCCACCAAAATCAGCATGTCCAGGAGTATCTACTATATTTATTTTTACACCATTGTACATAACAGATGTATTTTTGGCTAAAATTGTAATTCCTCTTTCTTTTTCAATATCTCCTGAATCCATAATTCTTTCTGATACTTGCTCGTTTTCTCTAAATACATGGCTTTGTTTTAAAAGTGCATCTACAAGTGTTGTTTTTCCATGATCAACGTGTGCAATAATTGCTATATTTCTAATATTTTCGTTGTTCATTTTTTCATTCCCCTTTTACTAAATCTATTTTGTCGCTTCGGGGACGTTTCTAAATGCGACAAAATGTCGCAAAAGTGACACATGTTAAAAAGAATAAAATCTACAAAGTGTCACAATAGTGGCACATGTTAAAAAACAAAAGCGACAAAGTGTCACAATAGTGATACAGTTTAAACAAGATGTGTCCCAAATGCGACAAAATGTCGCGTAAAGAAACGTCCCTAATGCGACAAACTGTCGCATTTAGAAACGTCCCTAACGCGACAATTAGCTCAACATTACTATTATAAATTAAATCTTTTCATTTGTCAACATAATTATGTTGTCCATTATTTTTTTACTTACCTTATCTAAAAGTTCCTTGTCTGGTTTATTTGTTTTATATTCACTAAAATCTAAAGGCTTTCCAAAATTTAATTTAACTTTATGAAATGGTTTTAAAGTTCCTTGAATTCCAACTGGAATTACAGGTACTCCAGTTCTTAATGCCATAAAAGCTGTACCGTTTTGAGCTTTGCCATTTTTCTCCATACCGTTTCTAGTTCCTTCTGGGAAAATTACTAATATTTGCTCATCTTTTAAAACTTTTAGAGCAAATTTCATTGATTCTATGTCCATTTTTCCTCTTTTTACTGGAAACACACAGCATTTTTTAGCCATCCATTTTATAAAATTATTTTTAAATAGTTCTTCTTTTGCCATTATGTATGAAAGTCTTTTTATTGAGGATACTAAAATTGGTGGATCCCAATTTGACCTATGGTTAGCACATATTATATATGCTCCTTCTTTTTGTATGTTTTCTTGTCCCACTTTTTTTACTCTAAATACTATTAAAAAAAATGTACGTAATAAGAATACAACTATTTTTCTAATCATTTTTTTCACCTTTTATTTATACTTAATTTTAATTATATTTTTTATTTAGTTTTATTTTAATTACTTAAATTTTTAATATAATTATATTTAATTTTTTATATTTTTAGCAATTATATTTAAAAATTTTATAATTTTTAACAATTATATTTAAATTTTATGCTTTTTAGCAATTATATTAATTATTTTATAATTTTTAACAATTATATTTAACTGTTTTATTTTTTACTAATCTTTACTTTGCTTGTAACTTTTGTTAATAATTTCTTTTATTTTTTCTTTCACTTCTTCAATTGTTAGCTTTGTTGTATCTATTACTAGTGCATCTCCAGCTATTTTTAAAGGTCCTACTTCTCTATGGCTATCATCATAGTCTCTTTTTTCCATTGCTTTTAAAGTTTCTTCATAAGACATTTGTAGGCCTTTTTCTTTGTTTTCTTCATATCTTCTTCTTGCTCTTTCTTCCATGCTAGCATCTAAATAAATTTTAACATCTGCATTTGGAAATACAACTGTTGTGATATCTCTTCCTTCCATTATTATATCTTTATTTTGTGCCATTTTTTTTTGCATAGATACCATAACTTCTCTAACTTCTGGAATAGAAGATACTGTAGAAGAAAATGCAGTTACTTCTTTGGTTCTAATTTCTGTACTTACATTTTCTCCATCTAAAAATATTTCTTGAGTTTCAGCATTATGCTGTATTTCAATATTAATATTTTTAGCTATTTCAATAATTTTTTCTTTTTCTTGTAAGCTTTTTATTCCTAATTTTAAACATTTAAGTGCTAAACTTCTATACATTGCACCAGTATCTATATTTAACAAGCCCATTTCTTTTGCAATTAATTTTGTTATAGTTCCTTTTCCTGTTCCAGATGGTCCATCTATTGCTACTACAAATGACATTTTATTTCCTCCTATTTTCATTTGAATATTATTGTTTTATTTTTTTAATTTTTATTGTTGCACTTCGTTATTTGCTCTCTACACTTCTTCATTTTTTCCCTGTTTTATTTCTTCTACTTCTTTAAATTGTTTCTTAGAATTTTCTTCCATATGAATTCCTTTTGCTACAATGGTTACTTCTTGTACTGTCATAGTTGTTAATATTTCAATTTCTTTTTTTATTTTTTGTTTAAATTCTCTTAGTGCTTCTAATATGTTGTATCCATAATTAATAGAAACTTCCATATATATATTTGGTCCTTCTGGCTTACTTTCTACTCTTGTTCTCATTACTTTGTATATTGCATCAGAACGTTTAGCTAAATATTCTGCAATTTGCCTAAATACAGTATCTGAAATAGTAAATTTGCCCAAATAGCTAAATGTTGGTCTTATAATAGATTTTTCTGCCATATATGGCTGGTCACCTTTATCCTTTAATTTAAATATTTGTAGAGGATCTAAAATATACCCTGAAAAGTCTTTTTTTATTTCAAATGTAGGCACTGGTATAACGTGCTTACCTTGAGTAGTTCTAATTCTTCTTGCTGTTTCCATTTCTGTTTCTGTAGCTACATCTTGTATATATATTGTTTTGCAAGGCTTTGGAAGCCCTAAGTTTTCGGTTATTTTTTCAATCATGCCATCTGAAGTACCTAAAATTAAAATAGATTTTGGCTTATATTTTCTTATAGCTTTTTTCATTTCATTTCTATCTTTTTCATTTAAAAATATTGCACCCTTTACAGTTTCTAATTTAGTTGGTGCTTTTTTAGCTGATGTACCACACACTACATTATTTTCATTAATTAATAGCCCATCATCTATAATATAACTAATACCATTTTCATTTGCTACCATTTGCGCACGATAACTTTTTCCTGTTCCTGATGGACCAACAAAAGCATATACTTTTATATCTTCTGTTTGATTTATACTACCAAAAATTTGCATTAAAAAACTCCTTTTTTTAATTTTATAATTTATAAAAAATTTGCATTAAAAACTCTTTTTTTACTTAAAATTTCATACTAATTGCATAAACTTGCATAATTATAGGATTTTATTTTTTCTAATTTGCACATATTATTTATTTTTTTTATTAAAACCTCTTTTGCTTATTTTCTCATACTATTTATTTTTTAATTAAGATCTCTTTTTCTATTTTGTACATACTATTTATTCGCACATACTTTATTATTTCTTTTATCAAAATCTCTTACAGCAAATTTTCAAATGTTTATTTATTTTTAATTTATAATTCTAATATTATTCTATTGTTTTTCTAATAAAAACAAATTATAAATATAATCTTGATATTTTGTTTCAAATTTTAATGGACCTTCTATTAAAGTTATTCCATCTTTTGGAAAATTATTATATAAATCTGGATATTCTGAATCTATAAGCCAAATTCTACCAGTATAACCATTTATAGCTTCTTCGTGGCTAGATACAGTTTCCATTCCTGGTCCATAAGCCTTATAGGCTTCTATTACATCCCAGCCTCCTAAATTTATAAAATACTGCTTATTTTCTGGGAAGAAGGCGGCTATTACTCCACCGTTTCCAATATTAGAATATATAATTATATCATTTGGCTTAATATTTTCTTTTAAATATTCTATTTGTTTCATATTGGTTTTATCATAATTAATTAATATATTTGTAATATTGCTCCATGTAGATAATATTAAAATTAAGGCACAAATTGTTATTGTTACCCATTTTTTCTTTTCCTTTGCCATAAAAAATGCTATAGCAAAAATGTATATGCCTGTAATTGCAAATAAATAACGTGAGTATAGTACAGCTGAAGGACATATAATAGAAACTAATAAAAAGGCTCCAATAACTGAAATGTATACAAGTAGTGCTAATTTTCCTGGCAAACTACCTTCTTTTTCCTTTTTAGCTTTATATATGCAATATACAACATATATATACATTAAAATTGATGCTATTAATGCTATTATTGTTTTAAAATCAAAGCTAAATACTGTATCTAATTCTCTTCTAAATTGAAAGCTTGGAACTTCTACTAAAGTGTTAAGTCCTAAAGTTATCCAAAATCCATTTTCAACATGGTTTAATTGTTTTAATAAATATAATACCCATGGAATATATAAAACTATTTGTATAAGTGCTAAAGTTAAAAAACTGTATAAGGCTTTTTTGTATTTTTTTCTATTTTTTATTAAGTATATTAATAATATAAAATTAACTATACATGCTGTAACTGTAGCATAATAATGTATATAGCAACAAGCTATGCTAAATATTCCAAAAATTATTAAATTTTTTTGCCACTTATTATTTTGTAATTCTTTATAAAAACGATATGCATAAATACATAAAAGGCAAGTTAGTAAGCATGCCCAAGAATACATTCTAATTGAACCACTATATGTAGAGCATATTGGTAAAAAATATGCTAAGAATGAAAATAATAGTCCTACCTTTTCGCCAAAATCCTTTCGTATATGTGTAAATCCAAGTATTCCAAGTATTACCACTGCTAATACTGAAAATAACCTAAAGGCTATAACATTATTTCCAAAAATAATAAATACAATATGTAACATCCAATAATATAAGGCTGGGTGTACATCATTTCCTGTAATTTTCCATATATCTAAAAAATTGTGTTTCGCAATTGCTACTGAATAGCTTTCATCAAACCAAATACTACTATGAAATGTTGATAAGCTAAGAAATATAATTCCTATTATTATTACAATTATATGCACATATTTTAGTTTTATTTTTTTCATTTTGCTTTCCTCGTACAATAAGTTTATATATATTTTATAAACATATTCTCTTTCTTTTATAGTTTTTTATTTTACATTATTTTTTTATTTACATTTTTTACTTACAATATGTTTATATTTTATCATACCAATTTTGGTTTCTCAATACTTAGTTTAAAATATTACTCACTTACTATATGATATTAGCTTAAATATTTCCAATATTTAAGACATACCTTTATTTTGAACTTACCCCTAAACGTGTCTAACTTTTTGGGTTAAGTTCAAATTGGTATGTCTTTAATCTTTTTGGATATGAGGGTATAAAAATTTGCTTTAATCACTTTACATAAAGTATGACACGAAAGCCGACGTCAAGATTGGTATAGCCTACAGTACTGACGCCATCGCGAATAGAAACGGGACAGTTACTACCGTTGGCAGTGAAGCTGCCACCACGACGGACAGCGTACTGCGCTTCAACATCTCCTCTTTCCTCTCCATCGTGGAAACCTGTTTCAGTAGTCCATTCATACATATTTCCACCTAAGTCATATATATTTTTTAATTTCGTGCTATCACTTACTCCTGTTGCCATTTC
>CANRKF010000042.1 GCA_947631145.1 uncultured Clostridia bacterium | reverse complement strand
GTGTACAGCCTCAAGGCTTTCAGCCGTTTTTTCTTGTGTCATTTTTCTTTTCTCCTTTGTTTATTTTTATGCTTTTTTTTGATTTGTTCTTATTAAATCACATTTACATTTTTTTGTAAATACTTTTTTTATTTTTTTTATTTTTTTATTCTATTAATGACATTATTTGTTACAGTTTAGGTGGTGTAATTAGAAACAAGAGATAATATTTAAGCTATCTCCTGTTTTTAAACAATTTTGATATTCGAAATGTCGAAATTTGACGTACGATTTTTATTGCAATATAAATAATAATTTAATATAATAAAAGTATTATATTTTATTCAAAAGTCATTTTTAATAATTACAATTATTTTTTTAGTAATTTTGAAACAGAACATATAATTAATATCAAATTAGTTTATTTCAAATGTATTTATTATTTTTTAAATAACTTTATGTGAAAAGTAAATTTATTTCTTTAATAATTCAGTGAAAAATAATTTTAGTGTAATAGTTTTGAAAAAATGTTTATTAAATTTGCCTTTTGTCTAATAATATAAAATTTAATAAATGGAGAAAAAACTAAAATATTAATCAGTTTTTGTATCTCCTTGAAAGGAATGAAAAAATAATATGGAAAAGAAGCAAATAACAGAAGAAACAAAAGAAAAAAAGCAAATATTGCAACCTAAAAACGATGTAGTATTTCAAGCACTATTTACAAGAGGAAAAGAAAGTATAACTAAGGCACTAATAGAAGATATACTAAATATAAAAGTACATAGCCTAGAATTAGATAAAAGCAAAGATTTATTAAATGAAAATACAGAAGATAAAAATGGCAGACTAGATTTAAGGGCAGTAATAAATGATAACATAGAATGTGATATAGAAATACAGCTAAGTTCACATGAAAAAATGTTAGAAAGATTTTTATATTACTGGGCAAAAGTGTATGCAGCGAATTTACAAATAGGCGATAAATATAGTTGTTTAAAAAAGACAATAAGTATAATAATATTAGATGATGAAATAGAAGATTTTAAAGAAATAACAAAAAGTCATACAAAATGGCAAATACGAGAAGAAGAATATTTAAAAAAGATATTGACACCATATTTACAAATTGATATAATTGAACTACCGAAGGCTATAAAAGAATACGAAAAAGATAGAAAAAATGAAATGTTACAATGGATGGTATTTTTGGAAAATCCAGAAAATGAGGAGGTAGGTAAAATAATGGAGAAGAATGATGGAATAAAAGAAGCTAAAGAAGAGCTAGATAAAATAAGCCAGGATAATATTTTAAGAAGAATGGCATTAAAAGCAGAATTAGCAAGAATGGATCAAGAGCAATTGATGTATGAAGCAAGAAGAGATGGAAAAGCAGAAGGAATTAAAGAAGGTATAAAAGAAAACCAATTAGAAATTGCTAAAAAAATGTTAAAAGAAAAAATGCAAATAGATATTATCATAAAGTTTACTGGTTTAACTGAAGAAGAAATTATGCAAATAAAATAGCACTTATTTAATTGCAAAATTAAAAAAGAACAAATTAATAAAACTTTAATAAAAAAAGTTATTTAATTTGTTCTTTATTCAGATTGTAAATACTTTTTTTAAAAAAAGGCGTTACTATTTTTATATTGAATCTTGTCTTTGTTCTAAACCTAATTTATTAGTTTGCTTAATATTTGTTATTTTGAAACCGCTAAATATTTCTTGAATAGTATAATCTTGCTCATTTATTTTAGTGCCTTCAAAAGAAAACTCATAATTTTTATTTTCTTCTAATTTATATGTATTCTCTAGTTTAATTAATGCTAATTCATTTGTTTGAAATTGGCTAATTACATAGTAATTATATTGACCTGTTGTATCTGTTTCTTTTAGTTTTTCTTTTATATTATATGTTCTTACAAAGTTTACAGTTTTAGTTGTAATATTGTTATCAACAGCTCTGCTATATTTATTAATAATTCTAATTAAGTCATAAGAATTTTCTGCATTTAAAGCTGCTTCTTTTCCTTCACTTGTAATATGACATGAATCTTCATAAATTTTAATTCCATAGTTTTTTCCGTTTCTTAGTGTAACAGAATAATCAGCTAGTCCATCACTAGTTTCTGTAGTAAAATTTGCACAATTAATAATGTTTTCTATAAGTCTAGCTTCACCATAAATTGCTAAATCATTTTCTTTTTCATCTTCTTTTAAAGCCTCTGATTTAATTATAACTGGTTTGTTTTCTTCTTCAAAAGCTTCGTATTCTTCTTTAAAATCTTCCGGCTCTGTAAACCAAGAACCTATTTTCACTTCATCATAACCTGATAACTTCTGAAAATCAATTATTTTGTAACCTAATCCTAAATAAATTTTTGTTCCTCCATCTAAAGGCATTTCTCCTGGATTTGATATGCTAAACTTTGGAGTTTCCCCATTTTTTACTCTAGTATAATCAATTGATAAAAATATTAGTGACATTAAAAAAAATATAAGCAAAATAATTAATACTATTAATATTCTTTTTTTTAGTTTCATTTTTAATACCCTTTATGACATATTTAATAATCTTAAATATATCATCCCTTTCTTTATTTTGTTCTATATTACCATAATAAATTAATAATAGCTAGGATAATAATTAAATCTTAATATAAAATTAATAATTTTTTAGTTTTAATTTCAAAAGCCTCTCTTAATAGATGTTATCTTTTTCTTTCTTGCATTAAATATACAAACTTTGCGGTTATATTATTTGGAGATATTTTAGCTAAAACTCTTAATATTTTTATTTCTAAGCCTGGAACTATAATAAATTTATTTTTTAGCATTTTATTTATTGCATATTTTGCTACTTTTTCACTGCTTAAAGAATATAAATTAAATTTAACACCTGCAACATTATTAAAGTTTGTATTAACTGGGCCTGGACAAAGTAAACTAATTTTTACTTTTGATTTTGCTTTTTGAAGTTCTGCTCTTATTCCTTCTGAAAACCTTACCACATAAGCTTTAGATGCATAATAACTTTCCATTAGTGGACCTGGCATAAAGCCTGCTATAGAAGCCACATTTAAAATATGCCCGCTATTTCTTTTTAACATATCTTTTAAATATAGCTTTGTTAGAATATGAACTGCTGTAATGTTTGTATTAATTAGGTTTAATTCTTTATCTAAATTTGTTTCATTAAAATTACCAAACACTCCAAAGCCAGCATTATTTATTAATATATCTATATCTTTTACAGTGTTATATAAATTTTGGCAATTTTCTGCATCTGCTAAATCCATTGCAATTATTTGAATATTTTTGCCCTTTAGGCTATTTTTTACTTCTTCAAGTTTATTTTTATCTCTTGAAACAAGAACTAAATCATAACCTCTTTTATCTAGTTCTCTTGCCATATCTCTGCCTATTCCAGATGATGCACCTGTTACTAAAGCTTTCATTTTTTACGTATAATCCAATATTATATAGCTGATTGGATTATTTCTCCTTTCTTTAAATAATAAAAATTTAGTTTTTTAATAATGGAATTATCTATAAACCTATATTTTAAATTTTATATATCCTTTCATTTTTTATTGCTTAGATTTTATCACAAATATTTAAAAAAATATATATTATATTTTTTAATTTATTTTAAAAGATTTTATCATAATATTTTTAAAAGTATTTATTTATATTTTTTAATTTATTTCAAAGATTTTATCATAATATTTTTTGAAATATTTATTTATATTTTTTTAAAAATTTAACATAAATCTATGGACTTTTTAAATTTTATTGTGTATTATTATATAGTACTGTTAGAAAAAATAACTTTTTTGTTTGTCGAAGGAGGTTTATTATGACACAAAAAGTTTTGAAAATTTTATTTATTTTTATTATTTTATTTATTTTTTGTATGTGTTACGTTCATGCAAGTGATATTGATTTAGATATATCAGCTAATATTCCCGAAATTTTTGATAATTCTGATATTTCATCTGAAAATAATATAGCAAATCAAAATTCAGAAACTAATAGTAATTCAGAAAGTTCTGGAAGCTCAGTAGATACAAATCCTATTACTGATGATGATATTACTGCTTCATCAGAAACTTTGTCACCAGGTGTTATTTCTACAACTCCTGAATCAGGTTTAAGCATTTCCAATATAATTAATATTTTATTAATTACAGTTGGTGTTATAATTATTTTACTTGCTATTGCAATTATAATTCGTTTAAATAGTAATTAAAGATGGAAAATTTAACCATCTTTTTTTCTTTTCTTTCCACTTTTTATCAGAATATTTTATATTAAAAATTTAATAATAATATTGAGCAATTTCTGACTCAATTTTTTTAAAAAAGGAGGTTGTTAAATATTATGAAAAAGAAATTTATAATAAGTGCTATTATATTAGCTATTATTTCACTTTTAACTTTTTCTTATACATTAGCTGCTAACAATTCTATGGATAATGCTGCAAATAGTGTTAGAAATTTTGTTGGTGGAGCTGAAAATGCAGTAGAAGATGCTGGCAGAGATGCAGCAAATGGTATTAAAAATGGATTAAATGCTATTGGAAATGGTGCTAAAAATTTAACTAGTGATACTCAAAATGGTATGAGTGGAATGAATCAAAATTCTGAAGTAGCTGGTACAAATGGAAATAATGGAACAACTGGTATGACTGGTAATGGTGGATATACAGCTACTAGAACAGGTGCAGATGCAGATGGCGCAGGATTACTTTCAGGTGTTTCTAATAGTGTTTGGACTTGGTTAGTTATAGCTATTGTTGGTATAGTAATTATTGCTTTAGTTATGTTCTATGCAAAACAAAATAGTAATGTTACAACTTACTATAATGATGATAATGATGATCGTGAATAAACTTTTAAATAACATGTGTGTTTTATTTCTTGACACACATGTTATAATTTTATATTATATAAATGTAGTAAGTTATTTTAGATTTTATAAGTTTTAATAAAAGGAGTTTTTACATAGTATGTCAAAGAAAATTGTAGCTACAAATCCTGTAGCAAAGCATAATTATACTATTTCAGACACAATAGAAGCTGGTATTGTTCTTTCTGGTACTGAAATTAAGTCTATTAGAAACCGGAAAAGTTAATTTAAAAGATAGCTATGCAAATATAAAAAATGGTGAAGCTTATATTTACAGTATGCATATAAGCCCTTATGAACATGGTAATATTTTTAATAAAAATCCTTTAAGGGATAGAAAGCTTTTATTAAATAAAAATGAAATTAACAAATTAGTTGGATTAATAAAACAAAAGGGTTATACTTTGGTTCCTATGAGCTTATACTTTTCTGGAAATTTTATTAAATTAGAACTTGGTATTGGTAAAGGTAAAAAACTATATGATAAGCGTGAGGATATTGCTAAAAGAGATGCTCAAATGAGAATACAAAAAGAATTTGGAAAAAGAGTTTAAATAAATGCTTTAACATTTTTTGTAAAAAAATGTTAAAGCATTTATTACTCCAAATTAATATTATATATAGAACCAAAAATTTAAGCCTTATTACTAGAGCCAAATACATCTCTAATTTTATGTTGTACAGTTTGTTTAATTAAATCTCTTGCAGGAGTCATGTATTTTCTTGGATCAAAGGCTTCTGGCTCTTCTGCAAATACTTTTCTAATTGCTGCTGTCATTGCTAAACGTAAATCTGTATCTACATTTATTTTTGATACACCTTTTAAGCTTGCTTCATGAAGCATTTCATCTGGTACTCCTTTTGCTCCTGGAATATTTCCTCCATATTTGTTACACGTTTCTACTAATTCTGGAATTACTGTAGATGCTCCATGTAGTACAATAGGTGTATTAGGAAGTTTTTCTTTTACTTTTTGTAAAATATCAAATCTTAATTTTGCTTCTCCTTTAAATTTGTATGCCCCATGACTTGTTCCTATTGCAATTGCTAAAGAATCACAGCCTGTTCTTTCTACAAATTCTTTTGCTTGGTCAGGATCTGTATACATAGCATCATCTGAAGCTACATTAACATCATCTTCAATTCCTGCAAGTTTTCCAAGCTCTGCTTCTACTACTACTCCTTTTGTATGAGCATATTCTACTACTTTTTTAGTTAATGATATGTTTTCCTCAAAATCATATTTAGAACCATCTATCATAACTGATGAAAATCCATTATCTATACACATTTTGCAAGTTTCAAAGTCTGGTCCATGATCTAGATGCAATGCAACTGGAATATCATATTCTTCTAAAGCTGCTTCTAGCATTTTCTTTAAATATTTTATTCCTGCGTATTTTATAGCACTAGAAGATGCTTGAAGTATAACTGGTGAATTTTCTTCATTCGCTGCATCTACAATAGCTTGTATTATTTCCATATTATTAACATTAAAGGCTCCGAATTGCAAAGTGTTCTTTCATAGATTTTTCAAACATATTTTTTGTTGTTACTAATGGCATAATTACCCCTCCTTCTTATTATGGTTATAATTTTATTGCTAATTATTATAAAAGTCAATATTATATTAATTAAGTAATGAATTTACTTTACAAAATTGTTTTAACTTTTCACTTGACGTTTAATTAAGTGATTATTTTATTTATTACCATTAATAAATAATTGTTTCATTTTAAAATCCATTTCTTTCTCTATTTGCTCAAAAGCACACATAGGTATGAAAGCAGCCTTTTTATTCTTTCAAATTATATTTCATAAAAAAGCCCCCAATAAATAAATATTGAGGTCTTTTTTATTTGTGAGATGGAATAAATAAAATAGTTATTTATTCTTTACTTGATTACATCACAACAATTACATTATCTAAGGTTATGAAAGGAATTTCAATATTCAATTCAAGGTTCTTTGCCATAAGTAAAACCATAAAGCCGTCTAATACAAATTTGTTTGCTGAAACTACAACTGGCCTGCAAATTTTTTTATACATTTCATATTTCCGTAACAAACTTCTATATTTGTAGGAAGATTTCGATGGTCTATCTGATGAGAAAATGCCAATTATAGAATATTCTCGCTTTAAATCATACCATTTTCTTGGAATAAGTATTCCCTGCCTTTTTATTGCCCGAGCATTGGAAGCTCTTGCGTTTTTCATTGCCTCCCTCTTCCTCTGCTTGCTTTGTATTTGGGATATTTGCTGGTATTGCTTAGCAATTAAATCTCCTTTGGCTACATTGCACTTATTGCAACACGGTTTTAGATTATTTGTAATGGATATTCCGCCAAGCCCTCTAGGAAATGCATGGTCCATAGTCCGGTTTCCAACAGTTAATGGCTTATGACAATAAAAACATACATCCTCTCCTTTTAATAAATAAGTTAATGCATACATAAGTTTTTCAAAGTTCATGTATGGATTCATATAAAGTATTCCATCATGTACATATGCAAAGTTTCCATGTTCATCGTGATATTCAAAATATTTAGGTAACTGAATTTTCACTAAAATTACCTCCTTAACACACATATCCAATTGGATTTTGTAACATGTTATTAATATACATTATTTTCTTATGTTTTTCAATACTTTTTAATTATTATTTTCTGCTGTTTTTTCAATACTTTTTAATTTTTAATTATTATTTTCTGCTTCAAATTTATAGCTACTGCACATAGATTCATCTGGTTGTTTTGTTTCACATCCTATAATAGGTGTTACAATTATTTGTTCTAATTTGCATTCTTGATATTGCTTATTATTATGTTTGCAACTTGTAACTGTGCAATTAATTTTTTGATTATTATCCATAAAAAATAGCCTCCTTTTAATATTTTTCAATATTAGTATGGCTATTTTTTTTAAATTTATTATTTTTTAATAAAATTTATATTTTACTGAATTTTAATAATATAAACTATTTTACTGAATCTTAACTATATATAAATTTTACTTAACTTAAAAAATATAAACTTTTTTTATTGAATTTTAACTATATATACTATTTTACTGAACTTTAACTATATATACTGGTGATTTTGTATAGTTTTCTGTTTGTTTATACACAACTTCACCTAAACTTAATAAGGTATCTAATTTCATATTTTTAAAAGTTTCATATTCCATATTTCCTATATAAATATATGATATGTTATATTTTTTTATTGCATCTTCTATATATTGCTTATTATCTGTTTGATATATTGTAAAAATTGCTGCCCATCTTTCTGCTTCAGCATCTGGCACACTATAGTCTGCTTTTGCTCTCCACACCCATTCATGGCCATGCCATCCTAATACTGTAGGGTTTGCAGTAAATGCAGATATTCTAGCATTCAAAGTATAACTTCCGCCTACACTTTCTAAAATAACAGCATTTCTATCTACGTTTTGTTTAATCCATTGAATTGCATTATAGTCTTCCGGTAATTGCTCATGAATATATTCTTCAGCATTACTTCTTAAATCATAACTTTGAGCTTTAAAGTTTCCGGTTGCCCAAGTTATAGCATTTATTCCATACCCAAATGTGGTTATAAAGATTAATAGAACAGTATATGTTGCTATTTTTGCTACTATATTTGTTTTTTTGTATAAATATTTTATTAAAATATAGCTTGTACTTATGTTAAAAAGTGTAATTGCATTAAATGTTAATTTAAACATTGTATTGGCTCTTTTATACTCGGATGAATATATATCTTTTACATATACTATTTCAGGTATTATAACTAAACCTATTGCGCATACTCCTAGAATTATTACATATATATCTGCTAAATTCATTTCATTAATATACTTAAATAAACTTCCTTTTTTCTCTTTAATTAAAGTATATATATGAGCGAAAATATCCATAAGTATACATGCTGTTGGTAAACCCCATAATACTAATAATTTATAAAATGGTGACATTATATTTGTAAAATGTACTTGCGAAGCACTAATGTATAAATGCCTCATAAATAAGAAGGTGGTTATTGTTTGCATTAAAAGTATTTCTACTAAATGCAGTAAAGTAATAAAAACTTTTTGTTTGGCTTCTTTGTATTTTATAAAGTTTTTTACAGCAACAATAACAGTCATAATTACTAAGTATATTGGAAGATCCCAAAAATTTGTCATGGTATGAATACCTAGCATTACACCTAGTAGTAATATATTTGGATTTAAAAACTTTTTCACTTTTCCTTCTTCTTTATCTGAAAGCATATATTGTAAAAGTAAGGCTAATGTAGTAAGTGTAAACATAGTATCTATATGGTGTGCATGTAAATCTCCTTCTATATTCATATATGAAGGGAAAGCTGTAATTCCTATATCATTTGTTTCTGGATTACTACCAATATAATTATATATATTTACATAAGTATAATTAGGTTCATCTAGTATTAATCTGTGTATTGTATAATACAAGGTTCCTCCAAGTGTTACTGCTAAAGCTGTAACTAATCCTATTGCAACAGAAATTATTTTGGCAGATTTCTTGGTATTATCTTTTATTAAGCTATTTCCTAAATTTTTTCCTATTGAATATGGAAATACAAATAAGAAAGCTGCTATTAATGCAAGCATTAAGTTGTAAGTTTCTTTTACTTCTGTAAATGATATTTTACTTAAAAATGCTGATATATATTGCCCAAAATAATAGTAATTAATGGTGTTGCCTGAAAGCCATATATCTTCAATTGGTAAATATTCTGCATTCATTAGTTTATTTATAAAGCCATAATTCATAAAATGTTCTGTTCCTTCATTTAAGAAAGGAATAAAACTTCTTATATATACCCATATTGTAAATAAAAGTAAAAACATTAATTCTATTACTACTATATTAGTCCATTTTTGCTTTATATCTTTGAATTTTTCTTTGTTTTTTATAAAAATTATTAAATTTATTACAGCTATTATGGCAATTAGAATATAGCAATTTAGCTGTGTAAATTTTAATATTTTTAAATATGATAGGCTCCACAATATTAAGGCTGGGAGTGCTAAACCAAAAATTTTAGAAAATGCCCACCCTTTATCATCGAATTTGTTTAATATTAAGGATGTCATTGGGAAAGTTGTAAGTCCTAATATTAATAAGGTTCCCCAATATTTCATCATATAAATAAAATTTTCTTTTAATATTATACCACCGAACAATTAATATTATAAAAAATAAACTAATTAATACTATTGGTTTTATTGTTTTTTTCATTTGATAACTCCTTTATTATTATAATTAAAATATTTATATTTTATTTTTTGTGTTAACATATTTTTTATTTAGAAATTATGTAATCTTTCTTTTGCATTTACTTTTTCATACTTGCATTTAATATTTCAATTGACGTTAAGAAATTATGTTATAATTATATTTCCATGCTAATATTCTTTTAACGGCTTCATCTATTTGTTTTTCAGAAATTTTTCCTAATTTTACAGCATTTAAAATTTCTTGTTTTTGTTTTATGAAATTAGAAGTAATAATTATATCATTACCAGCTAATATAGCTTGAATAGCAGCTTCTCCTTTTTCAGCATATGAATCTACTGCATCCATTGCTAAGTCATCTGTCATTATAATGCCTGAAAATTTTAATTCATTTCTTAAAATATTATGTACATTTTTTGATAATGAAGCTGGATTTTTTTTATCCATTGATGTTACTATATTATGACTTACTAGTATACATGGAGCCTCTGCTTCTATTCCGCTTATAAATGGTAAAAAATCTGATTTTTCGAAAATACTATATTCTCTTTTATCAATAGCACTTCCTTTATGAGTATCTGCATTGTCACCATAACCCGGAAAATGTTTCATTACTGAAATCATTCCATCATTATTCATAGTTTTTATTAAATTTGATACATATATAGCTGTTTTTTCTGCTTCTACCCCAAATGCTCTTTTATATATAAAAGATGATGTTTTTGTAGGTACATCAGCCACTGGGGCAAGATTCATATTTAGCCCTATACTTTTTAATAGTGTAGATTTTTCTGTGGAATCTTGCAAAATTGCTAATAATTTTCCTTTAGCCCATAATTGTTGCGGTGACAAAAATTTGCTTTTGCGAAATGCAGAATATCTACTTACTCTTACAACCTCACCACCTTCCTCATCAACTCCGAATATTAAGTTAATTTTACTAACATTCTGACATTCTTGTAATTTTTTAAGAATTGAATTTTTTGTTTCGTTTTCAAAGTCTCGTGCAAATAATATATAACCGCCTGGATTATATTTTTTTATTTGTTCAATTACTTCATTTTTTTGAAAGCTAACCAAGAACATTTGACCTACTTTTTCTTCTAGTGTCATTGTTTTTAATAATTTTTCTGCTTTTTCATAATATTTTGCAAATAACTCATTGCTTTCTTCATTTAGCACATTTTTTTGCTGTTCTAAGCTTGTATTTTCTTCATTCAGCACATTTTTTTGTTGTTCTAAGCTTGTATTTTCTTCATTTAGCACATTTTTTTGCTGTTCTTGAATTTTACTTTCTTTATTTAACTGTTTTTTTGGTGTTTTTTTATTTACTATTATAAATAATACTCCTACAATTATTAATATTATTAGTATAATTATTCGCACTACATATACACTTTTATTCTTAATTATTTCATATTTCATAAATAATAACCTCACATAATGCAATTTTATACTATTTAATTATATTACAATAATTTGTCAACATATTTTACAAAAATTGCGCTTTCAATCAAATCAATTATTGAATATATTAGCATTATTATTCCAATAGTTAAAACTAAGGCTCCACTTTGGAATATCATATATAAACCACCTATTATCATTATAATTGATAATACCAATGATACATTCCACATATTTATTTTTGCTGTATGTAATTTTAAAGATAAAGATAATCTTACAAGCCCACTATATATTATCCAAATTGCTATCATAATTCTAAGCATAGATTCTATTAAACCACTACAGCATATAGTAACTATTCCGATAATAATTGCAATTATTCCATAAATTAAATCATAATTATAAAAGTCATATTTTCCTTTTGATAAGAAATAATCTATTCCTTTTATAACCCCAATAACAATAAATATTCCGCCTAAAATATAGGATATTACTTTAAGTGCTAAATCTGTTTTTACTATCATAAATATACCTATTATTGCAAAGGCTACAGATACTAATATATCTACCCAGCCTGATTTTTTTAAAACTTCTTTCATTTTTACTACCATCCTTTCTAAGACACAAATCTTTTCTAATGCACAAATTTGATTTAAAAAATTTAAAATTTGTTTTATTTTTTATTAGCTATTTTTAATTTTGCATAAATATTTGTTGCCCTTTAATTAAATTATAATTTATTAATTCACTACTATCTAAATTTTCTTTGTTAATGTCTATTCCGCTAATTTGATTATTTTCATAAGTTGTATAATAATATATTCCTTTATCCATATTACAGCAAGAACTGTAAATAGTTATTTCATATTTTTCTTCGCCCATATGAACACACCCTCTTTGTTGATATACAGATTCTAATATATGAAAAAATTGGCTTATACTTTCTGATTCTGAATTTCCAGAAATAGAATTCATTTTAGTAAAAGTTGCTTTTACAAATCTAGAGGCTGAAGATAAATCTCCTGGCAAGCCCATTGCCCCCATTCCACGACTATAAGTTTCCAAGTTTAATTTTTTTGAAAAATTATTTACTGGTGGTTCAATTGATAAATTCATATAGTTATTTAAATTAAATAATTGCATATCAAAAGTTGGGTTATTAGTAAGAACTCCAACTGGATTATCATATATTTTTAATCCTTCTTTAACACTTTCAACAGTTATTGATTTTTCTTTATCTGCAATTATCCAATGTAATGGAGATGCTGGTAATTCATTACTAAAATTAATTTTCGCAATATTTATGTTTTCTAATAATTTTTTTGCCTCAGCAATATTTGAACATTGTGATAAAATATATGGTATAAATTCAAAAGGTGCTATATTATTTTTTTCTTCTTTTATTTCTTTATAATCTGCATTTCCTGGAAAATTCAATCCGGCCATTCCTAGCCCTTTTTCATTTATTGCATCATAATAAAGTGGATAATTATTTTCTACATATGCCATTCCTATAATTGCATAGTGAGTTTTTATGCTTTCTTGTTGCCTAAATTTTAATTCATAATTTCTAGGTGTTATGGTAATTGTTTCTTTATATGAATATTCTAAGTCTAAATTTCTTCCAAAATAATGATTATTTGTATTATAAGTTATTGCTGTACACATATTTTTCCTCCTTTTTGATATTTTTAATAGTTTTTTATTTAGTTCAAGAGAATAATATCACAAAAATAAGTAACTAGCAATAGTTACTTATTTTTAGATTATTTTTTTATTATATGGTGTGTAAAATCAAGTGAATCAAAAATGTTAGACAAAAATTTTAATAAGTAGGTGGGCATTTTTATTTGTTATGCTCAACTTTACAATCTTTTGGTTCTTTAAAGCTCAAATACCAACTCATGCCATTTCTTTCTTTTTCTATTTGATCATTTCTTGCTTGTAGTTCTGCAAAAGTTTGTGGCGGAGGTAAAATTACAGGTTCACATGGTATCCAATTTGCTGGCATTGAAGCACTGTTTGCATCTGCTACTTGAAGTGCTGTTAATGCTCTTAATATTTCTGGTATACTTCTTCCTACGTTCATTGGGTACACTAATATAAGTCGTACTATTCCTTTGTCGTCTATTATAAATACGTTTCTTACTGTTTCAGTTGTACTTATGTCATTTGATATCATTCCATATTTTCTAGCTATAGTACCATTTCTATCTGCTATAATTGGAAATGGTACTTTTATTCCTGTTTTTAAGTAGATATCATAAATCCATGCTAAATGTGAACTATTGCTATCTACACTTAATCCAATTAAGCTTGTATTTAGTCTTTCAAAATACGGATTTGCTTTTGATAATGCTATTATTTCTGTTGTGCATACGGGGGTAAAGTCTTAAAATTTGGGGATTTTTTATTTTAGTTTTGATTTAAATATTCTTCTACAAGTTTTATTAATTCTTCTGCTGTTTCTATTTGTACCTTAGTATCTTCTGGTTTAACAACGAACTCATCATCGTAGTCTGAGTCTTCTCTAACCTGGCTTGCCTTTAC
>CANRKF010000041.1 GCA_947631145.1 uncultured Clostridia bacterium | reverse complement strand
CACTTTATTTTTGGCTAAATACAAAAAATAAGCCGACTAAATCGACTTATATATGTGAAAATGATATTCACTTTTTGTTTTCTTCAAACTTAACTGTATCAATAATTACAAGTAGTTCGACGAAAACGCATTATGGAGCGGGTAGCGGGAATTGAACCCGCGCTATCAGGTCGGAAGCATGACATTCTACCACTAAATTATACCCGCAGTTATTTAACTAATAATATTATAAAATAAAAATGTAATAAATGCAAACAATTTTACAAATAAACTTTTTAAAAAGCAATATTGTAAAAAATAGGAAAAATATAAAACATTTAAAAATATTGCTTTTTAACTTAATTAGCTGTATACTATTTTTGAAAATAAAAAAAAAGAAAGGATGCTTTTATGGGGTTAATAGTTAAAAATGTAGATAAAAGTTTTGCAGGAAAAAAAGTAGTAAATAGTATAAGCTTTGAAATGCAAAAACCAGAAGTCTATGGGCTTTTAGGAACAAATGGTGCAGGCAAAACAACTACAATAAGAATGATTTTAGGAATTTTAAAAAAAGATAGCGGAGAAATTACTTGGAATGGTAAAGAAGTAAAAAGAAAACATGTTAATTTTGGTTATTTACCAGAAGAAAGAGGAGTATATCCAAAAACTAAAATACATGATCAACTTATGTATTTTGCTATGCTTAAAGGTATGAGTAAACAAAAAGCAGAAGAAAATTTACTTTACTGGGCAAAAAAGCTAGAAGTAGAAGAATATTTGCAAAGCACTCCTGAAAAATTATCAAAAGGAAATCAGCAAAAAATACAGTTTATTACTGCTATTATACATAATCCTGAACTTTTGGTATTAGATGAACCATTCAGTGGGCTAGATCCAGTTAATACAGAACTTTTAAAAAATGTAATAATAGAATTGGTAAAAAATGGTACATATATAATAATGTCTAGCCATCAAATGCATTCTATTGAAGAATTTGCATCGAACATTTTAATTTTAAATAAAGGAGAAACTGTTCTGCAGGGAAATTTAAAAGAAATAAAAGAGCAATATCCAGCAAATAAAATCTCCTTAAATACGCAGGAAAATGTGGATGATATTATAAAAGAAGCAAAACTTGAAATATATAGTAGCAAAGATAATGACTATATAATTAAAATTAGCAGTGAAGAAGATGGGTATAAACTATTTGACTTACTTGCTAAAAATAATGTTAAAGTAGAAAAGTTTGAAATTATGAAACCAAGCTTACATGATATTTTTATTGAAAAGGTAGGTGATAAGTAATGAAAGATTTAATACTTGTAGCAACCTTTACAATTAAAGAAATGCTAAAAAAGAAAGCCTTTTTAATTTCAAATTTAATTATTATACTAATGATTATTATAGGCTTTAATATTCCAAACATTTTAGATAGTTTTAACAATAACACAGATGATGAAAAAACAGGAATCAGTAAAGAATTAATAGTAGATAGTGAAAATATATATGAAGGAACCTTAGAAACTTTAAATTCTATGGACTTAGGGTATAATTTTCAAATAGAAAATAAAAAAGTAAATTTTGATGAAATTAGAACAAAAATAGAAAATAACGAAATAGAAGATGCTATAATTATTTCAAAGGTAGAAAATGGAATTAAGCTTGAATATATAGTAGAAGATATGACAATGATGGACGGAGTTCCAGAGCAATTACAAAACACTTTTATAGAACTTTATAAAAACTTACAACTATCAAAACTAAATTTATCAAACGAGCAACTTGCAAGTTTAAATCCAAATTTTGATTTTGAATTAAAGCAAACAGAAGAAGCCGAAGTAAAAGGAAATGTAGTAGTTATGATGCTATTATCTTTAGTATTATTTTATGCGATTTATTTTTGCGCATATCAAGTATCTAGCTCTATTACTACAGAAAAAACCTCAAAAATTATGGAAACTCTTGTTACATCTACCAAGCCAAGAACCATTGTACTTGGAAAAACTTTGGGCATAGGAATAGTAGGATTTATACAAGTAATAGTTATTGTAGCAGTTGCCTTAGTGTGTGCAAATTACTGCTTGCCAGAAGGAATGTTAGAAGAAGCGTTGGATGTTTCGCAAATTACACCAGTACTTGGGCTATTTACTATTATTTATTTTATTTTGGGCTATGCTACTTTTGCTTTGTTATATGCTTTAACAGGTTCAACAGTAAGCAAACCAGAAGATGTACAAACTGCTAATGGTCCAGTTGCTGTTGTTGCAGTATTAGGATTTTATTTATCATATTTTACTATGTTTAATCCAAATAGTAGTTTAAATGAATTTGCATCAATATTTCCATTTTCAGCACCATTTTGTATGCCTTTTAGAATTATGATGGGAATAGCAACTCCGGTTCAAATTGCAATTTCTATTGCAGTTTTAATTGCTACAATATTAATAATAGCAAAGGTATCTATTAAAATTTATTCAAGTGCTATTTTAAATTATGGAAGTAAGGTAAGTATAAAAGATATGATTAAAATGTATAAAAATAAGGATGATAGCAATATTTAAAAAAGCCCCATCTAAAATTAATTTTAGGTGGGGTTACTAGTTTTCTTTAAATTTAAATCTTAACTTGTTTTTTAAAAACTTTTCAAAAGAGTCTGCATTACCAATTAAGAAACCAGATTTTTCCAATATAAAGGCATAATCTTTATTTATATACAAGTAAAAGAAATTATCATTTTCAAAAGCTTTATAAATTTTATTATATTTTAATTTAAAGTTACCCATCTTATTTCTTATTCTTAAATATTTTTCATAAAATAAATAATAATTAACTAAATTTTTTTGAATTTTTTCACTTTGATATTCCTTCTTAGTTTTATAAACAGGTTCAATAAGCCTATAGGCTAGAAATGCTAAGAAAAACAAGAAAAATAATATAGCAGGAAAATAATATTTAGATGCTATTTGAATAGAAATGCAAATAATAAATAAAAAAGCATAAAAAGCAGTATATAAAAAGTATTTCCAATTATTCTTATTTTGGTGAAATTTTACAAGCTCTATATAATTTTTTTTAGATAAAATAGTTTTATTTTTAAATAATGGTTCCAATTTTGTTAGCTCCTTATTGGTATATTAATTTATAGGATTAGTATATGATACTGAAATAAAAATAGCAAGTATAATTTCTATATTTCAACATAATTTCTATATTTCAAATAATTTCTTGTTATTTTTTATGTATTATGTTAGAATTTTAATGTTAAAATTTGAATGCAACATTAAAAATACAAAGTTAAGAATATAAAGTTAAAAAATTATGAATGCAAAGTTAAGAAATAATAAATAGCTTAAAATAAGCAAAAAAGAAAAAATAATTTTGCAATATTAAATTTTGATAATTAAATGTGCCTTTAAAATTAAGGAGGAATGGAATTTAAAATGAAGCAAAAAAGTAAAATATTTAAAATAGTATTATTGTGCACAGTAATTGCTATAATGCTAGGAATTACTATTTACTTATTTCCAGTAATAAAAAATCTTTCTACCGAAGAAGGGCAAAATGCTTTTAAAGAAAGAGTAAGTAACTCTGGTTTTATAGGCTTTTTAATGTTATTTGGACTTCAATTTGCACAAATATTTTTGTTTATTATTCCGGGAGAACCAATAGAAATATTAGCAGGAATTTGTTATGGAGGATTATGGGGAACAGTATTTATAATGGTAGCAGCAGCAATTATTTCAGTTTTTATTTACCTTTTAGTACATAAGCTTGGTAGAAAGTTCATTTATGATTTTATAGATGAAAAGAAAATACAAAAAATAGAAAAAAGTAAGGTATTTCAAAATCCAAGAACAATTAGATTTATTATATTTATTTTGTTCTTTATACCCGGAACACCAAAGGATCTGTTAACTTATATAGCAGCATTGCTTCCAATTAGACCATTAGACTTTATTTTAATTTCTACAATAGCTAGATTTCCTTCAGTAATATCTTCTACCTTAGCAGGAGCAAATTTACTTTCTGGAAATTGGCATTTTAGCCTACTTATATATGGAGTAACCTTTTTATTAGTTGCTATTTTAGTTTTTGTTATGAAAAAATTTGACAAAGACAAAATAACAGATGAAGCTATTAGAGCAATAAAATAGTAAAAAATCGTCAATTGCAATATTAAATGCAATTCCGTAAAGTAAATGCAAGTTGTATGATTAAATGCATATTTTAAAACAATAATTATGAAATAGTAAAAAAATTGCTTGTATGCATTGACAATTATAATTTACGAGAGTAAAATAATAAAAGTAAAATAATTAAATGCAAAGAAAAAGAAAAAGTATAGTATTTTTAATTATAAGAGAGTTGGAAAAGGTGAAAGCCAATATTAAAAACTATATGGGGAGCTTTGGAGCATTAAGAATAAAGTGGATTAATTTTTTTAGTTAATCAAATAGGGTGGAACCGCGGAACTATACACTTTCGTCCCTAGCTATTTTGCTAGGAAACTGAAAGTGTTTTTTTTATTAAAAAAACACAAAGTTTAAAATCTTGGCAAAATAGGATAATATAAAATAAAAAAAGAAAGGAGTTCGTATAAGGCTATAAGTTCGTTATACGAGAAGAAAAGAAAATGAAAGATGTAACAATGGAAAAAATAGTTGCTTTATGCAAAGGAAGAGGATTTATTTATCCGGGATCTGAAATTTATGGAGGTTTAGCAAACACATGGGATTATGGTCCTTTAGGTTCAAGACTAAAAAACAATATTAAAGATACTTGGAGAAAAAGATTTATACAAGAAAGAAAAAATAGTTATGAGTTAGATGCAGATATTTTAATGCATCCAAGAGTTTGGGAAGCTTCAGGACACGTAGCAAGCTTTTCAGATCCACTAGTAGATTGTAAAGAATGCAAAATGCGTCATAGAGCAGATAACTTAATAAACGATTTTGATGCAAATGCTGATGCAGATAGAATGACACAAGAAGAAATGATGGCATATATTAAAGAACATAAAGTACCTTGTCCAAACTGCGGAAAATCTGATTACACAGATATTAGACAATTTAATTTAATGTTCCAAACATATAGAGGAGTAACCACAGATAATAAAAGCATTATTTATTTAAGACCAGAAAATGCACAAGGTGAGTATGTTAATTACTTAAATGTTCAAAGAACAACTAGAGCAAAGCTACCATTTAGTATAGGTCAAATTGGAAAAGCCTTTAGAAATGAAATTACACCGGGAAACTTTACTTTTAGAACAATTGAATTTGAACAAATGGAATTCCAAACTTTCTGTAAAGAAGGTACAGATAGTGATTTATACAAATACTTTAAAGAATATGGTAAAAAATATTTTATGGATTTAGGCTTACCAGAAGAAAAATTAAGATTCCATGATCATGAAAAATTGGCACATTATGCAAAAGAGGCTTGTGACATAGAATATTTATTCCCATTTGCTTGGGGTGAAATTAATGGAACTCATAATAGAACAAATTTTGATTTATCAAGACATCAAGAATATTCAGGCAAAAGTATGGAATATTTAGATCCAGAAACAAACGAAAGATATATACCATATATTATAGAATCTACTTATGGACTAGATAGAACTGTTTTAGCGGTACTTTCAGAAGCTTATGATGAAGAAGAAATAGCAGAAGGAGATACTAGAGTAGTATTACACTTAAACCCAGTATTAGCACCATATAAAATAGCAGTTTTACCACTTTCTAAAAAGCTAAGTGAAAAAGCAGAAGAAGTATATGAAAAGCTTAGCAAGAAATTTATGTGTGATTATGATGAAGCAGGAAGTATTGGAAAAAGATATAGAAGAGAAGATGAAATTGGTACACCATATTGCGTTACTATTGACTTTGACACATTAGAAGATGAAACAGTAACTATAAGAGATAGAGATACTATGGAACAAATAAGACTAAAAATTGATGAAGTAGAAAATTATGTGCAAGAAAAAATTCAATTTTAAAATAATATAAGAAACTTGTTGTTCACAATAGCGCCTAAGAAAACATATTACTCTGAGGCGCTTTTTGTTCATAAAATAAGGAAGCGCCCAAGAGAATATACTTACTCTAGGGCGCTTTATGGTTCATGCACTAAGAAATTTTCTCGGTGCACTATCCCGCTAACTATTGAAAAATAGTTTTTGGTCGCTTTATTTTACTGCGACCTTTAAATTTTATAGGTTATTGCCATGAACAAAGTTATTATAGCACCTATTCTATTTAACTGTCAAGAAAAAATATAAATTACTTGCATTTAAAATAGTAATTAGTATATAATTTAAAAGTGCAAGGGTTTATAGGTAAAACCTTTTAAAAACCTAAATATAGTATACAAGGAGAAAAAATTGAAGAAAAAAGAAGAAACAGAAAACGTAAAGCCTAAAAAAACTAACTCATTTATGAGAAATGTTGTTATATTAATGTTTGCTCAAATAATGGTTAAAGTATTAGGTTTAATATATAGGCTTGTTATTACAAATGTAGAAGGCTTTGGAGATACAGGTCTTGGGTATTACTCAGCAGGTTATCAAATATATTCATTATTACTTGCAATATCATCACTTGGAATACCGGGAGTAGTATCAAAATTAGTATCAGAAAGGCTTGCAACAAATGATGAAAAAGGAGCACAAAGAATATTTAAAATATGTATGACCTTTTTTGTAGGCGTTGGAGCAGTATTATCAATATTACTATTTTTTGGAGCTGAATTTATAGCAACAGTTATATTTAATGTGCCAGATACAAAATATGTAATGCAAGTGTTAGCACCAGCTATTGCGTTTGTGGCAGCATCTGCAGTATTTAGAGGATATTTCGCAGGACAAGACGATATGAAGCCAACAAGTTATTCGCAAATAATAGAACAATTTTTAAACTGTGTGTTATCTATAACCTTTGTATATGCATTAATAGGTAAAGAACCATATATTATGGCAGCAGGAGGAAACTTATCTACAACCTGTGCTATAGTGCTTACCTTTTTCTATTTAATTGCTTATTATAAAAAGAAGAGAATTAAAGTAGATAAAACACAAAAATCTCCGGAAGATAGTAAAACAAAGTGGCAGTTATTAAAAACTATTTTAGCATTTTCTATACCTGTTACTTTAAGTTCTATAATATCTGTTGTAAGTCCATTAATAGATAGCGCAACAGTAAGTAGATGTATTCAAGCAAGCTTTGCTAGTATATACCCTATAAAAGAAGAACTAGAAGCATATGCTATGAGTATGGCAGGAATATTATCAAAAGTAGATACTTTAGTAGGGCTTCCAATTGCAGTTAATGTTGCTTTTTCATCAGCTTTAATACCAGCAATTTCAGCCTCTATGGCAAAAAAAGATTATGAAACAGCTTCAAAAAGAATGACATTTTCAATATTTGCATCATTTTTAATAGTAATACCATGTGCTATAGGAATGATAACCCTAGCACAACCAATTTTAAATTTAATATATCCAGCTGCAAATGATGGAGCAAGTGTACTTATGATTTTCTGTATTCCAATGATATTTATAGCATTAAGTCAAACTACAAATGGAGGCTTATATGGAATAGGCAAAAACCATGTACCAGCTATTGGCTTAGCAGTTGCTATTGCATCAAAATTTATATTAAATATTTTATTAATAAGTAATCCAAATATTGGAATATATGGAGCAGGAATTAGCTCTATAGTAGCACAAGTTTGCGCATTTATTATTAGTTTTAGTGTGCTAACAAAACATATAAAATTACAATTTAAATTTAAAAGAATGATACTCGCACCAATTATTTCAGGCTTAATTATGGGAGTATGTACATATTTTATAAATCAAGGCTTAAACATGATAATTGGACACTCTATAAGTACAGTAATTTCTATAATTTTAGGTGCAGTTATTTATGGAATTGCACTATTGTTAATGAAAGTATTAACAAAAGAAGATATTATGATGATACCATTTGGAAATAAACTATATCCTATTTTAGTAAAATTGAAAATTTATAAAGAAGCAAAGGATTGAGCAAAATAGAAAAATACAAAGAAGCGTAAAGGATTAAGCAAAATAAAAATACAGAGAAGCATAAAGAATTAAGCAAAATAGAAAAATACAAAGAGTCATAAAGAATCGAGTAAAATAAAAAATACAGAGAAGCGTAAAGAATTAAGTAAAATAAAAAATGCAAAGAAGCGTAAAGAATTAAGCAAAATAAAAAATACAAAAAACATAAGGAATTGAGCAAAACTAAAACCTAATAAAGAATTGATTATAAACAAAAAATAAAATGAAAATTTAAAACTTCAGGAGGACCACAAATGCCAATATTAGATAAAAATAATAAAAAAGAAGTAGAAAAATTAAAAGAATTTTTTGAAACTTCAGAATATGCAAGTTATTACCAAAGCTTTGAATGGGCAGAACTAAAAAATGATAATTGGAAAAATGAATATGTATATATAGAAAAAAATGGAAAAATAGTTGGTGCTATGCTTATATTAATTAGAACTATGGCGAAACTTTTTACTATTATGTATGCAGTAAGAGGACCGGTAGCAGATATAAATGATACTAACCTAATGCAAGAATTAGTAAAAGAAGCGGAGCCACTTGCAAAAAAATATAAAGCTTTTGTTTTAAAAATGGATCCAGAAATACCATATAACGAAGAAACTGCAAATAACCTTATTTCGTCAGGCTTTAAAGTAAAAAGTGATTTCAAAAATATATTAGAGTTAATGCAAACAATTAGAAATATGGTTTTACACATTGAAGGAAAAACTGAAGAAGAAATAATGGCAGGCTATAGCTCAAAAACTAGGTATAATATAAGGCTAGCAGAAAAGAAAGGCATAACTGTTAGATACTCAAATACTGAAGAAGATTTAAAAAAATTTTATGATTTAATGGTAATTACAGCCAAAAGAGATAAAATTGCAGTAAGGACGTATGAATATTACAAAAAAGTTATGGAAGTATTTAAAAATAAAGCTAGAATTTATATAGCAGAATATGAAGGAGAAGCATTAGCAGCAGCCTTAACCATCAATTATGGAAAAAAAGTTACCTATTTTTATGGCGCAAGTTCAAATGAAAAAAGAAACTTAATGCCAACATATTTAATGCAGGAAACTATGATAAAATGGGCAATAGAAACCAAGTGCAAATACTATGACTTCGGAGGAATTTTTAATACCACAAAAGATAACGGATTATATAGATTTAAAGAAGGTTTTTGCAGGAGGGAAGGACCTACAAAATTCATAGGAGAAATAGATAAAGTATATAAAGGTTTTTCATATTATATTTTTAGCAAAGTTTTACCAAAAGTAAAAAAGGTTATGCTAAATATAGACGAACTTAGAAAAAAAGAAAAATAAAAAATTATGAGTGAGTTTATTATTATATGATAAATACCATTTACCAAAACTGTGTGTACACACAAAAAAAGTAAACAAGAATAGACAATGATGGTCTTGTAGCGTTTTTTTCTTGGAATTTTTGAAAAATCTCTTTACAATTTGGCGATTTATGTATATAATATCTAGGCTATGGGGTAAACTCTAGCTTAGAATATGTTAATTACTTTTAAGTAATATAAAAAAATTAAGGAGGTTTCTTTTATGAGTCACAAATATGTTTACTTATTTAAAGAAGGAAATGCTAACATGAGAGAATTGTTAGGAGGAAAAGGTGCTAACTTAGCAGAAATGACAAACCTAGGTTTACCAATTCCCAGAGGTTTCACTATAACAACAGAAGCTTGCACAAGATATTATGAAGATGGTGAAACTGTTGCAAAAGAAATAGAAGATGAAATCTTTGCAGCATTATCTAAATTAGAAGAAATGACTGGTAAAAAATTTGGAGATAAAGAAAATCCATTATTAGTATCAGTACGTTCAGGTGCAAGAGCATCTATGCCAGGTATGATGGATACTATATTAAATTTAGGTTTAAATCAAGATGTAGTAGAATCAATGGCAACAAAAAATGAAAGATTTGCTTATGATAGCTACAGAAGATTTATACAAATGTTTAGTGATGTTGTTATGGAAATACCAAAACCACTATTCGAAAAAGCAATAGATGAAATGAAAGAAAAAAGAGGAGTTAAACAAGATACAGAATTAACAGCTAATGATTTAAAAGAATTAGTAGCTACTTTCAAAGGAATTTATTTAAAAGAACATGGAAGTGAATTCCCATCAGATCCAATTATTCAATTAAAAGAAGCTGTAAAAGCCGTATTCCGTTCATGGAATAACCCAAGAGCTATTACTTATAGAAGATTAAATGATATTCCAGGAAGTTGGGGAACAGCAGTTAATGTTCAAGAAATGGTTTTCGGAAACATGGGAGATGACTGCGGAACAGGTGTTGCATTTACTCGTAACCCAGCTACAGGTGAAAATAAATTATTTGGTGAATATTTAATGAATGCACAAGGTGAAGACGTTGTTGCAGGTATTAGAACACCACAACCAATCGCTACATTAGAGCAAACAAATAAACAAGCATATGAAGATTTCGTAAAATATGCAAACGAACTAGAAAAACATTACAAAGATATGCAAGATATGGAATTTACTATTGAAAGAGGAAAATTATTCTTCTTACAAACAAGAAATGGTAAAAGAACAGCAAACGCTGCATTAAAAATTGCCGTTGATTTAGTAAATGAAGGAATGATTACAGAAAAAGAAGCAGTTTTAAGAGTTGAGCCAAATCAATTAGATCAATTATTACATCCAAACTTTGACCAAGCTAAATTAAAAGCTGCAAAACCAGTTGCTAAAGGTTTAGCTGCATCACCAGGAGCTGCAACAGGTAAAGTTGTATTTACAGCTGATAGAGCAGTTGAAATGCATGAAGCTGGAGAAAAAGACTTAGTATTAGTTAGACTAGAAACATCACCAGAAGACATTGATGGTATGAACGTATGCCATGGTGTATTAACAGTTAGAGGTGGTATGACATCACACGCAGCCGTAGTTGCAAGAGGTATGGGAACATGCTGTGTTGCAGGTTGTGGAGAATTAGTAGTAAATGAAGAAGAAAAAACATTTACAGATCCACAAGGAAGAGTATACCATGAAGGAGATTACATTTCTTTAGATGGTTCTACAGGTAATGTTTATGGAGAAAAAATAGATACTGTTGATGCAACTGTATCAGGCGATTTTGCTAAACTTATGGGCTGGGCAGATGAATATAGACAAATGGAAGTTAGAACAAATGCAGATACTCCAAAAGATGCTAAAGTAGCATATAACTTCGGAGCACAAGGTATAGGATTATGCCGTACAGAGCACATGTTCTTCGCACCAGAAAGAATTGCAGCTATTCGTGAAATGATAGTTTCTAAAACAGCAGAGCAAAGAGAAAAAGCTTTAGATAAAATACTTCCAATGCAACAAGGAGATTTTGAAGGATTATTTAGAGAAATGAAGGGTTACCCGGTAACAATTCGTTTACTAGATCCACCACTACACGAATTCTTACCACATGATGATGAAGATATTAAAGCTTTAGCAAAAGAAATGGGAATGACTTTTGAAGAATTAAAAAATGTAGTAGAAGGTTTACATGAATTTAACCCAATGATGGGACATCGTGGATGCCGTTTAGACGTTACTTATCCTGAAATTGCTGTAATGCAAACAAAAGCTATTATTAGAGCTGCTATTACAGTAAATAAAGAAGGAATGCATGTAGTTCCTGAAATAATGGTTCCATTAGTAGGAGAAGTTAAAGAATTAAAATATGTAAAAGATATTATTACCAAAACAGCAGATGAAGAAATTGCAAAAGCTGGAGTAGAAATGAAATACAAAGTAGGAACAATGATTGAAATTCCTAGAGCAGCATTAACAGCAGATGAAATTGCTAAAGAAGCTGAATTCTTCTCATTTGGTACAAACGATTTAACACAAATGACATTTGGATTTAGCCGTGATGATGCTGGAAAATTCTTAGGTTCATACTATGAAAAGAAAATTTATGAATCAGATCCATTTGCTAAACTTGACCAAACTGGTGTTGGAAAATTAGTTAAAATGGCAGCAGAAATGGGAAAAGCTACACGTCCAGACATTAAACTTGGAATTTGTGGAGAACATGGTGGAAACCCACCTACAGTTGAATTCTGCCATAACGTAGGATTAACTTATGTATCTTGCTCACCATATAGAGTTCCAATTGCACGTTTAGCAGCAGCACAAGCAGCTATTAAAAATCCTAGATAAGATTTAAAAAATAAATAAAATAACTGTCCTAATATTTTGAATGCACTTCAAAATTACTTAGGGCGGTTATTTTTTTAATAGATTTGCAAACTTGATTTACAGCTAAATATGTAATATAATAAATTTGATAAAAAGATAGTTGCAACCCATATGAGTAAACAAGCAAGAGAATTAGCAAAAGAAAAAATATAAAAAATTTGATTATACCAAATGACGGAGAGAAAATTGAAGTTTAAGAGGAGATGATTATATTATGGCAGATATAATAAAACAAGATGATAAAGTTTTTGGAAATTATTATAGTAGAATAAATGACCTAATATTAAAAACTAAACAAAAAGTTATAAAAAATGTTAATTATGAAATGGTTGAATTATATTTTGAAATAGGTTCTACTATAAATGAACTAATAGAAAATTATAATTTAGAAACATCTCAAAACGAAATATTAAAATTATTTTCTGAAAAATTAACTAGAGAATTTGGACAAGGGTTTAGTGTTCCAAGTTTAAAGAAAATGAAAAAGTTTTATTTGACTTATAGAGATGGTTCCACACTGTGGAACCAGTTGAGTTGGAGCCATAATCGACTAATTTTAGATATTAAAGATAGAAGATTTCTAGAAAAAGATTTAGAATCTAACCTGCTTGAACATATTTCTGAATTTTTGCTGGAACTTGGTCGAGGTTTTTCATTTGTAGCAAGGCAAAGAAGAATTTGAAGATATACAATTTAATACTAATAAAGAAAAAGAAAATTCAGGATTAGGTATTGCAATAGTATATTTTTCAACTAATGGATATACTGTATCTATTTTATTTTAATTAATTGTAATTTTATATAATTTATAAATATTTTTGTTAATTTTTATTTTTCATAAATAATTACAAAGATATAATAAATAATATAAGTATATCAATAGACAAATAAGCCACATTGTTGTATAATAAGCATATAAGGAGCGTGATTTTTATGATGAAAGATTTAGTTATGGAAGTTACAAGTACTTTACCAGATAATGCTACCATTGGCGAAATATTAGATGCTATTTTAATTAGACTAAGCATAGAAAAAGGTATTAAAGATATTAAAGAAGGTAATACTCTTTCTACTGAAGAACTATTAAAGGAGATTGAAACATGGTAGTTGTATGGTCTAATTTTGCAAAACAAAATCTAAAAAATTTTATAGCTACTACTTTTATGACTAAAGAAAATTCTACTAAATATGTAAAAAGGTTAGTAGAATATGTTGGCTATTTAGATGAGCAAAGCTTTTTAGGTAAAGTTTTAACAAAGTATAATGATATAACAATATATCAGTTAATTTACAAACAACATAGAATAATATATTCTATTGACAATAATAAAATATATATTATTTCAGTTTTACACACTACACAAAGTCCAGAGAAAACTTTGACAAGTATAAAAGAGTTTTTTGATAATTAAACATTAGCCTTTATTGAAAAAGAATAAATAAACTTTTTTACAAATATGAAAAAGATGAAAAACTTAAAATTACATATTATATTTATCTGTTTAGTAAATTGTCACAATAAAAAATCTGGCGGAACCTAACTAGTTTTAACGTTCTATAACTTATTTTAATTTTTTTGCACACAACTACCAACTAAACAAACCTAGTCCAAAACATTGAAAATACTAAATTTAATTTGTTCCTGTCCACCAAAAGCAAGCAAATTGCAGCTTGCTTTAAAAAAAGAAAAATATTACAATTCCATTACAAGTAGATTACAAATCAATGACAAGTATTTACATAGCTTAAATAATATTGTAAAATAAAAATATAGAAAGATAATAAAAAAACAAAAGAAAAAGGAGTTGAAAGCACATGAAACAGCAAACCGTTGGCGCTGTAGAGAGAGAGAGAGAGAGAGAGAGTTACACTTTTAGAAAATAAAGAAAAGTTAGGC
>CANRKF010000040.1 GCA_947631145.1 uncultured Clostridia bacterium | reverse complement strand
ATCTTCTTCTACCTTTACATTTGCTTTTTTGTTTCCTAGAAAGCTTGCTTCTTTATATGCCCAGTGAGCAGCTATACCATATTCTGCAATGCGGTGCATATCCCAAGTACGAATTTGTACTTCAAATGGAGTTCCTTTTGGTCCTATTAAAGTTGTATGTAAGGATTGGTACATATTAGGCTTTGGTACTGATATATAATCTTTAAATCTACCAGGCATTGGATTATATAATTCATGTACTATTCCTAAAACTGCATAACAGTCTTTTACTGAATTTACAATAACTCTTAAAGCGAACAAGTCATAAACTTGGTCTAAGGTTATATTATCTCTTTTCATTTTTCTATAAATACTATATAAATGTTTTGCTCTTCCTGTAATTTCAGCTTCTATATGTTGTTTTTTTACTGCTTGTCTAATTTGATCCATTATCATATCTATAAATTTTAAGCGTTCTTCTCTTTTACGATCTATTCCTTCTACTAATTCACGATATTCTTCTGGATATAAATATTTAAAAGATAAATCTTCTAATTCCCATTTTAATGAATACATACCTAAACGATTGGCAAGTGGTGCATATAAATCCATAGTTTCATTTGCATTTGCAATTTGTCTTTCTCTTGTTAAATACTTCAAAGTTCGCATATTATGAAGTCTATCTGCTAATTTTATTAAAATAACTCTAATATCTTTGCCCATTGCAAGAAACATTTTTCTATAATTTTCAACTTGTTGTTCTTCTGAACTTGCATATTTTAGTTTGCTAAGTTTTGTTACACCATCTACTAATTCTGCAATTTCTTCGCCAAAGGTATTTATTAAATCTTGCTTATCTAAATTAGTATCTTCTAGTGTATCGTGAAGTAAAGCAGCACAAATAGTGCTATCATCTAGCCCTAAAGTTGATAAAATATATGCTACTTGTACTGGGTGAACTATATATGGTTCACCCGATTTTCTTAGTTGCTCTCCATGATATTGTTTTGCATATTCATAAGCCTTTCTTATTAATTTACTATCTGATTTTCTATTATTTTTCTTGCTAGTAGCTATTACCTCTTCTATTGTCATTTCTTTTACTTGCGACATTTTGTCCACCTCCTAGTGCTTACTTTTTTTAATGTTTTTTACATAGTATTTTTATATTTTCTAATATTTCTTTTTATTAATTAACATTTTTTAATTAATCTAGCGATTTTCTAATATCTTTTAAATTTATTTGAATTTGATCATTTCCATTAAAGCCATTAATTTCTAAAGAACCTACTACGTCTACTTTATCTCCAATTAAATACTTTTCTACACAGCTACCTAAATTAAATCCAATTGCATCTATAATGTAACTATCTTGACTTAATTTTAGTTTCAAATGTTTTCCATCTGATAAAGAACGAATTGCTTGTATTTTCAAACCTTTAATTAAAAATAATGGTATTCTATTGCCTTCACCATAAGGTTCTAATAGTTTTAAATCTTCTACAATTTGCATATTAATTTGCTTTAAATCAATTTCTCTATCTATTTTTATAATTGGAATTATATCGCTAACCTTACTATTTTTAGCGTATTCTTCAAATTCTTTTTTGAAGTTTTCAAAATTTTCTCTTTTTATAGTAATTCCTATTGCCATACTATGCCCACCAAATTTTTCTACATAGGTGCTACAATTCATTAAAGCCTCATGTAAATCAAAACCCGGTACACTTCTTCCAGAGCCTTTTCCTTCTTCTTCCTCAAAGCAAATTAAAATGCTTGGTTTAAAATATATTTCTGTAACTTTAGAAGATACAATTCCAATAACTCCATGATGCCAATTTTCTTTTCCTAAAATTATACATGCGTTTTGCTTTTCTCCATTTTCTATTTCTTCTACTGCTTCATTAAATATTCTTTTTTCTTTTTCTTGTCTTTCTAAGTTATATTCATTTAGTTTTTTGGTAATTTCTGTTGCTTCTTCTTTATTATTAGTTAAAAATAATTTTAAAGCTTCTTTCTCTTTTCCCATTCTTCCACATGCATTAATTCTTGGAGCTACTCCAAAGGATATAGCTGTTGAATCTATTTGCTTATATCCTATAGTTTCCATTAATTCTTTTAAGCCAAGATTTTTAGTTTTTGCAATTAGCTTTAAGCCAAGTTTGGCTATTACTCTATTTTCATTTACTAATGGAACAATATCTGAAATAGTTCCTACACAAACTATATCTAAGTATTTTAAATATTCTTTATCTTCTAATTTTAATTCTATTGAAAGTGCTTGAATTAGTTTAAATACTACTCCAACTCCTGCTAATTGATTAAATGGATATGTGTTATCCTTTCTTTTTGCATCAATTACCGCTAAACACTTTGGAATTTCTTCTCCCGGTTCATGATGGTCTGTTACAATAACTTCAATGCCTAAACTTTGTGCATATTTAATTTCTTCTATTCCAGAAATTCCACAATCTACAGTAATCATTAAAGTATAATTTTGTGATTTTATATAGTCTATTGCATTCTTATTCAAGCCGTATCCTTCATCTAATCTATTTGGTATGTATTCTCCAACTTCTAAATTTCTTTCAGCTAGAAATTTTTTAAGAACTGTTATACTTGTAATTCCATCTGCATCATAATCACCATATATAACTACTTTTTCTTGTTTTTTTATAGCTTCTAATATTCTATTTACTGCGATTTTCATATCTGGCATTAAAAAAGGATCATGAAAATCGTATCTTGTTGGATTTAAAAAGGCTTGTACTTCTTGCTTAGTTGTAATTCCGTCTTTGTGATAATGTACTTGCAAGAAGTAACCTTAAATTATTTTCTTCTGCTATTTTATTTATTTGTTCATCATTTTTTTCGCATACTTCCCATTTTTTATTCATTTTGCTATTTTATGTCAATTTTATTTTGATATTTTTTACTTGCTATTCTATACCATTTTTATTTTGACATCTTTCTCCTTTCTACTTGCTATTTATAACTATAGAATTTTTAATAATTGTTCTTTTGACTGAACTCCAATAGTTCTTCCTTCTTCTTTTCCACTTTTTATAACTACAAATGTAGGTATACTCATTACTCCATATTCTTCTGCTAATTCTGGGTTTTCATCTATATTTACTTTGCATACTTTAACAGTGTTTGACATGCTTTCTGCTATTTCTTCTACTACTGGTCCCATCATTTTACATGGTCCGCACCATTCTGCCCAGAAGTCAATTAATACTGGCTTTTCTTCTTCTAATACCTCTTTTTTAAAATTTTCACTATTTAAATTTACTAATGACATAATTTTTTCCTCCTTCTTGGTCATTTTATGACCATTTATACTAATTTTTTAATATAAAATTATATATTTTTTTAGTACTTTAATATTTTAATAGTTTTGTCTTTTTTAGACTTTTATATTTTAATATTCTTGTATTTTTTACATTTCTATATTCTAATATTCTTATATTTTTAACATTTTAATAGTTTTTATATTTTCATATTTTTACTTTATAATTACTTACACTATTAATTATTAATGCTCTTTTAAAACTGATAAACCTGCTATAGCTCCTTCATAAATTGCTTTTGATATTTGTAAAAGTCCGCCTGTGCAATCTCCACAAGCAAATAAGCCCGGTACTGTAGTTTCCATATTTTCATTTACTATAATATGATTTTCTTCTATTCTTGCTCCTATTTTTCTTGCTAAATCTTTACTAGATGCAGTTCCTTGTGCTATAAAAACAGCACTAATTTGTTTTTTAGTATTATCTTCAAATTCTACTTCTTGAATTTTGTTTTCTCCCTTAAAGCTTTTTATTGGCTTTTCTATAACTTCTGCTTCTATACTTCTATTTTCTACAATTTCATTTCCATTAGTTAGAATTGTAACAGATTTTACTATAGGTTTTAATTGTTCTAATTCGTGAATAGCATAATTTCCGCTTCCTAGAACTGCTACATCTTTTTCCTTAAAGAAGTATGCATCACAAACTGCACAATAACTAACTCCTTTTCCTTCAAATTCTTTTATTCCTGTAATATTTGGAGTAGTTCTATTTGTTCCTGTTGATAAAATTACTGTTTTTGCTTCATATTCCGAATTTACTGTTTCTACTGTAAAGTTATTTGAAAATTCTATTGAAACTACTTCATCTTCTATTAATTCTATTCCTAAATTTTTGGCTTGCTTTAGTCCATTTTGATAAAGCTCTTTTCCTGTTATGCCATTTGGAAAACCATAATAGTTTTCTATTTTATCTGTTTTTTGCAAAGCACTATCATTTTTAGAAATAATAAGAACAGATAGATTTCTTCTTTTTGCATAAATAGCTGCTGTAATTCCGGCAGGTCCACTTCCTACCACAATAGTATCATACATACTCTCCTCCTACTAAATTTAAAAATTTTAGTTTTCATACTTTTTTCATGCTTATTTTTATTTTTGCGCTCATTTTCATACCTATTTTTATGCTTATTTTATATACATCTACTTAATTATATGCTTAAAGAATATAATACAAGCTTTGAAAATTATACACTACTCTTAAAGAATATCATACAAACTCTGAAAAGTATACATTACTTCTAAAGAATATCATACAAATTTTGAAAGGTATAGCCGTTATCCTTAAAATATTTTATTATTTTAGGTAAGGTTTTAGCTGTTTGTTTTTTATTTGGTGCATCATGCATTAATACTACAACGCTATTTTTTCCCTTTGCAGTTGACTTTAAATTCTTTAGCATTTCTTCTTCTGTGGTTGCTCCTGCTGAATCATTTGTAAGGCAATTCCAGTCTAAATATGCTACATGATTTTTTTCTAAAACTTTTTTTGCTTTTGTTTTAATATCGTCATAGTATCCACCATTTGAGCCACCTGGAAATCTAAAAACGCTTGATTGAAAGGTTGGATCATTTAGTGCGTTTTGAATTAATTCATTTGTTTTGTTATATTCTTCAAGTGGTTTATTTTCATTTTCGTATACCTTTTTATATACATGTGAATAGCCATGATTTGCAATGTAGTGCCCTTCTTCTTTTTCTCTTTTAATCATTTCTGGATTTGACTTTACCATTGTTCCTAATACAAAAAATGTAGCTTTTATATTTTCTTTTTTCAAAGTATCTAGTATTGTTGGCGTTACAGTGCTGGATGGTCCATCATCAAAGGTTAAAAAAACTCTTTTAGTATCTGAGCTATATATACTATTTATTGCTTTTATTTGGCTATCTGTTAAAGCTTGATTTTGACTTATAGGATTGCTTGGATTTTGAGTATCTGTTTCATTTTGATTCTGTTCAGGTTCATTATTTGAATTTTGACTGCCACTTTCATTTTGGTTTGAAGGTTGCTGATTTACCTCATTTGTGTCTGAACTTTGTTGATCTACTTCATTTTGTTTTGATGTTTCGCCTGTATTAGTTTGCTCATTTTCTTTATTATTATTTACTATAGATTGATTATTATTGCCTTTTTCTTCTTCGCTAGAATTATTATTTTCATTATTTGGTATATTTGGAGCATTATTATAATTTTTTTCTTGAGAAAAATTCATTATATTTTCTCTTTTTGATAAATATTCATGTTCTGCTACCTTAATTCCACTAAATACAGCTAGTGCCATTAGAATAGGTATAATAATAGCTATTAATATTATTAGTTTTCTTTTTCTCTTTTTTTCTACAACTTCAATTCTATACATCATAATAAAAAACTCCCTAAATCGACTTATTTTTTCTTTTAGTATTATATACTATTTGAAAAAAATTTAATAGTCAATTTAAGGATTTTTTTTAAGTTTATTAAACTTTTTTTGTTTAATTACTTTTCTTTTTTTAAGTTAAAATTATTAGTAAAAGTTAATTTTCTTTACTTATTATAAATTTTAAAATTATTATTAAAAATTACTTTCTTTGCTTCTTATAAATTTTAAATTATCATCAAAAATTAATTTTTTTAATTCCTATAAAATTTAAAATTAAAAAAATATAAGTTATGAAAAAGTTAATTTTCATCTTTAGTTGTGTTTATTTTGAACAACTTAAATAATTCTACAATTAAAATTGGTGAAAATACTAATATAACAATTTCTATTATGTTCATTACCGGTAATACTGGAATGCTAAAAATGTGTCTTAATGGTTCTATTACTAATATTATAATCATTAGCATTGCTGATACAACTGTTGCTAATATTAATTTGCTGTTATTAAATATTCCTGTTTTGAAAATAGATTTTTTGTTATTTCTAATGTTAAATACATGTACAAGTTCAGATAATGCTAAAACAGTAAATGCCATTGCCTGACCTATTTCTACTTTTACTTCTTCAGTGCTTAATGTTCTTAAAGCTCCATTTGCTTCTGTTACTTGTACTTGTGGAAGTACATTTTCAGGTGTTGCTAAGCCTATGCAAAATGCTATTAAGGTAATTAAGCCTATCATAATACCTTGATAAATTATTCTCCAAGTCATTCCTTTGGTAAATACGCCTTGCTTTGGCTTTAATGGTTTTCTATTCATTATATCTTTTTCTGGTGGATCTACCGCCAATGCTAAAGCTGGAAGTGAATCTGTTACTAGGTTAATCCATAAAATGTGGATTGGTAAAAGTGGTACAATTAAATTTACATCTATTCCAAACCAACTACTTAATAATGGTGTGATTAATATTGCAACAAATAAAACAATAATTTCACCTACATTGCTAGAAAGCAAAAATTGAATTGCTTTTAAAATATTATCATAAATTCTTCTACCTTCTTCAACAGATGATACTATAGTTGCGAAGTTATCGTCTGTTAAAATTACATCTGCAGCTTCTTTAGATACATCTGTACCTACTATTCCCATTGCACAGCCAATGTCTGCTGTTTTTAAAGCTGGTGCATCATTTACACCATCACCTGTCATAGCAACAATTTCGCCATTTGCTTGCCAAGCTTTTACTATTCTAACCTTGTGTTCTGGAGATACTCTTGCATAAACGCTATATTTTCTTATGTTTTGTTTTAATTCTTCATCAGAAATATTTTCAAGTTCTGCACCTGTTAGTGCTTCTTGCTCATTTTCTAAAATGCCTAATGCCTTTGCTATTGCTATTGCAGTTATTTTATGATCGCCTGTAATCATAACAGTTTTTATTCCTGCTTTTTTGCATTTTTCTACTGCTTCTTTAACTTCTTCTCTTGGAGGATCTATCATTCCTACCATTCCAACATAAATTAAGTTATTTTCAATTTGTTTTACTTCTTCATCTGTTGGTTCATGATCTAGTTCTTTATATGCCATTCCTAAAACTCTAAGTGCATTTTCTGCCATATATTCATTTTGCTTTATAATTTCTAGCTTATAATTTTCTAGGTCTTGTCTAATTTTTCCATTTAAAATATAACTATTACATTTTTGTAATAACTCATCAATTCCACCTTTTGTGTATACTACGTATTTATCTAAGGTTTTATGAACAGTTGTCATAAGCTTTCTTTCAGAATCAAAAGGAAGCTCTTTAACTCGTGGAAATTGCTCTAATATTGCAGGCTGAAAGCCTAAATTAAAGCCCATATCTATTAAGGCTGTTTCTGTTGGATCACCTGTTAAAGTTTGATCCTGTGCTACTTTTGTGTCATTGCAAAACATACTAATATAAATTAATTTTTGTAATTCTTCTGGCAAGTTTTGTTCATTTTCTACATCTTCCATATTTACTAAATTGCCATTATAAAAAATTTTCTTTACCGTCATTTTGTTTTGTGTTAATGTACCTGTTTTATCTGAACAGATTACAGTAGTGCTTCCTAAGGTTTCTACTGCTGGAAGTTTTTTAACAATAGCATGCTTTTTTACCATTCTTTGTACACCTATTGCTAAAACTATTGTGGATACTGCAGCTAATCCTTCTGGAATTGCTGCTACTGCTAAGCTTACAGCTGTCATAAACATATCTATTGGATTTTTGCCATACAACAAGCCTATTACAAAAATTATAATACAAATAACTATTGCTGCTATTCCTAATGTTTTTCCAAGTTTATTTAACTTTTGTTGAAGTGGTGTTTCTGTATCTACTGTGCTGTTAATCATTCCGGCAATTTTTCCAACTTCTGTATTCATTCCTGTTTCTACTACAATACCTTTTCCTCTACCATAAGTAATTAAGCTAGAGGAAAATAGCATATTAGTTCTATCGCCTATTCCTACTTTTTCTTTTTCTATTGTCATTATATTTTTTTCTACTGAAACGGATTCACCTGTTAGAGAGGCTTCTTGTGATTTTAAATTTACAGCTTCTATAATTCTTAAATCTGCTGGAACAAAGTCTCCTGTATCTAATATTACAACATCACCCGGAACTAATTCTTTTGATGGAATTACTTCTATTTTTTCATTTCTTTGTACTTTTGCGACATGTGAGCTTAGCTTTTGCAAGGCTTCTAAAGATTTTTCCGCTTTATTTTCTTGGGCTACGCCTATAATGGCATTAACTATTACTACTATTAAAATTATAATGGAATCTGTTATGCCTTCTCCTTCTATATAACCTATTACTCCTGATATAATAGCTGCTATTATTAAAATAATAATCATAAAATCTTTAAACTGCTCTAAAAATTTTACAAATATGCTTTTTTTCTTTTTGGTTTCTAATTCATTAGTTCCATATTTTGCTCTTAGGCTTTCTACTTGCTTAGTGGTTAAGCCTTGCGATTTATTTACTTCAAAATATTTTTCTACTTCTTCTATACTTTTATGAAACCAGTTATTTTCTTTTTCCATTTTCTTTTTCCTCGCATAATATGTTAAACATATTCTTTCTTGTTAAATAGTTTTTTACTTTATATTATTGCAATTTATATACAAAATATTTTATATTATTGCATTTTTTAAGCAGTTTTTATATATTCTTCTAAGTCAATATTAGACACTTCTTCAATGAAATTATCTAATTTATTATTATCTATAACTAAGGTTTCCTTTTGCATATTTTTTTCTTTTAGCACTTCTTTTATTTCTTCTTCATATTTTTTAGGGAATTGAATATGATATTTTTCCATTAAATAGTCATTTGTTTTATGATAACTGTAATATAAATTTTTTCTAAATGCTTCTTTTTCTACTTTGTTTAAGTATTCTTTTTCAAAAAAATTTGTAAAGAATAGTTTATCTGTAATTAAATGTAAAAATACGCCCTTTTCATAATCTGTTTCTACTTTATTTTCTTTAAAAAATTTTTCTATAACAACTTTATTTTTTAGGTCTTCTATTAATGTAGCGTTTTCCAAAATTATACTATAATGACTTTTTGACTTTTCCATAAAATCTGGTGCAACATTTCCTGTTAAAAAATCTTCTTTATTTTGTATATTGTGCTTTTCCATATATCTATTTGCTACAGCTAAATGAATATTAAAACTTGGCATTATTATTCCCCCATTTCATTTTTTTAATTATATTTTATTTTATAAAAAATAGCAATATTTTTATAAATTTATGTGGCAGGTTTTTCTAAATTATAAATTGACACATAAATTTGCAAAAAGAAAAAAGTGGCTATTTTACCACTTTTCTTGGAGCAGGTGATGGGAATCGAACCCACATAGCCAGCTTGGAAGGCTGGAATTCTACCATTGAACTACACCTGCAATTCTTTAACTAGAACAAATATTATTATAATGGTTTATTTAATATTTGTCAATTGTTTTTATGAATTTTTTATAATTTTTTGCATACATTTTTACAAATAGATTTGGTAGCATAATGTAATTTGCGAAAAAAATGTTATGAACAACATTATTAAAATTTAGAAAGCTTGTAAAGGGTGCAAAAATATGAATTTTATACTTAATTTTTTAAAAGGAACTTTAATTGGTGCTGGTGCTATTTTACCCGGCATTAGTAGTGGCGTATTTTGTGTTATATTTGGCATTTATGAAAAATTAGTAAATAGCGTTTTAAATTTATTCCATGATTTTAAAAATAACATTGTTTTTCTTTTCCCTTTAGGTCTTGGTGGTTTAGTTGGCATACTATTAGTAGGAAAACTTCTTAATTTTTTGTTTACTACATATCCTATGCCAACCAAATTTTGCTTTATTGGGTTAATTTTAGGAAGTATTCCTGTTTTATTTAAAAGAGCTAATAATAATAGAGGGTTTCGTTTGCACTACCTTATTTTTCTAATATTTACTTTTCTATTAGGTGTTCTTTGTATTAAGTTAGAAAGTATTTTGCCTAATTATTTTGATGTGCAAGTTTCAAATTCATATTTTTATTTAATTTTTGCTGGCTTTTTTATGTCTATTGGAATAGTAGTTCCCGGAGTTAGTAGCAGTGTTATTTTAATGAGTTTAGGTTTGTATTCTACTTATTTGAATGCTATTTCAAGTGTAAATTTGCACATACTACTTCCTCTTGGAATAGGCATATTAATTGGTGGTTTTATATTTTTGAAACTAATTCAATTTTTACTATGTAACTATCATTCTCAAACTTTCTATGCAATTATTGGCTTTGTTTTAGGATCTGTACTAATTCTTTATCCTGGTTTTAGTTGGAATTTAGAAGGTTTATTTTCCATTTTATTATTTGCTATTAGTTTTTGGATTGGATTAAAGTTTGAAAAATTAGAAAACTCTTAATTTTTCTAATTTATAGCTGCCTTAGTCTTTTATAATATTGTACCTCTCATTCTTTACACATATTATAAAAGACTACTAATTTACTTTTTCCTTCTTAAAATCCATCCACTTTCTACTTGCATTGGAATATTCATTAAAACTGTTTGTCCTTGTTTACCTGGATTTACAGTTTGTATTTCTTTTTCTGTTTCTGAATCCCATAATTTTTCTATTGTGAAGTTTTTGGTTTGTATTTCTCCTGGAATTAGAACTTCCATTTCATCACCTACATTTAGCTTATTTCTAATTTCAATTAAATATTTATTACCTTTATTTTGTAATACTTTGCCTCCAAATTCATAATTTGGATTATATTGTTTTCCTTCATATTCTTGGAAATCTTTATTATTTCTATCATTAAAATAAAATGTAGTTAAACCTCTAGTTTTTGTTTTTTCTAATTCATTTAAATATTTTGTATAGTCATATTTTTCTGGATTTTCTATATAATCATTTATTGCATTTCTATAACTATTTACAACAGATGCTAAATAATATTCTGTTTTTAGTCTTCCTTCAATTTTTAAACTATCTATTCCCATATTTATAATTTCAGGTATTTCTTTAATTAAGCATAAATCTTTAGATGAAAATATATATGTTCCATGTTCGTCATGTTCTACTGGCATTAAATTTCCCGGATTATTATGTTCTTCTACATAAACATTATATGCCCATCTGCAACTTTGTGCACAGTCTCCTAAGTTTGCGCTTCTACTTGCTAAAAAATCACTTAAAAAGCATCTTCCGGAATATCCAAAGCATATAGCTCCATGTACAAATATTTCTACTTCTAAATTTTTTTCTTTGTTTTTCATTATTTCTTTAATTTGTTCTTTATTTAATTCTCTGCCTAAAATAACTCTTTGTGCGCCATTTTTATACCAAAAGTTTGCGCTATGGTAGCTTACTGTGTTTGCTTGTGTGCTTACATGAATTGGTATGTTTGGAGCATATTCTTTTAAAATTTCCATTACTCCGCCATCTGATGCTATAATAGCATCTACTTTTAAGTTGTTTAGCATTTGTGCTTGCTTTTTTATTTCTTCATAATAAGTATCCCATGCATATATATTTATTGTTGCATAAACTTTTTTTCCTATGCTATGTGCGTATTCTATAGTTTTTGCTAGATTGTTATTATCTACTTCTGCTCTACTTCTTAAAGAAAGTGCTCCTGTTCCGCAGTATACTGCGTCTGCTCCATAAAGAAATGCTGTTTTAGCTTTTTCAAAAGAGCCTGCTGGTGCTAATAGTTCTGGTTTTTTTATTAATTTCATTTATGTTTTATCCCTTCATACAAATATTTTTTATCTTTTTAATTATACTATACTAAAGGATTTTTGTCGAGTTGTATTTTGTGAGTTTTAATTGCATTTAATATTTCAATTGACAAGTTTTAATTGCAGTTCATTTTCACAAGCTTGTTTATTTTGAAGTATACTCATAATCTCTATAAAAAATCGCCTTGAACTTATTTCTAAATTCAAAGCGTAATTATTAATTTAAGTAATTTCTTCTTCCATATATCATGCGAGAAATAAATACCTTTCCTACTTCTGTTGCTTTTTTTGTTCTACCTTTTTCAATATCTTCTTCTGATTTTAAAAGTTTCTTTACTGTTTCTCTATCAAAAATATTATTTCTATATTCTTCCATACTCATTATAACCACATTGTTTTTACTATTTTTTCCAATTACCATTTCTCCATTTTGATTAATAAATGTTTCTATTTGTTGTAAACTTGTTACTTGTTGCATTTTTAACCACCTCTCTTTTTATATTATTTATAGTATAACACAAAATTGCTTATTTTTGAATAACTTGTAATGGCAATTCTTTCATTTTATAAATTCCTCCTAACTTTATAGAAAAAATTTAACTTTTTTTCTAAAGTGGTGACCCCTGTCGTATTATTGTATTTTCAATGTTTCTATATGATTTTATACATATTTCATTTACTACGTTTTCTATACTTTTATATTATACATTAAGTTTTAAATTTATACAAGATATTTTTAAAATTACTTGTATTGCATTATTTATTGCATTACATTGAAGTTAATTAAAATTGAAGAAGGAGAAACACCCTTAATTGGTATTTCTCACACTAGTTCCATTTACAATTATTCTTAAATATTATTATATTTTAGAATTGTTTAAAAAAACCAACTGAAATATCTAAACCATCGCAATTTGCATTTCCAGTTATTGAGTCTACTTTTGATAAATATATTTTTCCAAAGCCTCTATATCCTACATCATATCTATCACCTGGATAAACTGTTGCTTCTGGTTTTCCAAAAGAACCTTTTACAACAACATATATGTTCATTGGCTCTGTACACTCAAAAACTACTGTTTCTCCTTGCTTTCCTCTGACGATTTCCTCACCTGTGTCTTTATTATATACGTAACACATATTATTTAACATTTGACCTTTCCAAATAGGAAATCTAATCATAACATCATGTTTCTTTGACGAAATAGGAGCTCCACAATGTGGACATTGTAAAGCCTTATCTGAAACTTCTTTTTTACACTCTTCACATATTATTAAAGCCATATTATTACCTCTTTTCTTTTTTAAAATTTTGTTTAATTTAATATATTATTTCTATTTTTTATGATGCTTATTTATACTATTCATACTTATTTTGTTTTTACTAATGCAGTACCTCCTAAAATATTCAAATAGAAAGTTTCATTTTGATATATGTTTTTATCTACTTTAAACACGGGTGAAACAGTAACAGTTTCTCCTGGATTTATGGTTAATTCAGCAACATCAAAATTGTCAAATTCAAATTGATAATGTGCTGTATATTCAGGATCATTGTAATACTTGTGTTTTTCATTAAAGTCTTCTATTTTAAAATACATAGAAAAATCTGGTCTATAATCATATATCCTTTTTGGTTCATTTGAAATATTTTTAATTTGTATTGTAGAACATATAAGAATATACCAATAATCATCTACTGTGCTGTAATATTTTGAAACCCCAACCTTAGTTCTTTCTTCTATATTTGTAACAGTTATTTCAAATTTATCAGTAGTAATTTTATCACCTATATTACAAATTGATTCTTGTCTTGCAACTAATCGAGCTTGTTCAAGTTTTTTTGAATTTTCTTCTTCACTTTTTAGGATTATTTGTGATATTAGAAAAAATAAAGCAATAACTATAACAATAATAATAACTAATTTTATTAAACTAATTCCTTTATTATTCTTCATTTGTTTTTCACCTCCTCTTTTGTAATATTTTGTCGAAATTTAGTATATTATATCAAGTATTTTTATTCTCTGCAATATGTATTTATAATGTAATTAACTTGTTCTTGTGTAAATTTATTATTTTCTTGTGCTAGTTTTAAAAGTGATTCAATATTTTCCCATTTCATAGTTTTACATTTTCCTTTTGCAGTCTGTTCTATATATTCTACTATTTCTTCGAATATATAATAAGGTATGTCAAAATCTTCATTTATTTTGTCCATTTTGTATAACCTCTTTTCCTTATAAATTTATTTTAGCATATATTTTTAATTTTGTACACATATTTGTACACTTATTTTGTAATAATAATTGTGTACAATTCTTTTAGGTGATGAAATGAAAAAATTAAAAATAAAAACTGATATAAAAAGAAATGACACAATAACTAGAACTATAAGAGTAAGTGGAGCAACTTTTGATAAAATAACAGAATTAGCAGAAAAAAACAAATTAAGTTTTAATAGTGTTGTAAATCAAATATTAGAATATGGACTTGAAAATATAGAGGAATAATTGTTTTTCCACTTTTTTATTTCTTATAATTCCTTTATAAATGTATTTTATCAAAAATTAATTTAATATGCAATACAATTTGCAATGCTTTATTATTTTATTTTTTGCAATACAATACATAATATATGTAGGAGGTGTTGCAAAATGGCTTTTAGAATAAAAGAAAATAGAAAAGAAACCGAAAATAAAACAATAAGATTTCCTATTCCTTTAATTGATAAAATTGAAAAAGCAATACAAGGACAAAATGTTACTTTTTC
>CANRKF010000039.1 GCA_947631145.1 uncultured Clostridia bacterium | reverse complement strand
ACTTGCATTTCGATATTACAATTTTCTTTTCCGTTTATTTTTGCTATTACATCTAGCGTTCCTAACTTATCTGTTTTGTATTCTCTTCTTAATATTGGATTTTTACTTAAATCTATTGCTTCTATTTTTTCTTCTAGTATATTTTCTAAAAATCTTTTGGTTATTCTTTCGCTTCCCGGTTCTCCAAATAAGCTTTGAAATACTATATCTATTTTTGGTGATAATGTTTGTTTTTTTGACATTTATTGCTTCTCCTTTTTTATTTATATTAAATTGCTTATTTTTCAATAAGTTCTTTTAATATACTCACCTTCTTTTCTCTATATAATTTTTTTATATAATTCACACATTGGATTTATTTTAGAATTAATAATTTTTAGCATACTTATTGTTGTTATTTATTTTTCAACTATTTTTGTTTTTTAGATATAATTTTTTTGAATATAAATTTTAATAATCTTCTAATTGGATAAATTTAATAAATATTTCTAATAGATTTTCTTATAAAAAAAATTTTTGAATAACTATGTTGAATAAATTTTTAATTCTGTTGTAAATGATTTTATATAAATTTTTAATGAATTTAATAAAATATAGATATAATACTTATTGAATTAATTTACAATTTATTTTATTAAATCACATATTTTCAAATTTTTCAAGAAAAATCGTATGACACTTTTCGACAAAATTCACTTTATATAAATAGATTTCTTTTATTTGAATTATTGCTATTTGAAATTATAAATGTTATAATTCTGCTTATTAAATAGAAAGGAGTAGAAAAATGGCATTTAAATACTCATTAAAAGATGATGGCAAAACAATGGAAATACAAAATCCAATATATGGCAAACCTGAAGAATTTGAACTAAAATATATTATAAATGAAAATCAACAGCTTACTCAAAATGCTATATTGGAAACACTTTTAAACAATGGTTTCAAAAATGTAAAAGCAAAAAACAAAGAAAATAATGATGAATACTATGATACAAAGGAGCTTTCTTTACTTAAAAGAGGTGGTTCTTTAAGAATAAGAAAATTAACACAAGATGGAAGTCAAAGATATAAAGCAACTTATAAAATGCCAACAGCAGTTGGAGAAGTATATTCTTCAAGACAGGAAATTGAAATAGACTTACAAAATAATTCTATTGATGAACTAAAAGAAAAAATGGAAGAAAGAAATATAGATATTGATTTAGGAGATGTTTTACCAAAGCCATTACTAAACTCTGTTACACAAAGAAAAGATCTTGTTTTAGAAAAAAATGGTGTACAAGTATGTCTTTCTTTTGATAACACTAAATATACTAACCATGTTTTAAAAGAGCAACCTTCTGAGGATTTTATGGTAGAAATTGAGGCTTTAGGAAATGTTGGAGATAGAGTTATGTTAAATGAAATAAATGACATATTACAAAGAAAATTTCCAAAATTACAAACAAATAAGCAAAGCAAATATGAAAGAGGAATTAAAAAAACAAGGGAACTATATATTAAAGAGCATAAAAATCCAAAAGATGCACAAGAACAAGAGGTTAAAAAGCAAGAACAAGAAATACTAGAATTATAATAATTAAATTTTTTATTATTAAATTAAGAAAGGTATGAATTTTATTATGGAAGAACAATTTTTAGAATTATTAAAACAAGTAAATAGACCTGGAATTGATAAATTAATTGCTTATATTGAAAAAACAGATTTTTTTAAAGCTCCTGCAAGCACTAGATTTCATGGCAATTATGAAGGTGGTTTATTAGAGCATAGCTTAAATGTTTACAATTTATTAAAAGAAAAACTTTCTAATAAACCATATTCAGATATTGTTAATGTATCTAACGAAACTATTATAGTAATTACTCTTCTTCACGATTTATGTAAAGCGAATTATTACACTGTAGATTACAGAAATAAGAAAAATGAAGATGGTATTTGGGTAAAAGAACCTTTCTATACAGTAAATGATACTATTCCTTATGGACATGGTGAAAAATCTGTTATGATGATTAGTAAGTTTATAGATTTAAGCTTAGAAGAAATGTATGCTATTCGTTGGCACATGGGATTTACAGAGCCTAAAGAACTATATAATACTATTAGCAAGGTTTATGAAAAATACCCTTTAGCTCTTGCTCTTCATGAAGCTGATTTGGAAGCTAGCTATATATTAGAATCTAGAAAAGGAAAGTAAAAAATGATATTAAGCTATAAAGTTATAGATAATACTTACTTAAATGTTAAAGAAGTCTTGAAGGCACATTTTCTTATGTCTGATAGACTTTTATTAAAATTAAAAAACATGAAAAGAATTACTTTAAATAATGAAGCTGTTTATGTTCAGCATTTTGTTAATATAGGAGATATTATTGAATGTAATTTAGATTATGAGGAAGAAAATGAAAATATTATTCCTACTCAAATGCCTTTAAATATTATATATGAAGATGAATGCTATTTAGTTATTAATAAACCAGCTGGAATACCTATACACCCTTCTGCTAGTCATTATACAGATACCTTATCAAATGGTATTAGATTTTATTTTGACAAAATAGGATGTCATAAAAAAATAAGACCTGTTAATAGATTGGATAAAGATACTTCTGGATTAGTTGTTTTTGCTAAAAATGAATATGTGCAGGAGTGTTTAGTAAAACAAATGCAAACTAAAGAATTTACAAAAAAATATATTGCCCTTGTGAGTGGACATTTAGAAAAAAAATATGGAAGTATTTGTGCTCCTATTGCTAGAAAAGATAACAGTATTATAGAAAGATGCATAAAAGAAAATGGTGAAACTGCCATTACTAATTATAAGGTTTTAAGTTCTAATAAAGAAAACAATTTTGATGTTGTAGAATGTTCTTTAGAAACAGGACGTACTCATCAAATTCGTGTACATTTTCAATATATTGGTCATCCTCTTTTAGGCGATACTCTTTATGGTACTGCTTCTTCTTTAATTCAAAGACAAGCTTTACATAGTTATTATATTAGTTTTATACACCCTATTACTAAAGATAAAAAAATTTATGAAATACCTTTATCTGATGACATGAGCTGTTTTATTTAGTTTAAATTAATTTATAAAATCCCCTAGCCGAGCTAGTGGTTTTAGATAACAAATAGTTTTTCTAGCCAAGCTAAGAATTTTAGATAGCAAAACATAACTACTTGTGTGTTTTTGTGTGAAGCAAACGATTTTCTTATAATTTCTTAATATTAATAGTAAATCTATAAGCCGGGTTCTGTCTAGGATAGTCATTTATCTAGTACTTACATTACTGTAAGCATCATGCCACCAAATTAGGAAAATGGCGAGTAGCCTTAGCTTTCCTGGCTCGGTGTTGCTCCAAATGGGGTTTACACAGCCTAATATGTCACCATATTAGCGGTAGGCTCTTACCCTGCCTTTTCACCCTTACCTAAAAAATTAGGCGGTTATTTTCTGTTGCACTTTCCTTAAGGTTTCCCTCACTGGACGTTATCCAGCATCATTACTCTATGGAGCCCGGACTTTCCTCGTACGCTGCCTTTCGGCCTTGCTATACGCGACTATCTAACTTACTACCTTTTAATTATACTATACTTTATAATAAAATACAAGTAAAAAGTTCTACATATATACTTTAAAATAATATTTCCATTTTCGTTATTAAATTTTGATATTGTATATAAAAAATATCTTTATCTTTTATGTTTACTGCATTTTTTAATTCATTTACTAATATATAACATTGATTTATTGTAGTTTGCTTTTGATTATTTTGTATTCCTACAGAATTAATAATTCCTGCTAATGTCTGCTCTGCTAAGTTTGTATTTTCTGAGGCTTCTTCCCAGTTTTCATTTGTAGCATTTATATATGCTGAAACTGCTTGAACTTCTACCTTCAATAATTCATTTTCTGTAGTATTTGAAGCATAACTATTCATATATTGTGCTAATAATTGATGTAACTTGCCTAATTCTTCCATAGATTTTGCTTTATCCTGCTTTTTTATATTTTGAGTTGCACTATTTAATATGTTACTAAAAGACAATATCATATCTCCATTTATATTTAATGCATGTAAATCTAGGCTAATTGTATTCCAAGTTGAATAAAGTTCCTCTATTTGTGTTTTTATTTCTTTCCATTTTGTTTCATATTTTCCATTGTGATTTAATATTCCTCCACTCGTTTTATCTGATTCTCCACTTTGATTATTATTGTTATTTTGATTAGATTGGTTTTCAGACTTACTTTCTTGATTTTTTTCACTACCTGCTTCAGAAGATTGATTTTCTTCACCTTGCGATGTTCCCGAATTAGAACTTTCTTCTCCTCCCTGATTTTCTTCTGAAGTAATATCAGAAGATTTATTTTCCGTTTTTTCTAATTCTGTTTCTTCTGGACTTAATTGAAAAACACTATTTTCAATTGTTAAACCATTAAAATTTCCTAATATAGCAACTATATAACTATTTAAGTATTTAACTTCTTGTAATACTTTTTCTTTCAAATCTGAACTTTGATTTTGACTATTTGTTGTAGCATATACAAATAAAGAACCCATTATTAAAATTACAATAATTATTGTTGGAATTATAACAATTAAACCTTTTTTCATGATTATAAACTTGTATTCTCCTTACATTTATTTAGATTTTTTATATGGATTTACCTATAAACCTTATAATTTTAGTGTTTCCAAAAAATTGCCTTTTATTCTCAAGTATAAATATTTTTGTTTTTAAGATACTATTTATAGATAAATATTTCTATTTTTAAATATTATTATAATTTTGTATTAATTTGTTTTTATAAACATTTTTATAATACTTTGCATTAATTATTTTAGTTTTTTATAAGCATTTTTATAATACTTTATATTATATATAAAAAAGGAGTTTTTAAATTATGCATGCTCTTGTTAAACTATATAGTAACAAAGCTCGGTGAAATTAATAGATTTTTACAGCATTTTGAAGAAAAATCATCTTCTAATAATATAGAAGATGATTTGTTATGGCAAAAAGAATATGAAAATCCTATTGAAATAGCAGACATAATTAGTGCTTTAATTGAAAACCAAGAAGATTATAAAATTAACATGTGGATTAGTTTAGATAAAGATATGCTTATTAATGTAACTCATAATAATGCAGATGATGTAATTCGATATTTATATGAACGTTATCCTTATTAAACTTTTACTTTTCTAAAATAATAGTAACAGGTCCATCATTTTGCAAAGTTACTTGCATATCTGCTCCAAATTTACCAGTAGCTACTTTTGCAATATTTTGTTTTTTACATTCTTCTATAAAATACTCATAAAGTTCATTTGCCATTTCAGGTTTTGCTGCATTTACAAAACTAGGTCTATTTCCCCCACTTGTATCTGCATATAAAGTAAATTGAGATACTATTAGAAGCTGTCCATTTATATCTTTAATAGATAAATTCATTTTTTCATTTTCGTCTTCAAAAATTCTTAATTTTATTAATTTTTGTACTAAAAAATCTGCTGTTTCTTTTGTATCTTGTGGTCCAACTCCAAGTAAAACCATGTATCCTTGGCCTATTTCTCCTATAACTTCATTATCTACTACTACATTTGCTTTTTTTACTCTTTGTACTACTAATTTCATTTTTTACCTTCTTTATTATTTTTGTTTTATTAATAAGTTCAAATAATTTTTACTTTATTCAATATTTTTTTATTAAATAACTTCAATAATTTTTTCTTTATTCAATATTTTTTTATTAAATAATTTCAATGATTTTTGTTTTATTAAATAGCTTCTCTTTATTAAATAATTTTTTAATTGTTTTTCTTAATACTTTTGAGCTTTTATAAAAAATTATTGTATTATTCATCATCTTCTATGTTGTCATAATTTTTATTGCTTTCGTCATTTATTTCATACTCATTATTTTCATTTTTTTCTTCATCTGCCTGTTTTGCTTTTTTTGTATATTCCTCTTTATTTGCAAATTTTTCTTTGCTTATATGCTCTTTATTTACAAATTTTTCCTTATTTGTATGTTCTTCATTCATAACATTATTATATTTTTCATTTACTCTATAATTATTTGCTTGGTTATTTTCTTCTTGAATATTTCCTTCTGAATTATTATTTTGCTTTCTTTTTAAAGTTCTATCTATGTTATCTGTTGTTTCTAGTGTTGCAGGGCCATCATTTTCCTTATCTTCCTTTGATAGTTCTTGCTCAGTACCACAATTAGGACAGTAATGATAATCTAGTTCAATTTCATAATTACATTTTGGACATTGTTTAAGCTGTTTTAAACTTAATATTTCCATACGTATTTCTTCTATTTCACCTGCTAAAATATCAATCATTGAACAATCAGTTGCAAAATCTGAATCAATATCTATTTTTTCTTTTAATAAATATTTTTCATATACATTTTTTCCAATATCCTGATATAATTCCTTAATTTGAGATTTATTATCTGCCATTTGTGCTTTTAATTTTATTTCACGAGCAATTTTTCCAGCACTTTCTGCTGCATATTTATATGTGTTATATGCCCCTTTACTTATATTACTAATTAATTTTCCCATTTTTAAATCCACCCTTTCGTAAAAATGTTTGCACAATTATACTTTATAAAAATAAATAATTTTAAAGTTTATATAAACTTCTAAATATTATTTCTTATATTATTATGGACTAAAAAATGAAAAATATACCAAAGTTTTATTCACTTTTTTTATTACGTGTCATTAACTTAGTAACTGCTTCTCTTGGAGATAAATTATTGTATAAAACATCATATACGGTTTCTACAATTGGCATTTCAATATTATATTTTTTTGATAACTTATATGCTACTTCTATATTATCAATACTTTCAATTACCATTCCTATTTCTTTTCTAGTTTCTTCTACAGTAAGACCTCTTCCTATACATTTTCCTGCTCTTCTATTTCTGCTATGTTCACTTAGACAAGTTACAACTAAATCTCCTAAGCCAGATAAACCATAAAATGTATCATGCTCTCCACCCATTGCAACACCTAATCTTGAAATTTCTGTTAAACCTCTACAAATTAGTGCTGCTAAGCTGTTATCTCCCAAATTTAGTTCTGCTGCTGCACCTGCACAAAATGCTATTATGTTCTTTAAAGCTCCACCTAATTCTACTCCCCTAACATCTGTAGTTGAATAAATTCTCATATTTTCGTTCATAAAAGTTTCTTGCATTAAATTTTGCACATCACTATGCTTAGAAGCAATTACAATTGCTGTAGGTATTCCAATAGATACTTCTTCTGCATGGCTTGGTCCAGAAAATACTCCAATTTTTGCCTTTGGCATTTCTTCTTCCATAACCTCACTTAATAAAGATAAGGTGGAGGTTTCTAAGCCTTTAGAACAAATAATAATTGGCTGATTTGTAACATATTCTTTATATTTTTTTACAGTTTCTCTGAAAAATTTTGAAGGTGTTACATGTAAAATTATGTCAGATCCTTCTACCGCTTCTTTTATATTTGTAGTGCAATACACTTCATTTGGCATTTTTGCCATTGGCAAGAATATACATTTTTTTTCATTATTTATGGTATTTGCTTCTTCTTCTGAAAAAGACCATATTTTTACTTCATTTCCTAATTTAGCAGTATGAATTGCTAACGCACAACCCCAACTGCCACTTCCTATTATACAAATTTTTTTCATAAGCTTCCTTTCTAATTTTGTTAATTTTTTTTATAATTATGTATATTTTATAATAATTTAATTATACAATAACTATTTATTCTAAAGATTATTATTAAATTTTTAATATACCTAATTATTTATATATAGCTAATAACTATTATTATTTTTCAATATGCATAATTATTTATATATAGCTAATAACTATTATTATTTTTCAATATGCATAATTATTTATATAGCTAATAACTATTATTATTTTTTAAAACTAATTTTGTTTTCCTCACCTGATAAAAGTCTTTTTATATTTGCCCTGTGATTAAATATTACCAAAGCTGCTAATATAATACTGAATACTAAATAACTCCAATTATTTGCTTCTACCAAATAATTTTGGTTAATAAATAATACTAATACCGGAAATAGTATTGCTGCTGCAATTGAACCTACAGAAACCATTCTTGTTAAAGCCATTAATATAAGTGCAAATACTAAACAAATTAGCCCAATTTGCCAATTTGTAATTAAAAGTACCCCCAAAGAAGTTGCAATTCCTTTTCCACCTTTAAATTTAAAAAATACTGGAAAAGTATGACCTAAAATAACAAATAAGCCTGCAAGTTGTATTAAAAGGCTATTATCTAAACCATGTACAATTTTTCCTGCAAAAAATGCTATTAAAACTGCAACAACTCCTTTTAAAATATCACAAACTAATGTAATAGCTGCTGCGCCTTTTCCAACAGATCGTAATACATTTGTGGTTCCCGCATTTCCGCTTCCTTTTTCTCTTACATCAAAACCTGCTACCTTTTTACTAATAATAACTGAAAAACTAATGCTACCTAATAAATATGCAATAACTGCAACTATAATATATGTTGCCATGAAAATCACTCTCCTATTTTTATAATTTTATTTTTAATTCTTCATAAATAAGTACGTTTATTAATTTTCCTGTTCTCTTACCATCATTCTAATTGGCGTTCCAACAAGCCCGCCGAATTCTTTTCTTATTTGATTTATTAAATAACGCTCATAAGAAAAATGAAATAAGTTTTTATCATTTACAAATACTACAAAAGTTGGTGGTTTTGTTTTTACCTGTGTCATGTAATAAATTTTTAACCTTTTTCCTTTATCTGTAGGAGGTTGAACTATTGTTACTGCTTCACTTAAAATGTCATTTAATACAGAAGTTTGTACCCTCAAAGCATTTTGGTTTGCTACCATGTTTATCATTTCATATAGTTTATTTACCCTTTGACCTGTTTTTGCAGATATAAATATAATTGGTGCATAAGATAAATATGATAATTTATTATATACTTCTTTTTTATAATTTTCTAAAGTTTGATTATCTTTTTCAACTTCGTCCCATTTATTAACTGCAATAATAATTCCTTTTCCTGCTTCGTGTGCCTCTCCTGCTATTCTAGCATCTTGTGCAGTTACACCTTCATTTGCATCTAGCATTAAAACACATACATCTGCTCTTTCTATTGCAAGAATACTTCTTACAACACTATATTTTTCTAAGTTATCTTCTACTTTGTTTTTTCTTCTAATTCCTGCTGTATCTATAAAAATGTATTTTCCAAATTCATTTTCAAATTCAGAATCTATAGCATCTCTGGTGGTTCCAGCTATATCACTTACTATTAATCTATTTTCTCCAAGTATTTTATTAATAAGAGAAGATTTTCCTACATTTGGCTTTCCTATCATTGCCACTTTAATAACTGTATTATCTTCATTTTCTTCTGTTTGAGGAGGAAATTTCTCGTAAATAGCATCTAATACATCACCAATACCTTTTGCATTTACTGCTGATACTGCATACGGTTCTCCAAGCCCTAAATTGTAGAATTCATATAGCTCATTTGGAGTTTCACCATAAGTATCTGATTTATTACAAACTAATATAACTGGCTTTTTAGACTTTTTAAGCATTATGGAAATATCTTTATCTTCTGCTGTTACGCCTTGTTTTATATCTGTTAAAAAAATTATTACATCGGCAAGTTCTATTGCCATATTTGCTTGATTTCTCATTTGAACAGTTATTGTGTCATTGCTTTCTGTTTCAATTCCTCCAGTATCTATTAAAGTAAAGTTTCTTCCTCTCCAATTAGCATCAGCATATACTCTATCTCTTGTAACTCCCGGTGTGTCTTCTACTATAGAAATTCTTTTGCCTACTATATAATTAAAAAATGTAGACTTTCCTACATTTGGTCTGCCTATAATTGCAACTGCTGGTTTTGACATTTTTCTATTTATAAGGTTATGTTTAGTTTTAACCCTGCTCCTTACTATATATTTAGATTTTTTAATAAAGGGTTTATCTATAAACCTTGTTAATATGTAATTTTTCCTTTTAGTAAATCATCATTTTCAATCCAATCTTTTACATCTACTTTTATATATTCGTTATCTTCTTTTCCTCTTACTATTACGGTTTCAATTCCTGCATTTATAATTAATTTTCTACACATTTGGCAGCAATTTGCTCCTGTATCATATTCACCTGTTTCTGGTCTATATAATACTAAATATAAAGTTCCTCCTAACATATCTTTCCTGCTAGCACTAATAATAGCATTTTGCTCTGCGTGAACACTTCTACAAGCATCATATCCTCCATGACTTACATTGGGAAACATTTTCTTTTTAGTACAATAGCCTAAGTCGATGCAGTTAGCTCTACCTCTTGGAGCCCCACTATAACCTGTTGATACTATTTCATCATGATTTACAATTACACAACCTGCCTTTTTTCTTAAACATGTGCTTCTATCTGCTACTGCTTTTGCTATATTCAAATAATAATTAATTTTATCAATTCTGTTTTCCATTTTTTAGAATGTTCCTTCCTAAGTTACAAGTTTTATATAATAATTACTTATTAACAATGCTTCTTAACTGAGTAAGCATTTCTGGGGCACTCGTAAAAGTATTAATTACCCATATAAGGCCTATAATAATAGCTAGTATTACGGCACCTTTTCCTATAATATAAAGAGTTTTTACAATAATACTTAATATTTTAGTAAGTACATCAATTTTTTTATTATCTTTACCTAATTTTGTAATATCTACTCCATATCTATTTTCTAGTTCTGATTCTTTTATATTGTTCCATTTTTCAAGTTCTTTCCAGTCTAGCTTATTTTGCTCTAAGTTGCTTTTTATGTTTTCTTTTTCACTTACTTCATTAGTATTAGAATTATTTTCGTTATTACTTTTATTTTCGTTATATTGGTTTAAATTATTTTTGTTAATATTATTGTTAAGCGGGTTTGAATTATTTTCACTATTTTCCATTATTTTAATTCATTCCTTTCGCTACGCTAAAGGCTCACTACTTTTATATTTACTAATATTATAATTTATTATGTGTTTTGTCAAGAGTTAGACTGCACAGTTAGTATTATTTAAAAAAACTTTTTTACTTTGGTTGATGTTATTTTCAGAGGCAAAAATTTTAGCAAAAAAATACACCACTAAAAGTAAAATTTTTATTTAACTTTTTTGGTGTATAAAAATTTTTATTGTTATTTGTGATATTTTTTAGTATTGTTAATACTCAAATACTTTTAGTTTTCTTGTTTTTGAGCTACTACTTCTTTTCCATCATAATATCCACAATTTGGGCAAACTCTATGTTGCATAACTTTTTCATGGCAATGTGGACAATCTACTAAATTTTGATTTTCTAATTTCCATGTTGATCTTTTTAAGTGTGTTCTTGCTTTTGACCATCTTCTTTTTGGTTGTGCCATTGTAATTCCCTCCCTTAATTTCTTTGAAGTTTATAAAGATATAGTTTTTTACTATCTTAATTTTCCTTTTATAATTATGTATTTCACTTTACCTACGTAAATTCATACTATAAAATTATACTAACTTTTGATTTATTTGTCAACAGTTTTAAAACATTTTTGTTATTTCACATTTGATTTATAATGATCTAAATGTTCCTCATAAATATATATATAATTAATTTAAAAAGTCCTTCTAAACTAGAAAGACTTTTTTGATGTGGGTGTTTTACACTAACAATATTGCTCAAGGAACTCTTGGACCTTTTTTTCAAAATTTTCTATCATAGTAATTGCATTTTTTTCGAACCTTTGTATTTCTGCTCGACTCTTGTTACTATCTTTGTAGGTAGTTAAAATGTATCGGCCATCTTTATTTTTTCTTACTTCCTGCATTGGAATACGGCAGTTATACTCTACTTCATATGCATGCTCGTTTAACCGCATTTGGCAGTACATGTAGTAATTCTTTACATTTCTTGATAGTGCAAAATATTGCCTATACTTTTGCACCAAAGATTCTGACTGCTTTTCTATCGATAAAGTGTCGATTTGTGAAAGGTTGTTAATACCAATTCCTTTAAATAGAAAATTGCACAAGTCTATACTATCTATTTGTGCTGCCTGCATTTTGTTTGCAATTTGCCCCATAAGCTTTTCAATTTTTGCCACGTCACTTAATAAATCGAAATAACCTTCCTTCATTTTCATTCTTATTGTTACTCTGGACTTCTGATGAACAAAGCTTACACTTCCATTACTGTAACTAAACTGTTGTGTTAAAACATCACTCATTTTATTTTTCTCCCATAAAATATTCATTTTATTCTCACTGTCCTTTCCATAGCTCCAAAAAGGGTGTAAAAAATATATGGTATTATTATATTATATATTTAGCTATAAATCAAGTTTGCAAGACTATTAAATTAACTACATTTGACCTACCCACTAATCTTTTATATGAGATCATACTGCAAGCAGAGCTCATCAAGTTAAAACATAATATTTTTTATATTTTGCATTACAAATTTTTCTATATTTTTCATAATATTCTAAGGCTTTTCCTGTTCCTTTTTTAGGTCTACTTGCTACATTTGTTTCTATTAAGCATCCACATAGTGCAGGCATAAGAATATGCCTAGATACTAAATGATTAGCTGCTTTATCTATCATTTGCTGACTGACTACAAACTTACATATTGCTAATGTGTAAAACTGATTATAAATATTAAAAAACAAAAAAAAGGCAGATAATATAATATCTACCTTAAAAATAGTGCTAAAATATATTCCCTTTCAAAAAAATTTACTAACAAATATATTCATCTATTTTTTATTTATAGCTACTTAAAAAATATAAGCATGCTACAGGACATAGTTTGTTTCTTTCTAAAACTTCTCTTGTGCAACAAAAGGTCAACACAACCACAGTTTTTTAGAAGCTACTGGGCGCACCCCGTAGTTGTTGTTATAGTTGTTATTGTTCACATTGCCGTTATAGTTCACATTCATCAAGTTGTTGCTGTTGTTAGCAGAAGGCGAGCTAAGCCACCTCTAACAATGAAAAGGGAGACAACTAACCTAAGGAAAGCCGGAGGCCAATTCTAGCAACTATGCCCTATATTATAACTTTAAGCCAACCATTTGCATATTTTACAATATCAGCAAGCCTTTGACTTAATTTATAATATTTCTTTTCTGTTATAAGCTTTTTTTCAAAGCTCATATTCAATAAAAAATCTATTACTTTGCATTTAGCTAATAATCTAAAAATAAGCTTCTTCTTATCTTCTATATCTGTCGTTACATTCGCTTCATACGCTATTTCTAGTACATCATAACTATTACTTCTAATTCTATTTTTTAACTCTATATCTTTTTTGGGAAAATTGTCCATTTCTTTATCTATTGATAAAATTAATTCTCTTATGAATTGAATTACTTTAAACTTTTCTTCTTTCATATACTATATTTTCAATTTCCATTAAAATTGTTTTAAATTTATCTTTATCTATATTATTCATAAGAAAATTATTTATATTATCAATTCTTTTTTTATAATTTATATAAGAATTTGCTTTCATATAAAACTTACTATAATTATTCAAATTTCCAAAATCCTGTTTTTCTTCTTCTTCATAATTATTTCTTTTATCAATTATAACATAACTAATTTTATTATTTTCTAATTTTGCCACATTTCTTTTAATTACATCCACTGGGAACCCACATTCAACACAATCGTTTTCTAAATTCTTCAATTTGTAGCCAAATAAAAATGATATAATATAGGCGTCTTTGTTGTAGCAATGATAAAATGTACCAACCTTGAAAAAACAAATAGTTTCTTTATGTATTTCTTTAATTGTTTTTACAATTTCTTTCATATTCTTAACAAATGTACTTTCCGCGCGCCTGACACAAGGCCAGGCATTGCGCGGATTATACGTCCTTTCACATTACATATTCAAATCCCACACAGTGGTTCCTTCTGGAGCGTCTTCTTTTTCTGTCAATTTGACATTAGATTTCAGACAAACTACTGGGCGCACCCCGCAGTTGTTGTCATAGTTGTAATTGCCCACATAGCCGCCATAGCTCACATCCATCAAGCCGCTGCTGAGGCCAGCAGAAGGCGAGCCAAGCCAGTAGCCATAGCAGCTAGCATCCCCATTACTATCAGGTGAACTTGTATTAAATAAATTGATATTTTGATATTGTTTATGTGGAAAATATAATGTGTCGTTGTATCCTGTAGTTGCTGAACTTAAATTATAATATGTTGTTGTAGTACTTGTACCTTCAACTCCTACATAATATCCCGTAGAACCCTTTCCGTTTGCATAAATAGTTTTACCTCCTGCACTATCACCATGTTTTTGATCCCAACTTTCTACCCACATTTCTAGGCTTGGTCCCCCTATTGCATAATCTACATATTTTGAGTCTTCGTTTTGGCCATTACTTGCACCATTTTTGAAACTACTCCAATTTCCGGTGCATTGCAATGCACTTGCGCATCTTGAGTTTGCATCTCCATTTGTTCCGCCATTTCCTACATGATCAGAACAATAGTAATGATTAGCGCAGTGTCCTCCTTCTGTTGGATATGGTGTGAATAACTCTGGAAATGAACATTGTGGATTACCAGAATTTAGTGATTTGTTGTGCCCGTCGTTGCAATGATATGTAGCTGATGTAGTACTTTCCCAATAGCTTGTACATTTACTCCATCCGCTACTACTATTTTGGGTCATATTAGCTTTAGTTTGTCCTTTTGCTTCTGTTAATTCTTTGCATGTGTTTGGAACATAATCTGCTGCTATTAAATATATATGATTTGCTGTTTGTCCATTTGCTTCCCCTTCTCCTACATAAAATATTCGCCAATCATATGTACTAGGGTTATCATCTAGATCTATTCCGTAATCTACATAGTCTCCGTAAATATCTGCAATTGAATCCTCTTCTAATAAATCATCTGCTGTTGTTCCTGATACTGGAGTTGGTGTTGATGTTGGTTCTGTAGGTGTTGGTTCTTCTTCTAAAATTTTATCTAATTGTTCTACTAAATTTGCTAAATCTTCTTCTTGCTTTGCTTCTGCTTCCTTCGTCTTTTCTGCTGCTAATTTTGCCTGCGCTATTATTCCATCTTCTCCTAACACCATTGTTATGGTTACTCCTGCTAATATTAGTAAGACTACAATTGTTACTACTAACGCTATTAACGTTATTCCATTTTCTCCTTTCTTAGTTATGCTTTTTTGAGCTTGCTTTTTGGTTCTTATTTTTGTATGTAAACCAATTTGCTTTTTTACTCTCATTCTTTTCTTCCTCCGTTTCTTTCTTAAAAAACTTTTATTTAAGTTCTTTTTTTAATTTATTTTTTCTTTATTCTTTTTTGTAAATTTCAAGATTTCTTGTAATTTTTTGTAGTTTTTGGCAAAGAATCTTGACTTTTACATTTTTATTTAAGAATAAAATATTAAAATCTTTTTTTATGTATAAATTTTTAAACACAAAAAGGACGAA